>CADDZM010000013.1 GCA_902812345.1 Chloroflexota bacterium | reverse complement strand
CTTGAGTTCTGTCAGCGTTCACTACCTACAGGACGATGGTTGTCTACGACTTTAATAACTCATGGGCTGATGAGTTTCGGTGTAAGACCGTAGAAGCCGTCTCGTTTACGGGACGGAGCAGTCACAGCTATAGGAGGCCAGCCCGCACTGTTTTTATATCGTTCGAGCCTGTAGGATCACAATAAACTCTTTTATACAAAATTTAAGCTTTGCCGGATAAAGTGGAATCAATTTCAGGCTCCGGTTCAGGTTCAGCCGGAATACCCTCAAAGTTGCGTAAAGCCGAGAACAGCAGCACAAGCCCGGCTGTGAATTCTCCCGCAACGGCGATTGCCAGGGTCAGGCGCAAGCCGATGAGGGTGCCAATCACGCCGCCCAGTACCGCGCCAAGCGGGGCTGCGCCCTGCGAGACAAAGGTAAAGAGCGAATTGACCCGCCCATAGATTAACAAAGGCCCGGTTTCGCCATAAACTTTTTCGTCAGGTCTTCGCATCGAAAAGGCTCCTGGGCGTTATTCCGGTATTCTTACCGGGAAGATGCTAATAACTTTCATAATAGCGCCGGGTTAAATTGCATCAATTTTTCAGCTCAGCCCCAGCCGGTAAAGTTTAAAGCTCAGGCCTGCCAAAGTCGAAGGGTAAAGGGACGGGAATTGTACCACAAATTAAAGGGGGGTTTAAGTTTATTTAATTTGCTATTGAGAGATTATACCAGGGGATAATTACATGGAGAGTGATTCCAGGGGTTGATTGGGCAGCGTGACCGTGAAGGTGCTGCCCTTCTCAAGCTTGCTGGAAATTGCAATGGTACCGCCCAGGCGGCGGACCAGCCGCCGGGCCAGGGCCAGACCCAGGCCCGCGCCGCCGAATTGGCGGGTGCTGCTGCCGTCTACCTGCCGGAATTCCTCAAAGATGTGTTCGTATTCTTCTTCGGCAATACCGATTCCCGTATCTGTTACCGAGATAGCGAACGCTTCCGGGCCTAACTCCTGGGCCAGGTCGCCAATCGTACCCGCCCCGATACTCAGGCTAATTTCACCTTTTGAGGTAAATTTGACCGCGTTTGACATAAGAATATCAATGATTTGTTGCAGCCGTTTGACGTCAGTGCGGATAAAGCGGGGCGCACCCGGGTCTATTCTGGCCGAGAATTGCAGACCTTTGTCTTCGGCGGCGGTCTGCCCGGTCAGGGACAGCACCGACAGCAAATCCGAGGTGCTGGTTTCTTCCAGCAACAGGCGAAGCCGCCCGGTTTCAAGGTTCGCCAGGTCCAGCACGTCATTAATCAGGCCCATCAGCCGCCGCCCGTTGCGGGAAATCCGTTCGAGTGGGTCGTTCATTTCAGCCGGAATATCACCGTAAAAGCCGGACTGAATCATATCTACGTAGCCGACCACCGAGTTAAGGGGAGTCCGCAGTTCGTGGCTGACGTTCGAGAGGAATTCACTTTTGAGGCGGTTGGCTTCGGCGAGAGCCTGGTTAATCGCTTCCAGTTCTTTGCTCTGGCGTTGCAAATCAGCAAAGCGGCGGGCATTGGTCAGGGCCACGCTGGTCTGGTCGGCCAGGGTTTTGAGTAAAATAATATCGTCGTCCTCAAAGACTTTCGAGCCATCGCTGACCACTTCCAGCACGCCGATAATCTGCCCGCTGGAGCGTAGCGGAATTATAACCTCGGCTTTGGTGTTAGGGATTTCCGGGAGCGGCATGAAGCGCGGCTCGACCGTAACATCCGGGACGACAATCATTTCACCTGTGCGGGCGCTGTGGCAGGCCAGCGAATTGGTGGTTGCCAGCGGCCAGCGGTACCGCGTTCCGGTGGTTGCCTGGGAAGGCCCCAGGATAAAAGCCAGGTCGTCCCCTTCAACGAGACCGATGTTGACGCTATAAAGGTTCAAGCTCTGGCGGACCGGTCCGGTCATCCGCTCGATAATCTGGTCCACTTCCAGGGCCGCCGCCAGGTCGCGTCCGACGTGATTGAGCAGAGCTAGCTGGGAAAAGCGGCGTTTCTCGCGTTCGTGGGCGAGCGCCTGGGCCACCGCCAGCGTGACGTGTTCCGCCAGGGCCTGCGCCAGCTTGTAGTCGCGTTCGTCAAGCGTGCGGCCCGGCCCCGATTCAATCGAAAGCGTGCCTAAGACCTCTTTACCCGGCCCCACAAGCGGTACGCAGATGGCGCTGGTGACTTCTGGCGAGGCAAACATATTTTCAGGCTGTTGCTTTACATTGGTAATCAGGATGCCCCGGGCGGAATTGGCGGCCCGGCCCATTATGCCTTGATGAAGCGGTACAACTTCGGAGAACTGTTTGTAACCGAACTGGGCTTGCAGGTGCAGTTCGGCATCCACCAGGCTGTAGACGCTCACAAACTCAAAATTAAAGATGGCGGCAATACTCTCGACAGCGGTCAGATAGATTTCCGCCAGGTCATTTACGCCAACCAGGGCCGTGCGCATTTCGTGAAGCAGGCGCAATTCGCGAGCCTGCCGCTCGACTTCGGCAATAAGCTGGCTGCGGCTGGCCAGATAAGGCGAGTTGACTTCGTGGATCGGCCTGAGAGGCGTGGTAAGAGCCTTCCGCCGGTCCGGTGGTGCCGGTGAAAACTGGTCTGAAAGTTTATTCACAAGAGTATTGTCCGGGTCCTGTTCAGAGTTTGACATAAAGCTATCTAACTCATTTAATGGTGTAAAAGGCGTAAAAATTTTAAAGCCCGAGTTTAAGGTGGGCAAAAGGAGCAAAGGTAAAGTCAACCACCTTGTTTTATTTTAGCATCAGTTCGTTTAATCGGGCAATAAGCAGTGTCAAATTGTAATCAGATTGAAATAATTATAAAAACAATAACAAAAATATTAGTTGAAACATTTGGGCCTCTTTATAATTATTACTTGCAAGAGTTATTTTATAATCTGCCACCGGAGTAACCGTTGAAAAGACTTGACTTCTACTTTAAATACGCCGCCCGGTCAGTCAAGCGGGGCGGCCAACGCACCTTCTTTGCCATCCTTTGCGTGGCGGTCGGCGTAGCGGCCCTGGTAGCCTTGCAATCCCTGGCCGTGAGCATCAAAGATACCCTCATTGGCGACATCCAGTCGCGGGCCGGGGGTGACGTGATTGCGACCACTTTCTCCTCCGCCACCGACTCACTTAACCTTGCCGATCCCGAAAGGCAATTTCTGGAGCGTCTTAAATCGGACGGCTCTATTACAGATTATACCTTCCTCAGTAAAAATACCTTCCAGATTAAAGGCTACTTCAGTTTTCCGCCGACGCTCTACGCCATTGAGCCGGACAAATTTCCGCTCTACGGCAAAGTTACGCTGCTGCAGCCTTCCGGCGGTGATTTGAACCGGTTGCTTTCCGAGCCAAACACAATTGTGCTAAGCAAGAATCTCTGGGAGAAGAACGACTACAAGCTCGGCCAGGAAATAGAGGTGGCGGCCTTCTCGACCGATGCGGACAGCGCCGGGAGGTCGGCCAGGGTAAAAATCGTGGGTGAGGTCAGCCCGGATGTTCCCGGCCTCACCATTGACGCCGGGCTGGTCTTTGGCTTTGGCATCGCTTCCCGGTCCACCGCCGATAGCTTCCTGGCTTCCACTACTCGCCAAAACCTTTCGGTCTACTTAAAAAGTCTGCCCGGCGCGGATAATGCCCGCCTGGTTGGGCAGCTTGAGACCTTCAGCGGGACCGACTCTTCCAACCCGGATTATTACGGCTTCCACTTTTCCAACGTTACCACCGCTCTCGAACTCCAGCAGACCCTGGCCGACAATCTGGTCTATGTCGAGGATTTACTTTCATACGTGGGGCTGCTGGCGATTTTGATTGGCGGCATTGGCGTAGTCAATACTATGCTGGTAGTCATCGGGCGGCGCACCACCGAAATCGCGACAGTAAAGGCGCTGGGCCTCAAGACCCGCCAGACCCTTACCATTTTCACGCTTGAAGCCCTGATGCTGGGCGTGATGGGAAGCGTGTTGGGGGTGGTCCTGGGGGTGGCCCTGGGTTACGGTATCAAAGGGGTGGCTGAAGGGCTATTCTTCCGCCCCCTTAACTGGGGTATTTACCCGCAGCCGATTTTAATCGGGCTGCTGGTCGGCACTGTGACCGCCGGGGTCTTTGGCTTTTTGCCCGCTTACGCCGCCGGAAAGGTTCGCCCGGCGGTGGTTTTGCGCCAGCAAAGCAGCGCCCTGCCCCGGATTGGCGGCCCGGCCTCGGTTGGCCTTTTGCTGCTAATGACCCTTGCCCTGGGCCTGGTTGCCGGGGTGCTGCTGCACGACATCCAACTCGGCCTGATTGTCAGCTTTATTACCATGTTCGTCTGCCTGTTGATGACCGCCCTGATGTACGTGGTGGTCTTTCTTACCGGGAAGTTGCCCGCGCCGTTTGGCCCCAGCTTTAAAATGGCCTTGCGCAGTTTCAGCCGCCACCGGGGCCGCACCGCTACAACTCTGCTGGTTATGGCTATCGGCCTCTTTTTCATCAGTTTTATCGTTATAATCGCGGACAGCATCAAGACCTCTTTCCGGGAGACTTTTGACCTGCACCTGGGCTTTAACGTGATTGCCCTGAACCTGGTCGGTGGGCAGACCCCGCAGATTCAGTCCAGCCTGGAACAGAACACGCCCGGCGTCAAGCAGGTCTTCGCCAGCACCAACGGCCGGGCTTCCATCAACACAATCAACGGTAAACCGTTCGACTCTAATTCTTTTTCGTCGCGCATCTCTCTTAGCGGGCGTACCCTGGCGCGGGGGGTCAGCGTCAGCCCGAACGGGCCGGTGCGAGTGGTGAGCGGGCGCGATTTCACCCCAGGGGACATGGATAAGCCGGTCCTGCTGGTTTACCAGGACGAGGCGGCCAAATACGGTCTTAAAGCGGGGGATAAGGTTAATCTCTCCATCTCTGGCAGCAACCTGAGCGGCGGCCAGCTTGGTCCCAGAACGCGCACGGTCGGGGACGGCAGCGAGAAGACCCTGGATTTCGAGATAATCGGCATTATCACGCCGGTCAGCACCACTATTCAGTTTGAGCGGGGTTGGGTCGCGCCTTATAATATGGTCGGCGCGGCGGGGGGTAGTTTCAGTATTCTCTATATGCTGGTGGACCGCGCCCAGATAAAAACAACCCTGAACCAGGTCCAAAGTAAACTATTAGGCGGTTTTGTCTTTGACCTGGGCGATTTGCTCGACACTTTCTCCCGGATTTTAGACCAGATTCTGGCCTTTCCTTTGCTTTTAAGCTTGCTAAGCCTTTTTAGCGGGGCCATTCTGATTGCCAACAATGTCGCGCTGGCCATGCTGGAACGGCGCACCGAAATCGGTGTTTTGAAGGCTATCGGGGCTAAACGGCGGCGCGTTTTTAGCATACTAATCTGGGAAAGCAGCCTGGTAGGTCTGCTCGGCGGCATTATCGGTGTCGGGACCGGCATCATCCTGGCCTTACTGATTCCGGTGCTGGTAAACGCTACTTCAAGAGGCAGCCGGGCCGCTATAATCAGCATCACCTGGTCGCCGCTAACCGCTGTGCTGCTGCTGGCCCTCGGGGCCGGTCTGGCGATTGCCGCGACCCTGGTCAGCGCGTGGGGCGCGGTCCAGGAAAAGCCCCTGGTTGTATTGCGTTACGAGTAAGCAGTTACACGTAAAGGGTTATTCATAGGTTTAGAAGGTAAAGAGAGTAAACCAGGCAGAGAATTTAAGAGAGTAAGCCAAGCAAAGAAACTTAGAAGGGAAAAATAGCTTTTGCAACCAATTAGCAACCCAAACCAGCCTTTACAGCCCAACCCGGTGCTGGAACAGCGCCCTATATTGGAAGTGCGTAACCTTGTCAAGGAATTGCCGATGGGCCGGGACAAACTGGCTATCCTCAAGGGCGTGAATATGAGCGTGCAGCCGGGCGAGATTGTGGCGATTGTGGGGCCGTCCGGTTCAGGTAAAACTACCTTGCTTGGTCTTATCGGCGGCCTGGATACCCCGACCGGCGGTTCAATTGTCCTGGCCGGGCAGGAAATCAGTAAACTTGGCGAGGATAAACTGGCTGATGTACGCAACCGGACTATCGGCTTCGTGTTCCAGTTCTTTAACCTGGTGCCGACCCTGACCGCCCTCGAAAACGTTATGCTGCCGGTCCAATTCGATGACAAGAGCCGTTTCAAGCCGGAAAAACGCGCCAAAGAACTGCTCGACCTGGTCGGCCTGGGCCACCGTCTCAACCACAAACCTAAAGAGCTTTCGGGCGGCGAGCAGCAGCGCGTGGCGATTGCCCGCGCCCTGGCGAACCAACCGGCCCTGCTGCTGGGCGACGAACCTACCGGCAACCTGGACAGCGAACGCGGCGAGGAAATTCTAAACCTGATTCAGCAGTTGCGGCGCGACATGGGCTTGACCGTCATCCTGGTCACGCACGACCCTAAAGTCGCCAGCCGTTCGGACCGCACCCTGACCATGAAAGACGGCAATTTTATTTGATTTACTCTTTCAGGTTGACAAGACCTGCCAGGGTCGGCTTGAAGCCGCAGCTTTTGTAGAAACTATCCAGGTGTGGTTCGTAATCTACGTGGACCCATTCCAGGCCGCCTGCGCGGGCAAGCTCGATGGCGCGGCGGACCAACTCCCGCCCGAGGCCGCGCCGCTTGAAAGCCGGGTGAACGGTCGGGTCGAGCAGGAAAGCGTGGACCCCGCCATCCCAGGCAAGGTTTACATAACCCACCAGTTTGTCGCCGGAATAAGCGCAGAAAAAGCCCAGGCTCCGCTCGTGGGTAGGCTGAAAGTCGTAGACCACCACGCGGTCTCTTTCCCAGCCGAGAGCGTACAGTTCGCTCAAATCCTCGTTTGAAACCGCCGGATTGAGTTCGTATTTAATACTTTGCTCTGTCATTCCCCTATTATACCCTGTAAGGATAGAAACTTCACAATCGCTTATACTGTAAACATACAAATTTTATTGGTTGGGTATGCTACAATCATTTAAATAATTTAAAAGCTGAAACAAGAAAGAAAATACAGTTGCTGACCGCTTACAGAACTCTACGCGGGCCGGGTGAGGCTACCATTATCATAAAAAAGTCCCGGTTTATCGGCCACGCCCAATCTGTCGAGACCGAAGCCGAAGCGGTCCGGTTTATCGAGGGTATTCGAAAGAAACACTGGGATGCCAACCATAATTGCTACGCTTACCAGCTTGGTTTTAACGACGAAATTCAAAAGTCGAATGACGCCGGGGAACCTGCCGGGACCGCTGGGCGGCCAATCCTGGAAGTCATCAAGAAAGAAAACCTGAAAAATGTCGTTGTCGTTATAACCCGCTACTTTGGCGGCACTCTTTTAGGCGCGGGCGGTCTCATCCGGGCCTATGGGCAAACCGCTGGAGCAGCTTTACAGGCGGCGGGTGTCGTGACCCGTTCGCTTTTCCAGACGGTGCGGGTTGAGATTGATTACACCTGGCTTGGTCGGGTCGAGAACGAAACCCTGGGCGGCGGCTATTTTATTGACCACACCGACTACCAGGACCGGGTCGCGGTTATAGCGCTGGCTCCGGTCGAGCAGTTTGAGGCTTATTCAGCCCTCATTACTGACGCCACTAACGGCCAGGCCGCCATTACGCCCGGTGAACAGGTTTTTGCTTCAGTCGCAGATGGCAAGTTAGTCCGTTAAGTTGGCCCGGCCGGTTGAAAGCTGCCGGGGGCTTTTAATTTTTAAGGAGGCGCAAAGCATATTTTTAATTAAACTAGAAACCCGCTTTGAAAACGGAAACGTCCAGCCACAATCCTATGACCTGGTAGTTACTCCCTGAAAAACGGCCATCAAATGGCCCCTCGGACCGTTGTTTTTATTGCGTAATGTTACCGCCCAGAAGGTGGCGGCGGAAGAATTGCGCCTGGCGAACGAACAGTTGCAAGCGAAACTGGTGGAAATTGAACAGTTACAGGGTAAACTTCGTGACGATGCGATTCGAGACTGCATGACCGGACTTTACAGCCGACGCTACCTTGACGAAACCTTGCAGCGCGAAGTAGCCACCGTTAACCGGGGCAGTGGTTATTTAAGCCTGGTTATGCTGGATATTGATAACTTCAAAAATATCAACGACAGTTTCGGCCACAAGACCGGCGATGTTATACTGCAAAACCTGGGCCGCCTGTTGCAGGAGCAAACCCGCTCTTCCGATATTGCCTGCCGTTATGGCGGCGAGGAATTTGTCCTTGTTATGCCCGGCAGCAGGGTGGAAAACGCCTACCAGCTGGTGGAGCAGTTGCGGTTGGCTTTTGGAAATATAAAAGTGACCTGCGGTGAAACAACCTTGCAGGCCACTTTTTCAGCCGGGATTGCGGTCTATCCCGTACACGCTGTTACTGCTGACGAACTGTTGCCTCTGGCCGACCACGCCCTTTACCAGGCCAAAACCGCCGGGCGGAATTGCGTCAAAATTTACGAAAGCTCACAACCGTTCCACTTCAAGCCCTACGACAATGCTGAAAAGCTATTAGGGCTGAACGAGTATGACCTTTTAAACCTCAACCGCAATTAAATTCCAGGCTTAAAGCTGGCGATTGCCGCGATTAAAGAGGTTGCGCCCGAAAGAGGTGCGCATCAAAATGGTAATCGCTACGACCGCCACTGCTCCGCCCAGGAATACTTCCAGCATATCAAACGAAATAAAGTTAAAACTTTCTTCCAGTTCGCCGCTCAGCCAGCTTGCCGCAACCCCTATCAGGACGCAGCCCGCTAAAAAGGCGACTATACGCAGGGGGATGTTGCGAATCAAGAGGGCCAACCCTCCAATTACCATTCCTCCCAGAATCGGGAAAAGTTCATGCATAATACAATCTCCTTTTTCAAAAACTCCCGTAATTATTCCCCTGTGGGAGGGAATTGTATTCCCGATGCCAGTCCGAACCGGTCAGGAAAAATTCCCTCCCCCAACTTAAAGCCGGGTGGCTGAATAGTTACAAACTCCCCAACTTTTCTCAACCGGCCGCGCTTCCCGAATTAATTTTTCAGGCCAGCATCAGTCCTACCGATGACCCCTTTAACTTCCGGTTGAACCCGGCTAACTCTTCCGCCACCAGTTTATCGAAAATAGCGAACTGGCTTTCAATCTCGGTCTTGTATTCCTGGTAGACCTCCTCGGCGGCATCGGTCGGGCGGTAATCTCCTAGCGCAACGGACCCGGTCAGGTCGCCTAGCTTTTCGAATAAGCGGCTGCCGTTATTTATCGCGTCGCCCCACCCGTCCCGCAAATCCGGAACCTGGAAAGTTTTCTCGATGTCCAGCACTTGCTGGCTGAGTTTTTTAGCTTCACCGGCCAGGTCTTTACCATCTTCGAGGCCTTCCGCTCGTTTGGCCCAATCGTCCAACTGCGCTTGCAGACCACGCATTTTGTTGATGTATTCGACCATCCGGCCAAGCAGTTTGTGGATCCGCAAAAGCAGGTCGTGCTGGGCATCCAGGTCCGCCTGGGTCGCCGGAAGATTGGCCGGTTTGACCACTTTGAACGGCTGTGAAAGCTCGGTTTCGCCTGTCTTAAGCGTCACGGTGAAGTCGCCCGGCGCGACCATCGGCCCTTCAACGGCGCTTTCCGACACCGGGTCGGTCCCCTCAATTTTAGGCAGACTGGCGTGGCGCAAGTTCCAGATAAAGCGGTTCCAGCCTTTGCGGACCGGGGCGCGCAGTTCTTTGGAAATGGCCGGGTCGTCCGATTTCCGGCTTGAAAAGGCTGCAATTTCCTGGCCGTCTTTGTCCTTAAAGGTGAGTTGGAGCGGTTCTTTAGGAATTTCGTCCAGCCAGTAAGTAATGATAGCCCCGTTTGGCGGGTTCTCGCCCGCGTCCAGGTAAGTGTGAATCCGTTCGCCGTCAGGGGTCGCCTTCCCCAGGTAAGCCCCGCCACCGTGCGTGAAGTAGTTGGTCAGGTCTTCGACGGGGGTGCTCCACTCTACCCCCGGCAGCACCCTTGTGGTATCACGAGGAGCCGACAGGTAAGCCGGGCTTGTTTCTACGCCTTCGGCGAGCTTGCGGATGGGTTGCAGGTCGTCAAGAATCCAGATTGAGCGGCCGTGTGTCCCCACTATTAAATCGGAGTCTTTAACCAGGATTTCAAAGATAGGCGTCACCGGCAGGTTTCCGTTGAAAGATTGCCAGTTCTGGCCGTCATCGAATGACACATGGATGCCCGTTTCGGTCCCGGCGTAGAGCAGTCCCTGGCGGGTTGGGTCGGTCCTGATTACGCGGGTAAAGCTGTTGTCCGGCAGGGTATCGTCCAGTCTTTGCCAGCTTGTCCCAAAATCGCGGGTGACGAACAGATAGGGCCGGTAGTCATCCACTTTGTAACGAGTGGCCGCCACATAAGCTGTACCTGCCTCAAAAGGAGATGGCTCGATGCCGCTAACCAGCGTATGTTCGAGGAAGTCGGGCGGCGTGATGTTTTGCCAGCTTCCTCCGCTATCCTGGCTGATGTGGATAAGCCCATCGTCCGACCCGGCCCAGAGCAAGCCTTTTTGTAAACGCGACTCGGCAAAGGCAAAGACCGTCGCGTATATTTCGGCTCCCACAGCGTCTTTGTTGATAGGCCCGCCGCTTGGTTTAAGCGTTTCAGGGTCGGCCTTCGTCAAATCGGGGCTGATGATTTCCCAGCTCTGGCCTTCGTCGGTAGTCTTAAAGATTCTGTTACCGCCCACGTAAAGGACATTCGGGTCGTGCGGCGAAATTACAATCGGGTAAGTCCAGGCAAAGCGGTATTTGTGTTCTTCCGCGCCGTGCCCGCGCTGGCTTTCGGGCCAGGTCGTTATCAGGCGAATCTGGCGGGTGGAGTGGTCGTAACGCTGCAAGCAGTTACCGCCGCCGGGCGACGAACCGATAGCCCCGACATAGACAATATTCGGATTGTCGGGCCGGACCGTGATATAGCCGCTCTCGCCGCTCCCCGCGATATAGCCATCGGCCCAGGTGATAGCGCTCCCCGAACTGCGGCTCGGCACCGCGACGCTTGAATTATCCTGCTGGGTGCCAAAGACCGTATAAGGTTCCCGGTTATCGGTTGCCAGGTGATAAAACTGGGCGGTCGGCTGGTTGTAAATAGACGAGAAAGAAAAGCCGCCGTTGAGCGAGATATTGGCTCCGCCGTCATTAGCCTGAATCATCCGTTGGTTGTCCTTCGGGTCTATCCACAAATCGTGGTTGTCACCGTGGGGAGTAGGCATTTCAAAGAAGGTCTTACCGGCGTCGTTGCTTTTGTAAAAGCTTAAATTGTTGACATAAACCGTATCCGGGTCAACCGGGTCGGCCGTAATATGGGTGAAATACCAGGCGCGGGAAAGCAGGTTCTGGTCATCGTTAGTCTTTTGCCAGGTTTCGCCGTGGTCGTCCGAGCGGTAAAGGCCGCCTTCGGTGGCGTGCTGGATAAGCGCCCAGACCCGTCCGGGCCGGGCCGGCGAGGCCGCCACACCGATTTTACCCAGTATCCCGGTCGGTAAGCCCTGCCGCTGGCCGATATTCTGCCAGGTCTCGCCACCATCGGTGCTTTGCCACAGGCCGCTATCCGGCCCTCCGCTGCTGATTTGCCAGAAATTGCGGTAAGCCTCCCAGATTGAGGCGTACATAATACGGGGGTTAGTCAGGTCCAGGCTCAGGTCAACCGCCCCGGCCTTGTCGCTGACATACAGCACCTGCCGCCAGTCCTTACCGCCGTTCTCACTCTTGAAAACACCCCGCTCTTTGTTCGGTCCAAAAGGATGACCCAGGGCTGCCACCCACACAATATCGGGATTGTCCGGGTGAATCCTGATTTTGCCGATGGCGCGAGTATCCCGCAATCCGATGTTTTGCCAGGTCTTTCCAGCGTCCACGCTCTTATAAACACCGTCACCGTGCGAGACATCAATCCGAATAGTGGTCTCGCCGGTCCCGGCGTAAATTACATTTGAATCGGAAGGGGAGACCTGGATGGCCCCAATTGAGGAAGTGGTTAAAAATCCATCGGAAATGGGCCGCCAGTAAATCCCGGCGTCAATGGTCTTCCAGAGGCCGCCCGCAGTTGCCCCAAAGTAAAAAGTGTTCGGCTCGCTATAACTCCCGCTGACCGCCACGACCCGGCCCCCCCGAAAAGGACCGATACAACGCCAGCGGAATAGCCCATCAAGGGTTTTTTCTTTGCTCATTCATATATCCTTTCTGTGTAAGTTTTTGGATGATAGCACAGCCTGCCCCTGGAGGAAATGTAAATCGGCAATCGGTCGGGTCGAAAAGCTCTTAGTTATTGGTAACTCTGGAAAGTAGCGGCTAAAAGGGCAAAATACCGTCCTTTTGGACAGTAAGGCAACTGTACCCACGCGGGATGTTTTAAGCCCGTTAGAGGTGTATCCTGGAAAGGAATTTACATAGCCCTTGTAAATTTGCAGCAGGGAATCAGGAAATCGTTATAAAAAGGTATTGATTAATTAGCTGTTTATATTATATAATACTGCCGGTAACATTTTGAAAAGCTGGAATATTTTACAAACAAAATTCTAACGTTTCCAGAGATTGACTCGCCTGGAAAAGCAGGTTACAATCGGAGCGAATAATTAAATAAGCGTTTAGTAAATTTCCCTGAGAAATAAAAACCTGATGGGCCGGCCAAAAAAATTAAATCTCAAAGACGCGGGTGTAGACCCGTCCGACTTTGAAACTCGTAACCGCATTATTCATGCGTCCATAATTCTCTTCAAGGAGAAGGGTTTTAAGGGCGTTTCAATGAAAGATGTTGCCGAGGCGGTCAGTATTACCCCGGCGGCACTTTATTACTATTTTCCCGATGGCAAAGAAGCTTTATTCCTGGCTGTTCTAGAGAATATTCTTGACGAGCGCAAACAGGGCATGGAGCAGGCTATTAGCGGCAGCCTTTGTATTCAAGACCGGCTTTATGCCCTGACGATGTACTTTCTGACGGCCGGTAATGAGGCACTCCCGGTGTTGATGCGAGATATTTCGGTCCAGCTTAAGGATGAGCGTAGCCGGGGTGAGTTCTGGCACCGCTTTGGTGGGGATTACGCCGCCACTGTCACCAAAGTTTTCCAGGAAGGCGCGGCCAATGGGGAGATAACAAAAGTAGTCTCACCTGAACTGCTGGCGACCCTTTTCAGCGGCATGAACTTTTCTCTGGGGCGCAGCCTTCATCTCCAGGCTCACGCGAACCGAGGTGATACCGGGATGGAGCCGGAGAAACTGGCCCGCACTGTTGTCGATATTCTATTCAACGGTATCCGGGGAATTTAACTTCTCCTGACTTAAAAAACTTTCTACCGGTTTGGGCGGTAGTAGTGAACTCAAATTTATTACTTAAAAGCTTTTTCGAAAGGTCATAATAATGGCGGTAAAACCAATGAAACCCGCCCGGCCAAAAATGAACCTTGCCGGGTTAAAGCGGGCCAGCGTCTACCTGGGACATTACCCCCGGATCATGGTTGTTGCCTATGGTTCGCTGATTCTGGCAACCCTGGCGCAGTTAGTGGTTCCCACGCTCGTCCGAAATATTATTGATACCGTTACTAATGGCGTAATTGCCCAGAAGATAATGGCGGCCCCCACCGCTTTCCAGCCGCAAATCGAGAAAGCCCTGAACTATTCTCACGCGCAGGTTGTTGAGTTTGGTCACAATACTACTTCCAAGCTGTTAATAGCCTCCCTTCTGGTAATCGGGTTTGCGGTGGTCAAAGGCATCTTCACGTTCTTGCAAAACTATAACGCCGAGCGGTTATCCCAGAGCGTGGCCTATGATTTTCGCAACGACCTCTTTGCGAAAATTCAGCGCCTTTCGTTCAGCTATCACGACCGCAACCAGACCGGTCAGTTGATGATTCGCGCCACCGATGACGTTGAAAAAGTGCGGTTATTCCTGGGCCAGGGTCTTATTATGACCCTTTCGGCGGTCGTGCTGCTGGTAGGCGCGCTGATTATCCTTTTCGCGACGAATGTCGCCCTGACCCTGGTCGTGCTGCCGATATTGCCGGTTGCGATGGTTGTCTTCTTCGTCTTCGGGGCGGTTGCGCAGCCGCTCTTTTTTAAGGTTCAGATGAAGCTTTCGGCCTTGAACACTATTTTGCAGGAGAACCTGGCCGGTATCAAGGTCGTCAAAGCCTTTTCACGGGAGAAAGACCAGCAGGCCAAGTTTGAGGTGGCCGCGACCAACCTGGTTAACCAGCAATTAGCGATTTCGCGGGTCTTTACCTTTCTGTTCCCGCTGATTTTCTTGATTGCCAACCTGGGCCAGACCCTCATTCTTTACGCTGGCGGCACCCAGATTATTAACCAGACCCTGACGCTGGGCGAGTGGCAGCAGTTCAGCCTCTACCTGGCTTTTATCTTCTTCCCGATGGCCCAACTCGGTATGATTATCACCCAGATGGCCCAGGCTTCGGCTTCAGCCAATCGTATCTTTGAAATCCTGGACGCACAGAGCGATGTCGTGGATAAACCGGGCGCGCAGCCTATCCCGGCCATCCAGGGCTACGTCGAATTTAAAGATGTCAGCTTTAGCTATCCCGGCAGTACCCAACCGGTGCTTAGTAACGTTAGCTTTGAAGCTAAACCGGGCCAGACTATCGCGCTGTTGGGCGCAACCGGCAGCGGCAAAACCAGTATTATCAACCTCGTCCCGCGTTTCTACGACCCGACCCAGGGCGCAGTCCTGATTGACGGCCACGATTTGCGCGACCTGACGATTGACTCGCTCCGCAAGCAAATCGGGATCGTCCTGCAGGAAACGAACCTGTTTACCGGCACCATCCGGGACAATATCGCTTTTGGCCGTTCCAACGCGACCCAGGAGCAAGTCGAGGCGGCGGCTAAAGCGGCGGCGGCTCACGACTTTATCATGACCTTCCCCCAGGGCTACGATACCTCGGTCGGCGAGCTTGGCTCGACCCTTAGCGGCGGCCAGAAACAGCGTATCGCTATCGCCCGCGCCCTGCTGCTAGACCCGCGTATCCTTATCCTGGACGACTCGACCAGCAGCGTTGACCTTGTTACAGAATACAAAATCCAGAAAGCCCTTGACCTGTTGATGCTAAACCGCACCAGCCTGGTTATCGCCCAGCGTATCAGTACCGTCCTCAACGCCGACCTTATCCTGGTGCTTGAAAAAGGCAGTATCGTGGCGCGGGGAACTCACGAAGAATTAATGGAAGAAAGTGAAATTTACGCCCAGATTTACCAGTCTCAACTGGTTGAGGACGTGAACTTGAACGAAGAAGCCGCTACCGCGATGATAGGACAGGAGGCGTAAAATGTTTGGCAATCCAGGCATGCTGCTAAACCGGGAGACTTCAAAACCCAAAAAGACCAGCGAAACCCTCCGGCGGTTTGGCGGCTATTTCAAACCCTACTGGTTTATTTTACTCCTGGCCGGGCTGTTAATTATCTTTTCGACCTGGAGCCAGGTTCTGACCCCTGACCTGACCGGCCAGGCGGTTGACTGCTATATAACCCCGGCGGTATCCGGCACTTCCAGCCAGACCGGCGTAGCTATACCCGGCCAGGCTACTGCCGCCACCTCTCCCAACTGCTGGTACGACCCCGACGCGGCGAGGCTCTCAACTTCGGGACGCATCGGCGGTCTGCTGGGCCTGGTACTAAAACTGGCGGGGCTGTTTGTCCTGGGAGCGCTTGCCACCGGCCTGACCTTTCTTTCGATGGCCTGGGCCGGTCAGAACGTCCTTAAGAATATCCGGGTAGCCCTGTTCAAGCACCTTCAACGTCAATCGCTCGGCTATTACTCCCGGCACGAAGTCGGCGACCTGATGAGCCGTATCACCAACGACTCGGAGACCATCCAGCAGGCTATTAGCTTCGCCCTCATAAACGTGGTGAGCGGTATCCTGCTTATTATATGGGTCGCTTACAATATGTTGACCAGGAGTTTTCCCTTCGCGCTGGTCAGCCTGATTGTGCTCCCGTTTATGCTGCTGGCGACAAACTGGTTTTCGGGCCAGGCCCGTAAAGCCTTCCGCCGCAGTCGCGTCCAGATGGGTAATGTCAACGCCGAGTTGCAGCAAAGCATCAGCGGCGTGCGTGAGGTCCAGGCCTTCAGCCGGGAAGGCGAAAATATTGAATCTTTCAAGACCGTAAACGCCAACAACCGCGACGCCAATATCAAGGCGGTGGCCTGGACGAGCGCCCTGGCCCCTACCCTGGAAGCTCTCGGTTATGTTTCGATTGCCCTCGTAGTGGGCGTGGGCGGCTTCTTCCTTCTGGACAACGGCAGCCTGCTCGGTACGGTTATCTCGCTCGGCCTGGTAATTACCTTCCTGGCCTATATCCAGCGCCTGAACATGCCTATCCAGCAAATCGGGATGCTCTGGGCCAATATCCAGAGCGCTATCGCCGGGGCCGAACGGATTTTCGGCCTTTTGGACGAAGCGCCGGATATTCAGGATAAACCGGGCGCGCCGAATTTGCCGCCTATCCGGGGTGAGGTGGTCTTTGACAACGTGCGGGCCGAGTATAAAGAAGGCGAACCGGTCCTCAAGGGCGTCAGTTTTGAAGCCAAACCAGGCCAGACCATTGCGATTGTCGGACCGACCGGGGCTGGTAAGACGACCATTATTAACCTGATTCCGCGTTTCTATGATGTTTCCGGCGGGCGGGTTATGGTTGACGGCCGCGATGTTCGCGACATCACGGGCAGCAGCCTGCGTGAACAGATTGGCATTGTCTTGCAGGACTCGTTTTTGTTCAGCGACACGGTTATGAACAACATTCGCTTTGGCCGCCCGGACGCTTCCGATGAGGATGTGGTTGCCGCGGCGCGATTAGCCCGCGCCGATACCCTGATTGAACGCCTGCCTGACAAATACAAGACGGTCCTGGGCGAACGCGGTCGGGGTTTGAGCCAGGGACAGCGCCAGCTTATCGCTATCGCCCGGGCTGCCCTGGTAAACCCGCGTATCCTCATACTCGACGAGGCGACTTCCAGCGTGGATACCCGCACCGAGCGGCTTATCCAGGCCGCCCTTGAAAAGCTGCTGGAAGGCCGGACCAGTTTTGTAGTGGCCCACCGCCTTAGCACCATCAAACACGCCGATCAGATTCTGGTCCTCAAGGATGGCGGGATTGTGGAGCGAGGCAATTTCCAGGAACTGCTGGACGCCAAAGGTACTTTCTACGACCTCTATATGAGCCAGTTCCGCCGCCAGGAACAGGGCGCTGATACCGTCGGCGCTGGCGCGGTTCCGGCTGGTGAAATTACCGGCTAAAGCGCCGGTTTCGCCCAAAATAAAAAGCCCCCCGGAATTTCAATTCGCAGGGCTTTTTATTTACTTAAGCTTTTGTAACCACCAGGGTAACGATGTAATCGCCGGGCGCAATGGCCTCATCAATGATAGCGTGCGGTAGAATCTGCTTTACTTCAAGCTGGTAATTTCCCACTTTGTCTTTTGATACTGTTTTCGTGTTTACGGAACCGGGCAGGGTCAGCTTGACCGTCTGGGCAGTCCCGCTATTCTCGCTAACCTCAATATTGGCTGTAACCTGCCCTGACCAGAAGCAGGCCACCGATTTACCCGTTTTTGGATTGGAGTCGGGACAGCGTGAATCCTCGCTGATTGTGGCAAATTTCACCGTTAGATTGCTGCCGGGCAGGGTCGCACTCTGGCCTTCCTTCAGGTCAAAAGGCTGGCCCAGGCTAATCGGACCGGGCAAGCCAGGCGTAGGACTGGGCGGTCCAGTGGTCGTAGCCGGTTTACTCGTGGTAGGTCTGGTAGGGGCGGCCGTTGTGGCCGGAACGGTACTTGCAGTGGTTGTAACCGGTTTAGTTGGAGCCGCTCCGGTAGTTACCGCGCTCGTAGTGACGGCTGCGGTCGAATTGGCCGGTTGAGTGGTTGCTGCGCCGGTTGGCGTGGTGACGGTGAAGACTGTAGCGGTCGGTTGGGCTGCCGGGCCAGTGGTCGCGGTAGTCTCGCCACAGGCCGCCAGTAGCAAAGTTACCATTAAAGATGTTACCACTAATGAAGCTAAAAATAGAAAATTAAGTGCCGAATTTCTTTTACGCGAGCACATCTGGTTCCTTTCATCATTCTCCGGTTTCTTAAAAATTCATTCATCATTTAAAAATCCCACTACCCCTATAACGCGTTTATTAGACCTGAAATTACCGGTCGGGGATGTGTGCATGGTCACACAAAAAAGCAAGCCGCGTTTCCACAGCTTGCTCCATCGGATTCCGAAACTCTTTAATTATCCGTTGCCTGGGGTCTGGCCCTTTCAGCCACCATTTTTAACCGCTTGCTCTGGCGTTGTCTCAACTTGAACAGGATAAACAGGCCAATTACCGCCGCGATAACGGCGACCATCGCGAGGCCTGCTGTGTTAAAGATTTGCATAAGCGTATCGAGGTTCCGGCCAAAAATGTAAGACAGGGTCAGGTGCGAAGCCGACCAGAGAGCGATACTCAGGATGTTGTAGAGGAAGAAACGGCGGTAAGGCAGCCGCGTCAGGCCGCTCAAAAGCCCGGACCCGAAGCACAACACCGGCAGATAACGCCCCACCAGCAAGATTTTCGCCCCGTACCGATGAAAATAAACTTCGCCGGTTTCCAGGCGGGCGGGCGTGATTAAAATAAACCTGCCCCAGCGCTCTATAAAACGGCGTCCCCCGGTCCGGCCAATCCAATAGCTAACCAGCCCGCCCAGTACGCCACCCAGCACGGTCAGGCCGATTACCAGCCAGATTTCCAGCTTGGCCTGTCCGGCCAGGGCCGCCCCGATCAGGGCCACGGTCAGCCCTGGAACAGGTAGGCCGAGGCTCTCCACAAAGAGGGCCAGGAAAATAAAGCTATAGACTAACCAGTTCCAGACTATGACGGAATTGAGAAAGGCTTCCAAAAACTACTCCTGACTAAGGCCGATTATGTGCCGTTAAGGAGGATTATAACATGCTTCCATTAAGCTAATATTAAGCAGGTCACAAAGCCGGGTACAAAAAAGAAGAGCTTTTTGAAAGGCTCTTCTTTTTTATGGTAATTTAATTTCAGGTCAAAGTGCGGTTAAAGCCCTTTTTCCTTCAACAGTTCGGGGGTACGGCTGTCCACTCCATACCTGATGGCCGCCCAGCCCAGACCGGACAGCAGGCTTACTAAGCCGACTAAACCCAGTAATAGTTCCATAAATGCTCTCCTGGTTGCTAAGAAGCTTGCAACCGCGCTTGACTTAAAATTGCTTACTTAACTTTAACTTACTTGCTATCCCACCTGGCGGTTTCTTTGGAAGCCTTGCCGCGGGTCAGGCTACCGGGCCGAGTAAACCAGCTCGACTGATTGGCTTTAGCTTCACGGGCCTGGCGCGAACGCACGGCCTGTCGTTCGAAATCACTCTGTTTAAATTTAGCGAGTAACAACTCCGGATCTAATTGGTTATTGTACATTGTCGTTTCTTATCCCCTTCTGGTCTTAAAAAATAATTATTATTGCATTAAATATTTCACAAACCTTTAACCCTGTCTAATATTATTAGACATTTTTTATTTATAGACTAATTATACCATATAAGAAGCAAAATACAGTGCTTTCCATCATAGAATTGCATTAGACTTTAGACCTATTTTTATAAAATTTTAATAGGCATAAAAGCTGAGTCAGCCCTATAAAAGTAGGTGTATTCCTGTGAATGAAAGATGATGGAAAATCAGGTGGTTCTTGCGGTTATACCAGATATTACCAGGCCGGCTGGTTGCTTGTCATTCCGAGGGAGGCGGTATAGTTGGGACTGTTTTGTGATCGTTATGGGCAAGCCTTCGTTCAAATTGGCTCCTCGGAATGACAAGGATTGAGCCTTTACTTGTACTCGGTATTAGCCCTTACCGGGAGGGTAAAAAACGGGTAAAGGGCTTGCCCTTTTAGTTGTTGGCCGCCTGGACTTTAAGGTGGTTGAGCAGCCCCCCATCCAGCAAAATTTCCAGTTCGTGACCGCTTAAATTATGGGATAGGGTCACTTCCAGCCCTTTAGTCAGGTTTCGCACTACCACTTCCGAACCAGCCCGGAGTTGTTCGCGGACGTTTTTGATTTCAAGCCGGTCGGCCTGGTCAATCAGGTTGTAATCGTCCTGGCTGTGGAAGATAAGCGGCACGAGGCCAAAGTTAATCAGGTTAGAGCGGTGAATCCGGGCGAACGAAATTGCCATAACCGCCTTGATGCCCAGGTAGCGCGGGGCCAGGGCGGCCTGTTCGCGGGCCGAACCCTGCCCGTAATTGCTGCCGCCCACGATAAAGCCCGAAACCGCTTCTCTGGCCCGGCTGGCGAAAGTCTTGTCCACTCGCTCGAAAGTAAACTCGGCCAGGGCGGGCAGGTTCGAGCGCAAAGGCAACACCTTCGCGCCTGCCGGAGAGATGTGGTCCGTCGTGATATTGTCGCCGACCTTCAGGACCACTTCACCCGAAATAGTATTTTCAAGCTGGCCGAAGCGAGGCAGCGGCTTGATGTTCGGGCCGCGCAGGATTTCGACCGAATCGGCTTCGCTTTCCGTCGCCGGGGGAATAATCATTGTATCGTTAATATCGAAGCGGACAGGCATTGCGATATCCGGATAGTCGCCCAGGTCGCGCGGGTCGGTTATAACCCCGGTGATAGCGGTTGCGGCACAAGTTTCCGGACTGGCGAGGTAAACCTTCGCGTCTTTGGTGCCGGAGCGGCCCTCGAAATTACGGTTGAACGAGCGGACCGCCACGCTGTTGCTCGGTGGAGCCATGCCCATCCCCACGCAGGGACCGCAGGCCGATTCAAGCATACGCGCCCCGGCGTCAATCATGTCCGCGAGAGCGCCGGTCCGGGCTACGGTCGCGTAGACCTGCTTCGAGCCAGGGCTAACCGTAAAACTCAAGTTTGGGTGGACCGCTTTGCCTTTAAGGACATAGGCCACAATCGAGAGGTCGCGGTAGGAACTATTAGTGCAACTGCCGACCGACACCTGCTGCACCGGGATACCCGCCACTTCACGCACCGGCACCACGTTGTCGGGCATATGCGGTTGGGCGATAAGCGGTTCCAGTTCGTCCAGGTTTATCTCTAAAAGCTCGTCGTATTCCGCGTCCGGGTCCGCAGACCAGGCCGACCAGCTTTCGCCGCGCCCCTGCGCCTCTAAATAAAGGCGGGTCTGCTCGTCGCTGGGGAAAATCGAGGTGGTCGCGCCAAGCTCTGCGCCCATATTCGTGATGGTGGTCCGGTCAATCACGCCCAGCGATTCCACGCCCGGCCCGGTGTATTCAATAATCCGCCCAACCCCGCCTTTAACGCTCAGGCGGCGCAGCATTTCCAGGATAACGTCTTTCCCGCTGACCCAGGGCTGCAAATGCCCGGTCAGTTTCACGCCCAAAATTTTTGGCATAATCAGGTAAAAAGCCCCACCGCCCATGGCTACGGCTACATCCAGGCCGCCCGCGCCGATTGCAATCATGCCCAGGCCGCCGCAAAGCGGGGTATGACTGTCACTGCCGAGTAGAGTTTTACCGGGGACGGCGAAGCGTTCGGCGTGGACCTGGTGGCAGATGCCGTTGCCGGGCCGCGAGAAAAAGAGGCCGAACTTGTGGGCGGTGGACTGCAAAAAGCGGTGGTCGTCGGCGTTCTCGAAACCCATTTGCAGCATGTTATGGTCCACATAGCTGACCGACACTTCGGTCTTGACGCGCGGCAGGCCAATCGCCTCGAATTGCAGGTAAGCGGCGGTCCCGCTGGCATCCTGGGTAAGGGTCTGGTCAATTTTGATGGCAATTTGAGTACCCGGCGTAAGCTCACCTTCGGCCAGGTGAGCGCTTAAAATCTTACGGGCCAGGTTGGTTCCCATTTGGTAAAACTCCTGAAAAACTTGATGGCGGCGGCAGGGTTTTTATAATTTCCGAGCAATTAGTCCGTCATTATGATTAAAAAGTAAGCATTAGTGAAATTATAACACTTTTGGGCCGGTCTTTTACCTGGCTTCAGGGAAACTCACCAAAAATTGAGGTTATGGCTGCTTTCCCTCGTCTCTTACTGGCGGCTGATTACTTTTTGTCTAATCCGCCCGCTGGCGGGCTTCGGTCCAGACCGCTTGCAGCCCGGCTAAATCCATTTTGTGCGGGTCCAGGCCGCGCTCTTTGACAATAGCTTCCCACTGCTCAAAACGGCGGCGGAATTTCAGGTTCGCCAACCGTAAAGCTTCCTCGGCGTCCACTTTCAAGCCCTGGGCTGCGCTTGCCAGGACCGCCAGCACGTCGCCGATTTCCTCGACCAGTTCGGCGTGATTGGTGGCCTCGCGGACCTCCTGCACTTCTTCGACCAGCTTATCAATAACCTCTTCAAAGGTACGCCACTTGAAGCCCAAATCCCCGGCCTTGCGTTGAAGCGCCTGGGCCTGTTGGAGGGCGGGCATATCGCGCGGCACCCCGGCCAGCACCGAAGATTGATCGCCTTTAGCGGCCTTCTCCGAGCGTTTAAGTTCTTCCCAGTTCGGCTTTTCGGTCTTCCCGGCCTCCGGCCCGAAAATATGGGGGTGGCGGCGGAGTAGCTTTTCGCTCATTTCCCGGAAAACATCGGCGATGCTCCACTGGCCTTCCTCGGCGGCAATCTGGGCATGCAGCAGGATTTGCAGTAGCAAGTCGCCCAGTTCTTCGGTAAGGGCTTCAGGTTCTTCGTCCAGGGCGTGAATGACCTCGTAGGCTTCTTCCAGCAGGTGCCGTTTCAGGCTGGCGTGGGTCTGGGCGCGGTCCCAGTCGCACCCGCCGGGAGCGCGCAACCGGGCCACAACGTAATGGGCGTTGGCGAAAGTGCCAAAAGCATCCAGTACCGGCAGAGCGGGCAGGTAGGCGCAGGTCAGGTGGTCGGTCCATTCCGGGTGACGGTCCAGTTCGTAGAGCGGAATATCAAGCCTGCCCTCCTCACCGGGTATCCCGGCCCCTCGCAAAAGCGTTACCGGGTGGTCGTCCGGGTAACTCTCCATCAAGGCCAGTTTGACCCCACTGGCAAGCCGTTGGTTATAGACCTGGCCGACAAGCAGGGGCCGGGTCACGGGCAGTTCCAGGCCGTGCGGGCGCGGCAGACTGTTTTCGGGTTGCTCGGCCAGTTCGGTCGCATCGAGGACGACCAACCCAATCGCCAGCGGGTCCACGCCCAGTGTCCCGAAGACCGGTTCAAAAAAGCTCAGGCCGTGGACGATTTCAGTTTCAATCCCGTTCTTTTTGGCCGCCTCTAAAAGACGCAGTACGCTCGACTCACCCACCAGCGGGTGGCCCGGCACAGCGTAAACTACCGGGCCTTCGCCTGGCTCCCGGGCCATTTCGACCAGGCGAGCCACGATGGTATCGTAAACCTCGCCAAAGGTATTGGCCCGGTCGTAAATGTCGTCAAAGTTTTCCAGCCGGGTATTTTTAGGCAGAAACGGCACCGTGGGATGTTTTGAGGTGCGCAGGTAAACAGTTGCAGCCTGCTCAAAGACGCGCATCGCTCCGAGGGTCAATTGGTCGGGATCGCCCGGCCCCAGGCCCACAATCACAATCTTTCGGTTCATATTTTAAAAGTTTCTCGATTTTCGCTTTTTCTCGCCCTGGTTTTTAGTAAAAAGGCAAGAGTTTTCCAGAACCTCTATTTTAACACTTTTGAAAGTAGTCAGCGGCCAGCCAGAATAAATAATTCCTTATACCAGCCTTATACCAGATACCAGCCTTATACCAGATACCAGCCTTATATCAGGACGAAAATTGCCTCATAATTAAGTTGAAAAACAAAAATCCGGCTTGTCCAGCTTCTCAGCGCGACGGGCAAAGCCGATTTTTATAGAAAATTTGGGTTCGAGGAGAAAACGAGAGAAGCCCCAGGTATGCACTTATAGAAGCCGTAGCCTTTTTAAGGCAAGCGAGGATTGTAACAAAACGAAAAGTGGTTTTTTGTTTATTAAGAGCTACTGGCCGTTACCTTCCGGTTTTTTTCCGAAAAAGCCGGTTCCAACCACGCTCAATACCTGCTCGCCGTCCTGGTTAAATAACGCTCCTTCAAAACGGGCGATGCCCATATTAGGGCGGCTGGCCGAGGTCCGGCTTTCCAGGACAGTGTAACGGACCGAAAGGGTATCGCCAGGGCGGACCGGCTTTAAGAACCGGATTTCTTCCATACCGGGCGAACCCAGGCTGTGCGTCTGGTTGATCAAGTTTTCGACGATAAGTTTCATGTAAATGCCCAGGATCTGCCAGCCGCTGGCGACCAGGCCGCCGAAAATAGAGTCTTTTGCTTTAACAGGGTCGGTGTGAAAATACTGGGGATCGAACTGGCGGGCGAACTCTATGATGCTTTCTTCGGTAAGGGTGTAGCTACCCAGTTCCCAGGTGTGGCCGGGCTGAAAGTCCTCAAAATAGATGGTCATTACTCTCCGAATTCAGGTATGTTTTATTCGATGCGCTGCCGTTTACGATAGACCATTCCCTGGAAAACCGCAACCAGTTCGCCATCCTCGCCGGTAATTTTTATGTCGTAGATGCCGAGCGTATTTGTGAGGGAAACTTCCGCGGCTGTGGCAGTCAAAAGGCCGCTTGATACGGCCTTCATGTAGGAAATATTGGCGTTAATAGAGACGGCAACAACCCCATGTGAGTTGGAAGCTGCTTCGAGCGCGACATCGGCCAGGGCGAAAAGAGCCGCCCCGTGAACCGTTTTGTGGATATTAAGATGCGCTTCCTCGACAGTCAAACGGGCGACCGCCGCGCCGTTAGCGGCCTCCACCAGTTCGATACCCAGGTGCCGCGAGAAGTTATCCTCCTGTAAAAAAGCGTCTAAATCCGCCACCCTGTCCCCCGGCCTTCAAGTTAGCTTTACCCTTAATGATTTAGTTCTGGCCGCCCTTGCGCTGCTGGCATTCCGGGCAGTAACCATAGAAAATTACTTTGTTATAGGTGACCTGAAAACCGCGCTGGTCTTCGGGCGGAACGGTTAGCTGGGGAAAGCTGGTCGAAACATCTTCCAGGCGACCGCACGCTACCGTCCGGCCTTTTTCATTGGTGCGCGTCCCGATGCACATCAGGTGGCTGTGCTGGTCGGTGCGGGGGTCGAAGCGGCTTTGTTCGCCATCGTGCTTTAATTCAAGCAAAATGCCAAGTTTTACCAGTTCATTTAAGGTTTTGTAGACTGTGGCGACCGAAATATCCGGTATGATATCTTTAACTTCGCGGTAAATGTCATCGGCGGTCGGGTGGGTGGTTTTGCCTTCCAGCGCCTTGAAAATCAGGCGGCGCTGCGGGGTAATTTTCATTGGATTGCCCCCGGCGGTTTCACATCCCCGGATTCTGGCTACAACTTCTTCAGCCGTAAACATTTCTTACTGATTCCCTTCTCACTTAATTACAAGTTTTCTGGATTATGATTTCATTTTATTATTTAATAATCATTCTTAATTTTACCATATGCGTCAACTTTTGTCACTACTTGTCACTATAATCGATTTCTGCGGGTTGCAGCTAATCTTAAAGCGGGTTATACTTAAACAACCGTAAAACGTGCCTTTTATGGGCGGTATAAAACGTTAAACGTGGTCCGAAAAAGCTGAAACAGCGCCGAAAAGTGAAAGATTGATACACGTCCCCGGAAATAAACCGGCCATTATTTTGCCAATTTGGGCAGGTAATCCGGCCTGCGTCAGGTCGTTAAGCGTGTTTGATAACAGGGAGAGGGAAATGATGATTAAAGATGTGGTCGGTGGCATAGTAGACAAGGCTCTAAAAGAAAAAGACTCGCTGGCGGCGGTTGACCCTGAAATATTCGAAGCCATCAAGCTGGAAGAAGGCCGCCAGCACGATAAAATCGAGCTTATTGCGAGTGAGAACTTCGTCAGTGAGGCGGTCCTGGAAGCTCAGGGCAGTGTCCTGACCAACAAATACGCCGAGGGTCTGCCGGGCAAACGCTATTACGGCGGCTGCGAATTTGTGGATATTGCCGAAAACCTGGCGATTGCCAGGGCCAAAGAAATCTTCGGAGCCCACTATGCCAACGTCCAGCCTCACAGCGGCGCCCAGGCAAACATGGCGGCCTACTTTGCCCTGCTAACTCCCGGCGATACCGTCCTGGGTATGAACCTGGCTCACGGCGGCCACCTTACTCACGGTTCCCCGGTCAATTTCAGCGGCCGTTTCTACAATATCGTACCTTACGGCGTCACCAAAGATACCGAAGTTATTGATTATGACGAGGTCGAACGGCTTGCCATCGAACACAAACCCCGCGCCATTATCGCCGGGGCAAGCGCCTACTCCCGCATCATTCACTTCGACCGCTTCCGCGAAATTGCCGATAAAGTCGGCGCTTACCTGATTGTGGACATGGCCCATATTGCGGGTCTTGTCGCCGCCGGATTGCACCCCAGCCCTGTTCCTTACGCCCACGTCACGACCACGACCACCCACAAGACCCTGCGCGGCCCGCGCGGCGGCATGGTTTTGAGCAACGACCCTGAAATCGCCAAACTGCTCGATAAGCAGGTCTTCCCCGGTATCCAGGGCGGCCCGCTCATGCACGTTATCGCGGCTAAAGCGGTCGCTTTCAAAGAAGCCCTCCAACCCTCTTTCAAAGAGTACCAGCAGCAAGTCATTAACAACGCCCGGAAACTGGCCGAGACCATCCAGGCCGAAGGCTTGCGGATTGTTAGCGGCGGCACCGATAATCACCTGATGCTGGTGGACTTGAGCGTTATCGGCAAGACCGGCAAGGAAGCTCAACTGGCCCTGGACGAAGTGCATATCACGGTCAACAAGAATGGTATCCCCTTCGACCAGAAAAGCCCGATGGTTACGAGCGGTATCCGCCTGGGCACCCCGGCTACGACCACGCGCGGCTTCAAGGAAGCCGAGATGGAGCAAATCGGCCAGCTTATCAGCCAGGTAGTCAGGAATATCGGCGACCAGGCGGTCTACGCCGAGGTCGAGGAAGCCGTCAAAGGTATCGTGAGCCGCTTCCCGGTGCCGGGCATCAATTAAATAAATAAATTAAAAAAGGATAAGTTTATGGCTAGCAAGGTAGGTCTTTCGGATGCGGATTTGAAAGATTTCCACGTTTCAAAACACCCGCTTATCCTGCACAAACTGAGCATCTTGCGCGACGTGAATACCGAGCCAAAACGGTTCCGCGAGGTCGTTGATGAAATTACCTCGCTGCTCTGCTACGAGGCTACCGCCGACCTGCCCGTCCATACCATTACGGTTAAAACGCCGCTCACCGATACCGAGTGCCAGGAGATTGACGCGCGGATTGGCCTGGTGCCGATTCTTCGCAGCGGCATGGGAATGCTTAACGCCATGCTCAAAATGATTCCCTCGGCCCAGGTCTGGCATATTGGGCTGTACCGCGACCACCGGACCCTTCAACCGGTCACGTATTACAACAAGTTGCCCGACCAGACCACGGTTGATATGTGCCTGGTCCTCGACCCGATGCTGGCGACCGGCGGTTCGGCGGTCGCCACGATTGATATTTTGAAACACTGGGGCGCCCGGCAAATTAAATTCCTGGGTCTGATTGCCTCCCCGGAAGGCGTGCAAACCTTGCGCCAGGCCCACCCGGATATTCAGGTTTATGTGGCCGCGCTCGACAGTCATCTAAACGAACTTGGCTACATTGTGCCGGGCCTGGGCGATGCCGGGGACCGCCAATACGGAACAATCTAGAAATATTTGATGCGCAACGGTAAACCTTTTTACCAGTACAACCCTATAATTTTTTATACCCTGGCTGCCGCGCTTATCGGGCTAATCTGGTATATCCTCACGCCCGCCGCAGAAAGGCCCGATTTCAACCGGCCTGATACCATCTATCCTCTTATCCTGCTGATTGTGGCCGAAATCTCGTTTGCCTCCTCCTGGTTCGTGACGCCTCGGTTGCGCGACCTTGCTGTACAAAAGGGCTGGTTCGATATGCCCGAAGCCCGGCGCGTTCACCAGAACCCGACCCCGCGCATCGGCGGCCTGGGCATGTTCACCGGTTTTTTCTTTGCGGTACTGTGCAGTCTTATTGCCGGGTTGGTCGTACCCAACCTGTGGCTGCCGGGCGACATCTGGCGGATTTGCCTGCTCCTGGTGGCCGCGAGTATGGTTACGGTCGTCATGCTCGTTGATGATTTGAAGGGTTTGCCGCCCATGCCCAAGTTGCTTTGTCAGATTGGGGCGGCAGCAGTTGTTATTGTGCCGCAACTCATCGCCGGGACCGGCAGCCTGGCCGATAATAACCACCCTATCGGTATCCTGATTTCCAGCATCTCAAGCTGGCGCTTTGCGGATATTTTCGGCTCACCGTTCTGGCTGCTGGTGGCAATCCCCTTTACTTTCTTCTGGATTGTGGGGATGATAAACACCGTCAACGCCACAGACGGCCTGGACGGTCTGGCGGGCGGCGTGGTCTTTATCGGAGCAGTAATTTTGTTCCTGGAAACTCTTTTCCAGAGCCGGGGCGACAAATTTCAATTTACCAGCGCGGTGCTGGCGTTGGCGTTGGCTGCCGCTATTCTGGGTTTTCTGATTTTCAACTGGCACCCGGCCTCGATTTTTATGGGCGACTGCGGCTCGAATTTCCTGGGCTTTGCCCTGGCTGTCATTTCGATTATTGATGGGGCTAAAGTGGCGGCTGCGCTGTTGATTATCGGCTTCCCGGTGCTGGACCTGGCCTTCGTTTACCTCAACCGGATTTATCACCGCCGCGACCCCAAACAGGCCGACCGCAGCCACATCCACCACCGCCTGATGGACATGGGCTGGAAACAGGAGTGGATTGTGGCGCTGTTTTACTTCATCAGCCTCTTTTTTGGCGTGGTTGGCCTGCTACCTTTCGTCAATGACCCACTCAGCAAATTTGTCAGCCTGGGCGTTTTGATGCTCTGCCTGATTCCCCTGCTTTACTACAGCGTCCGGTTCCGCAAGCCGCAACTCCCGGTTTCCGATTCTCCCAATGCTACCCTGCCGCCCGAAGAAGTTTCACAGCATAAGTAGCAAAAAGTATTTAGTGTTTAGTGTTTAGTGTTTAGTAAAAGCGTTAAACGTTGAACGTGCGCCACCCGCATAGTATCTAAAAATAAGGCTACGCAAAGTAACTATAGATGTTCAGAAATGAAACTGGAAAAACCAGATGAATTTTGAGCTTGAAAATACTGAAAGATTCCAAAAGCAAACCTGAACATCTATAGTCTTTTACTGGCGAATTCACTAATAACTAAACACTAATAACTAAACCCTATTGATGGTATATCGTTTGCTGAGTCCTAGAGGTAGAGTTTTATAAAACTAACCTGAAAGGGCCGCGTTTTTTGTATTTGTAACCACCGAGTTTGAAAGATAAAAAATGACCTCTGAAAATAATAACCAGGTAAGGATTGTGCCGCTTGGCGGCGTCGGCGAAGTTGGCAAAAATTGTACTTTAATCGAATACAACGGCGAGTTTGTCCTGGTGGATATTGGCGTGAAATTTCCGGACGAAGAAATGGTCGGGATTGACCTGATTATCCCGGATTTAAGCTATGTCCAGGAACACAAAGAAAATTTCCGGGGTATCCTCATTACCCACGGCCACGAAGACCATATCGGGGCCATCCCTTACGCCCTGGCTTATCTCGACCTGGATGCGATAGATATTTACGGCTCGTCGTTGGCCCTGGGTCTGGTCCGCTCGAAACTGGACGAACATCCCGGCACCGAGCAAAAAGCCCGCTGGCACGCCGTGAACGGGGGCGAGTTGGTCCGGATGGGCCAGATGGAAGTCGAGTTCATTTCGGTTGACCACTCTATCCCGGACGCTTTCTCCCTGGCGATTCACACGCCAATCGGGACGGTCCTGCACACCGGGGATTGGAAGTTCGCCGGGCTGCCCGAGGCTAGCTTTGAACGCTACCGCGAGCTTGGCGAAGAAGGAATTTTGGTTCTTATACCTGATTGCGTGCGGATTGAGTCGCCCGGTCGGACCCTGCCCGAAAGCGTTGTTGGTGATGCCCTGGAACAACTGGTCCGCGACGCCCCGGCCCGGATTGTTATCAGCACTTTTGCCTCAAACGTCAACCGGGTAGGGCGGACCATTGAAGCGGCCCAGAAATACGGGCGGGTCTGCGCCTTTGTGGGCCGCTCAATGGAAAAGAATATTCCGATAGCCCGCAGCCTCGGCTATCTCGACTATCCCGACGAGGCTATTGTGACGGCCCAGGCTGCCCAGCGCATGCCGCCGGAGAAAGTAGTCCTTATCCTGACCGGGAGCCAGGGCGAACCGACCGCCGCGCTGGCCCGGATGGCTGCCGGGACACACCGCCTGGTCTCGCCGCTGCCCGGTGATACCGTGGTAATGTCGGCCTCCCCTATCCCCGGCAACGAAAAACTGGTCGGGCGGATTATTGATAACCTGATGCGTAACGGCACGAGAGTTATTTACCCCCGCGTCATGCCGGAAGTACATGTCAGCGGTCATGCCGCCTATGACGAACATCTCGAACTGCTAGATTTGCTCAAGCCCCGCTATGTCGTGCCGTTCCACGGCGAGTACCGCATGATGGTGCTGAACCGGGTCGCCGCCGTATCGCGGGGCGTGCCTTTCGAGAATGTTTTCCTGACCGAAGTGGGCCAGGGGGTAGTCATTACGTCTGAAGGCGGGCGCAAGGATGGCCGGATTCGCAGCGGCGCGGTCCTGGTGGACGGCCTGACAGTGGGGGAGGTCAACCAGGTGGTGCTGCGCGACCGGCGGCGCTTAGCCAGCGACGGCCTGGTAATTGTCTCGGCCACCCTTGACGCGCAGACCGGCCAACCGGTAAGCGACCCGTCTATCCTGACCACCGGTCTGCCGACTTCTCTTTCCAACGACGGTGTGAACAACTTGCAGGAGCAAAGCCGGGAAATCGTTCAGAAAGCAATTGAGCAAATCGAGCGCGGCCACCAGGGCGGGGCGGTCCCCCGGTCGCTCTCCGAGATTATCAAGCAGAACGTGGGGTCGTATATCCTGCGTTCGACCGGTCTGCGGCCCCTGATTATCCCGGTCTTGAACGAGATTTAAGGGCCGGGGCATTTTAACCGGTCTTGCCAACCGGTTATATAAAATTTGTCGGAAAATAAGTTAGGTTTAAAAATAAGTTCAGGTTTATGTGAATGCGTTTCGGTAATTTTTTATTTTTAGAGCTTTGAAAGATTTTCGATAAGAGTTTCTATAAGTGAAAGGTGTGAAGAAATGGCTCAAATCCTCAATCCCCAAAGAGAGCTTGGCAAAACCGGCGTTAGAGTCCCGCTTGTGGGGTACGGCACCGCTCCGCTGGGCAAGAAAGAAGTCGCCCGCGAGCACGCCGTCAAATGCCTTAACCACGCGATTGACGCCGGTATCACTTACCTGGATACTTCGCCCGACTACGGCAGCGAACCGCACCTGGGTGAAGTAATGCGGACCCGGCGCAACGAGGTTTTCCTGGCAACCAAGATTAATAAGCGCAGCAAAGAAGGGGTCCTGGACCAGCTTAAAGAGTCTTTGCGCAACCTTCAGACCGACCACGTAGACCTGATTCAGGTCCACGCCGTCAACGCCTGGGCCGACCTCGAAGAAGCTCTCGCGCCGGATGGAGCGGTGGTAGCCCTGGAACAGGCCCGGCAGGAAGGTTTGTGCCGTTTCATCGGCATCACAGGCCACTCCCGGCCCGAAATCCTGGCCCTGGCCTTGCGCCGTTATCCCTTTGACACGGTGCTGTCGGCCCTCGGTTTTGCCGACCACCTTGTGAGCGGGGCGGAAAATTTCGTCTTGCCCGCCGCCGTCGAAAACAACACCGGCGTGATTGCCATGAAAGTGCTGGGCCACGGTAACTTCCAGACCCGCGACCTGGCTTTGCGTTACTCGCTCGGTTTGCCGGGGGTGTCCCTGGCGATTGTAGGCATGGATACGCCCCAGCACATTGACGAAATTGCGGGTGTTGCCGCTGGCTTTAGCCCGCTCTCACGGGCCGAGGAACAGCGGCTTTTAGACGAAGTGCGGCCCCTTGTGCTGAAAGATGCCCAGGAAAGCCAGAAGGGTGAGAGCAAGCTTTTCTGGCTGCATGATACCCAGGTAATGGGCTGGAAAGAGAAGGACGAGCCGGTCCTGGTGCGGTATTAGGCAAAGTTAAGGAGTTTTTTAATATGGACGAGAACAATAAAAATATGGCGGAAGATGCCCGGCGCGAGAGCGGTGAGCCGGGTGGCGGGCAGGGCCGCCGCGACGAAGTGGGCCAGAGTCCGATTTACCCGGTTTCAGCGGATAAATTGCCCGCTGACAACGATGCCTATATCCGCACGGCGGGCGAGTTAGGCCAGCGCGGGCCGCGGCCTGGAAGGCTATTACGACCACGGCGGGAGCGGTCTGACCGGCCTTTCCTCGGATGCCAATAGCAGCCAATCCGCCCGGGGGGGCGCGAACCAACCGGACGAGAAAAGCGCCGGTACATCTAAAGTCCCCGGCGCGGGAGAGGAAACTGCCGCCAGTGATACGGTAGACTCCGACCAGGATCCGCCGACTCACGGCCACGGCGATATTAATCGCTTCTAGGGCGTGCCCAGCCGAATTTTAGCAAGTCTAAAGTTGAACTGATAGGGTGAGGAGCGCGTTTTGTTATTTTAAGTTTACCGAGAAATCCCAGCGCACCTGGCGTAAATCCGGCGCTGGGATTTCTCAGTTGGCCTGACTCTTTATATAGATGTTCCTTAATACACCCTCATTCGGGATATCAAACTATCTAAAGCAAAAAAACCAGGAAATTTCAAAAAATTATGCCGGAAAAATGGATTACTAATTCGCACACCAAAAAATACGAATACCAGAATTTCAAGCTCTGGGAAGACCGCATCGTGCCGCCAGGCGGCCAGGAAAGGCTTTATACTTACCTGGAATACCGGCCCAGTGTTATGCTTATCGCTGTCAACGAACGCTCGGAATACTATATGGTCCGCCAGTTTCGCTACCCCTTGCGGGAGAAATTCTGGGAATTCCCGGCGGGAGGGATGGATGAGGGGGAAGACCCTGCAGAGGCTGCCAGACGCGAGTTACAGGAAGAAATTAGATTTACCAGTTCGAATTTAACGCGATTGGGCCAATTCAATAGCAATTCTTCCCTCAGTACCGAGAAATGCACCGTCTTTCTGGCTAAAGACCTGAAGCCCGCCACCCAGGGGCGCGACCCGACTGAAGCAGGTATGGAGGTGAAAACCTTCCGGCTTGAAGAAATCGAGGAAATGGCCCGGCAGGGTGAAATCCGGGAAGGCAGCACCCTGGCCGGTTTAACTTATCTCAAAGTGTTTCTGGCTGCCCAGGGTTAAATGGACCTGAAATGTTTTCGGCGCAGGTCGGGGAAATAGCCGAAGAAAAATCTGAGGCGCAAAGGTTTTTGTAACTTGAAACGAAAAGAGTATAAAAACGAAAAACCCCGACAAACCTTGCGGCTCTTCGGGATTTCGTGCCAGCCTTGTATATAGAAGCGCTGCCTTACTCAACCGGCTCGACCTTACGGGCGAACCCGGACCGGTGGAAGTCCTTGCGGACTGGCGCCCGGCCTGTCCAACTCTGGCGGAAGAATTTTTACGATGCGTTCCCTTGCGGGCCGCTTTTCGGAAAAACTCAACCTCTCGGAAGAACTCGGTCAGGGCGTTCCTTGCGGATTGCTTGCTAACCTTTGGCTGCGTTTCGGTGGGCTTCAACAACTCTGACATCACTATGGTAACAATCTTTCCCGGTTGAGTCAATGAATCTTATCCACGACTTACCCACATCTTTTCCCACAGACTTATCCCCATGAAAAAGTAGCCGGTAGTCAGTAGCCGGTATTCAGCGAGAAGAAATTAAAGTTGGATGGGAAAACCCGCAAGAAACCGGGTTCCTGCTGGCAAGCCAGTTGCCGGTAACCGGTTCAGCCCTGGGGCCGGTTTTGACGGCGCCCGGTTTAATTCTTATAATCGGGTTTATGCACAAACGGTACAAAATTTAGAAAACCGGGAGGAAATTGAGAGATATAATGGCAAGAGCAGACTTTATTCAAGCTTTATTGGCGGTTCCCAATATCCGCCGCTACATGGTTTCTCCCGACGGGGAATGGGTCGCCTGGACCTGGGTCGGGCTGCACCCTACGGCGGAAGTCTATGTTGCCGCTACGGACGGTTCCACCGGGCCAATCCGCTTTACCGATACGCCGGAAAATACCCAGCTTGTAAGCTGGTCGCCGGATAGCCGGGCGCTTATTGTCGGGCAGGACCACCAGGGCGACGAACGGGTCCAGCTTTTCAAGCTCGAAGTGGCATTGGATTATCCGGGCGAGATGCATCCGTTGCTGGAAGCCTCCCCCCATTATTTTATCCGGGGCGGCCAACTTCACCCGAACGGGCGCTGGCTTTTCTATACGGCTAATTACGATTTTGCCACTAACACCGAGCTGGAAGCTTTCTGGCTCTACCGCCACGACCTCACCACCGGCGAACGCAAGACGCTGGCCCGGCCTCTTAAAGCGGGCGCGGACCTGGTCGAACTGAATCACCAGGGCACTCACGTGCTGTACAACCGCATGGATTTGCACCCTAACGGCGAACAAATCTGGCTGGTAGACATAGAAGGCCAGCAGGACCGTGAAATCCTGAACTTTGGCCCGGATAAGAAAGTTAACGCTTCCTGGTCGCCCGACGGTCAGAGCATCCTTTTCCTGGCCGAGACCGGCTTGCACCGCAGCCTCGGCCTGTGGGAGATGGCGAGCGGCGCTACCCGCTGGCTGATAAACGACCCTGACCGCAACCTCGAAGCCGCCTTTATCCCCGAAAACGCCCCCGGACAGGTAGTTGTCGAAGAAATCAAGGAAACCACGCCGCGCGCTTCCTGGTTGGCATTAGCGACCGGCCAGGAAACCAGACTGCCTGCCCTGGAAGGCGGTCTCGTCCCGCTGGCCCCGGTGCCGGAGACGCCAAACTGGATTGGCTACTATTTCAGCGCCCGCCAACCGGCCGACCTTGTCCAGTTCTCTCCCGATAATGTCCAGCCGGAGCATTTTATAAGCCTGACCCATCTCTGGGAAGAAACTTCCCTGGAACCAGGCCAACTCGTACCCGCCGAAGACTTTCACTGGTTGGCCGAGGACGGCCTGCCCATCCAGGGCTGGCTCTTTAAAGTGCCGTCCGGCCGGGCCAAAGGCACCATCGTCCAGGTCCACGGCGGCCCGACCGCCCACTCCGAGGACCGTTTTAACGCCCAGGTCCAGTTCTTTGTCGCGGCAGGCTTTAACGTGCTGACCCCAAACTACCGGGGCAGCACCGGCTTTAATCTGGCTTTCCAGGAGGCGATTAAAGAGGACGGCTGGGGCGGCCGCGAACAGACCGACATTCGCGACGGAATCGCGGCCCTAATCCAGGCGGGAATCGCCGAGCCTGGCAAGGTGGGCGTAACCGGGACTTCGTATGGCGGTTATACCTCCTGGTGCGCTATCACCCGTTACCCGGTGGAACTGGTCGCGGCGGCTATCCCGATTTGCGGCATGACCGACCTTGTGGTGGACTACGAAACCACCCGGCCCGACCTGCGGCCTTACAGCGAGGCCATGATGGGCGGCAGCCCGGCCCAGCAGCCGGAAAGATACTTCGCCGCTTCGCCCATCAACTTTGTCCAGAATATCAAGGGCCGTCTCTTAATCGTCCAGGGTCTTAAAGACCCCAACGTCAGCCCGGAAAACCTGGACGTGGTCGTTAAAGCCCTCGAACAAAACAACATTTCCTTTGATGTGCTGACTTTCGAGGATGAAGGCCACGGCATTAGCAAGCCCCAAAACCAGAAAACGCTTTATTCGCGCCAGGTCCAGTTTTTCGAGCAAGCCTTCAACAAGGCGGACCGCTAAAAGACGGACGGCCGGCTAGGTGAGCTGCAACTGGTGCGCAGTCGAAAGGGCCGCCGTTACTGCCGCCCAGGGGTCTACCACGCCGTGCCCTTGCTGGCTGGGTGAGACCTCGGGGAGGTAGCGGGCGGTCCGCATAATCAGGTCTTTGAGGCCCGCCGGGCGCAGGTGCGGATTGGCCTGAAGCATCTGCGCCGCTACCGAACTGACAATTGGCGCGGCAAATGAAGTGCCGTCCACGTGCTGATAGTAAGGATTGATAAGCTTCTGGTCGTTCCAGGCTTGCCGGAGAAGTCGGCGGGCCATTTCGGGCGGCATCTGGCTGATTTCGGCGGGCAAATGAGTTTTGCCGGTAAGTGCAGGGTCGGAAAGCAATTCCGGCAATTCCTGGGGCGTGGCCTTACGCAGTCTTTGCAGCACCAGGGCTTCCTTCTCTACCTCGCTGCCGGGCAGCACCGGGGCCGCCAGCCACAGGCTAGGCGCGACCAGTTCCGGTTTCCAGACCCCGCCGAGGGTCTGGCCGTAGTTGGAGTGCCATAATTCAGCCGAGTTAGGGTCAAGGCTATTTTTATCGTCCAGGCCGCCGACGGTAATCGCGCTGGGCGCGCTGGCGGGCGGCACCAGCCAGCGTTCCCCGGCGTTCCCGGCCGCACACACCACAAGCGTTCCCTGGGCCACCAGGGCTTCGACCAGCATATCCACCGGGTTCTGATTGAAGTCGGCGGGCCGGTGGCCGCCCAGCGATATATTAATAATCTGGATGCCGTAGCGCGGGCCGTTCGCCAGCACCCAGGCCAGACCCCGACCGATGCCTTCCTCGTTAATATGCCCCTCGCTATCGCTGACCTTTACCAGCACGACCTCCGCCCCGGCCGCCAGTCCCCGGTAGAGGCCGCCGCTCAGGCTGCCGTTGCCGCAGGCTACTACCGATGTCATCAGGCCGTGCCAGCTTAGCACTCCGCTTTGTTCGACCTCCGGCAGTTCGCGAATTTCCGGGGTTGAAGCGTCCACGTAAAGTTTTATGCGGCCTTCCAGGTCCGGGTGGTTTGAAAAGCCTGAATCAAGGAAAGCCACGGTAATGCCGGTGCCGTCAAAGTGGTTGTTAACGCCCAACCGCAGCCCGACCGGCAAAATGCCGTAAAGCGCGACGGTCGGCTCAGTCTCGGTTTCTTCCTCCTGGCGGCGCAGCAAGTCTTCAAGGACAGTCTGCATACAATTGGTGCAGACGCCCAGTTCCGGTTGCCAGAGCGGGTATTTTTCCTGTAAAAAGTTGAGGGCGGCCGGTTCTATATCAAAAGCCCCGGCAAGCTGGTTTGGCCGGACCATTTGCTGGCAGACCGGGCATTGCACGGCTCCTTGGGGGTTCTCGGGATTAAACATTCCTGATTTGGATCTTTCTTTTTTTTGTATTTTTAAGTTTACTTTATTATTTTTCTATAAAATAAAAGATTAGCCTTTATTAAATAGTCGCTTGTGAAATTATTTGCAATTTTTAGGCCATCCTTTATAAATTATACTACTTTTCCGGCGGTCTTTTGGGTAATACTAGTGGCATAGACAAAATAGGGGTTCCCGCCGGAATAAAGAGGAGGTTCTATGGGAGAACAGGCGCAAGCTTACGCGGAAAAA
>CADDZM010000012.1 GCA_902812345.1 Chloroflexota bacterium | reverse complement strand
GGTCTACGACAACTACCAGATAGCTCAGCCGGTAATGATTATGGGGCTAACCGGGGCGGTCCTGGCCGGTTTTATGGCGCTCGGCCAGAATGGTATCGGCAAGATGCTGGCTTATACAGTCAGCGGGGACTTTGCCCTTATTCTATTTGGGCTGGCCTCGCCGCACCGGACCGGTCTTAACGGGGCGCTTTTCGAGGCGTTTAACCTGGCCCTCTTGCAACTGCTTATCTTTACCTGTCTGAGCGTGGTTTCGTACTGCTGCAACGGCCTCAGCATCAACAACCTGACCGGTCTGGGCCGCCGGATGCCGGTTGCGGCGATTGGCCTGATGGTGGGATTTTTAGGGATGGTAGGGTTGCCGTTTCTATCTGGTTTTGCGGGAAAATATCTATTGTTGCAATCGGCCGCCCAGGAAGGTATTTTGTGGGCACTGGCGGGCGGCTTAGCTTTAGGGTTGTTCGTGATTGCCTATTTGCGCTATTTCCACCGGGTTTTTATGGGGAGCGATGTGCCGGGACTGAAGACCCTGCCCGAACCGCCGGCGGCGGTGCTGCTTATCCTGGTACTGGTAATTTTTGTGTTTGTGCTGGGCCTGTGGCCTGCCCCGGTGCTGGGCTGGTTGGATGCGGCCCTGCGGAGTGTTTCTTAACAGGTTTAGGGCCTTATTTGGAGCCCGTCTCATTTCAAGCTCACCCCTGCAAATTCTCACAATATAACTAATTCCCCTAAGATCCTATGATAGATTAAGCCGGATAATAAAGATGTGAGGATATTATTCCCTAACCTCTAGTTAAAGTAAAAAAGGCGGGTATAATTGGAGGTAACTCTTATTGTTTATACTTTAAGAGCAAGCCTTTTTTCTGGCTTAGTTCTAAAAATGAAAGAAGAAAATTTATGTCACAAGAACACATACAAAATGTACAAACAACTTCTCCTGCGAAATTAGTCTTTGAGCAAATGATTCAAGCTATAAACCGGCACGATTTGGAGGCTATGGTAGCGTGTTTTGGGGCAGACTTTCACAGTGAACAACCTTTTCATCCTGAGAGAAACTTTATTGGACAAACGGGAGTACGCAATAATTGGGGTTTTTTCTTCAAAATGACTCCCGATATACAGGTAGAGATCCTGGCTGAGGCGGTAGAAGGCGACACCATATGGACTGAACTAATTTATCGCGGTAACAATACCGACGGAACGAAGCTACTGACCAGGGGCGTAACTCTTTCAGGTATTCAAAATAACCAAATTTGCTGGTCCAGGTTGTATATCGAAGCGGTTAAGGATTAGCCTAAAACTCATAGTATTGAGGAAAGAGGATAAAGCTATGATTCTGGTAGTAGGTGCCAGTGGACTGCTGGGTAGTAAAGTCGCCACAGCCTTAAAAGAGCGCGGCTTTGAAGTACGTGGACTCTGCCGCAATCCGGCCAAGCATCCCGAACTGGCTGAAAAAGGCCTTGAACTGGTCCAGGGCGATTTACGGCAACCTGATTCCCTTGTTAAAGCCTGTAAAGGTGTGAAAACAGTAGTCGCAACGGCCAACGCGGTAATGGGTAATGGCGACAATTCCTCAAAGAAAGTAGACCTCGACGGCTACCGAGCGCTTATTGATGCGGCCAAAAAAGAAGGTGTGGCGCATTTTATTTTTATTTCCATAAGCGGAGACATCGCTAATAGTCCGGTTGATTTTGCCCGTCATAAATATGCCACAGAAGAGTACTTGAAAGCCAGCGGAATAGATTACACTATCATTCGCCCGCAGGCTTACATGGAAACCTGGGGAACGGTTGTAGGTGACTCCATTTTGAAGAAAGGCAAAACCCTGGTTTTCGGTCGTGGGGATAACCCGGTCAGTTTTATTTCGGCTGAGGACGTTAAAGAATTTATTGTTTTGGCGGTAAATGAGCCTACTTTACGAAATAAAATCATAGAACTGGGCGGGCCTGGAAGTTTTACTGTTAACGAGCTAGTAGAGAAATTTGCCAGGGCCGGTGGCAAATCCCCAAAAGTAACTCATCTTCCCCTGCCCGTACTGCGTTTGATGCGGCTAGTGGTCAAGCCGCTTAAGCCGGGGATAGGCAATATAATCGGGCTTTCTATTATGCTCGACACCACACCGAGCGTTACTGACTCAAGCGAGTTGGCAAACCAATATAAAGTGAAGCAGACAACCTTAGACCAGTTTATTGAGCAAAAAGTAAATTCCAGGGTTTAAACAATTAATTCTATTCTGAATCACCGACTGAAAGACACGGCATATACAAAGTAGGCTCATAAATCCAGAAATTGGTACATAAATTCTGGTATAATACATGCATGACCGGAGAAATTTTAACCGAAGATTTTTTGGCCGAAGAACCGCCTTTTCCGCCTGACGAGGAGCTGGAAGTTGAGGTTGACTTAAAATCCGCCCTTTATGTGGAAGTCGCTATGGACTCGCCCGGTCTGCAAGAAGGTCTGACCTACGCCGTTCCGCCCGACCTTATAGACGACATTCAACCGGGGCAACTGGTCTGGGGTCCGCTCAAAAAGGGCCGCGCCCAGGGTGTCGTGATGTCGGTTGGAAAGGTTGCGCCGCCTTTTAAGGTGCGGCCTATCTCCGACCTGGTGGACCGCCGCCCGGTGCTGCAACTCTATCAGCTTGGGTTAGCGCGCTGGCTTTCGAGTTACTACTACTGCGGCCTTTTTGAAGCGGTTAGCCTGATGCTGCCGCCCGGCTTTAGCAAGGTGGCCCGGCCAACCCTGATTATAACCCCCGCCGGAAGCGAACTCTTGCTGCCGCCCGGCCTCAACTCCAACGAACTATTCCTGCTCGACCTTCTCCGCGAACGCCCCAAGACCAGGGGTCACGCCGCCGAGGATGAGATTACCCCGTCCTTTTTGAATGATTTGAAAAAAGAATACCAGGCCCGGCACGGCAAGACCACTTTTGACCGGACGGTTAAGTCACTCGAAGAAAAAGGGCTGGCCGTCCGCAGCTTTTTTCTGCCCCGCCCGGGCGTCAAACCGCAGATAAAGCCTTTCGTGCGGCTGGCTCCTTACCTGCTCGAACTCGAACCGGACGATCCCGGCATTTTAAAGAAGCTTAATCGTTCGCAAAAGCAAAAAGAAGTTTTTAAAGTCTTGCGGCGCGAACTCGAACCGGGCTATTTGCTGCTCGGTGAGGAAGCCGCCCTCATGGCCGATACCGACCTGGCGACCTTACGTGCCCTGGCCGCAAAAGGTCTGCTCGAACTGGAAGAACGCGAGGTCCGGCGCGACCCGCTAGCCAATCGCCCGCACCGCCTCAAACCGGAAGAACCGCCGCTGCTGACTTACCGGCAGTCAATAGCCTGGCGGGCTATATTGGACGGCTTTCAGTCGCCCACGCCGCAGCCTTTCCTCTTGCACGGCGTGACCGGGAGCGGCAAGACCGAGTTGTACCTGCGCTCGATAGCCCGCGTCCTCAAAGATGGCAAACAGGCCATTGTCCTGGTGCCGGAAATTGCCCTGACCGCCCAGACCGTGGACCGTTTCGCGGCCCGCTTTCCGGGGCGGGTAGCCGTCCGGCACAGCAAGCTCACGCCCGGTGAAGCCTTTGACGAATGGCGGCGGGCCAGGGACGGCGAAGCCTCGATTATCATCGGGGCCAGGAGCGCCCTTTTCTCGCCTGTACCGAACCTGGGCCTGATTATTATTGACGAAGAACACGAGTGGAGCTACAAGCAGGACGAGTCTTTCTCCGGCAGCGCCCTTTATCATACCCGCACGGTCGCCCACGAACTGGCGAAACTGACCGGGGCGGCCCTTATCCTGGGTAGCGCGACCCCGGCGGTCGAGAGTTTCTTCCGGGCCGAGCAGGGCGAGTTCGCGCTGTTGAGCCTGCCCGAACGAGTTTCGCCGCACCAACCCGGCTCTGGAAATGGAGAGCCTCTGGGTGTAGCCGGGCCGCTCCCGCTGCCGCCGGTCCAGGTAGTGGATTTGCGCCAGGAGTTGAAGGCCAGCAACAACAGTATTTTCAGCCGCGACTTGCAGCGTGACCTTAAAGAAACGCTTGAGCAGCGCCGCCAGGCTATCTTGTTTCTTAACCGGCGCGGCACCGCCACAATTGTGATGTGCCGGGACTGCGGGACGGTCGTGGTTTGCGATTTGTGCGATACGCCGATGGTCTTTCACGCCGACCTGGACCGCCTGATTTGCCACCGCTGCGGTCGTCGCGCCCCCAGTCCCCGGGTTTGCCCAACTAAGGAGTGCCGCAGCGAGCGGATTCGCCACTTCGGGGTCGGCACCAAGCGGGTTGAGGAAGAATTGCAGCGGCTTTACCCCAGGGCCAGGATTATCCGCTGGGACCAGGACACCATTGCCGAGGGGGGTCGCGACTCCTACCAGACCCTTTTTGACAAAATGGCGAACCATGAAGCTGACCTGCTGGTCGGGACCCAGATGATTGCGAAGGGGTTGGATTTGCCGCTGGTGTCGCTGGTCGGAGTCGTGACTGCTGATACGGGCCTCTATTTACCCGACTTCCGGGCGACCGAGCGGACTTTCCAGCTTTTGACCCAGGTGCTGGGCCGGGCCGGGCGGCGGAGTGGTCCCAGTCGGGCTCTGGTCCAGAGCTATACACCTGACCACTATGTTATCCAGGCGGCGGCCCATCACGATTACCAGACTTTCTACGCCCAGGAACTGGCTTTCCGCTACGAACACGGCTACCCGCCTTTCTCCAAGCTGATAAAGTTTGTCTACAGCCACAAGGACGAGCAAAAGGCTAAAATCGAGGCCGACAAGCTCGCAAAAGAACTCCAGTACCAGTTTGACGAAGCCGGGCTAGAACAGGACAGCGGTATTTACGACTTTATCGGCCCGGCCCCGGCTTTTCAACACAAGCTGCGCGGCCTGTATCGTTATCAGTTCATTATACGTATATATGGTACGGGGATTCCGGGGGCGGACGACAGCCACCCCGAAGATGCCCGGCTTATCCGCCAAGTTATCGGGCGGTTGCGGTCCAACCTCTATGGTTGGACGGTAGATGTTGACCCCCAGAGCATCTTGTAGTAAAATAGATTCGTATAAAATTTAAAACAACACTTAATTAAAACTGGTTATTATTTAGACAAATAGAAGGTTTTTAGAATGGCACTCTTAACTATTTTGACCGACGACAACCCGCGTCTGCGCCTCAAATCGCAAAAGGTCGTCAAGTTCGACAAGGCGTTGCGCGAGCTTGCCAGGAATATGTTTGAATCAATGGACGCTGCCAACGGTATCGGTCTGGCCGCGCCCCAGGTAGGCGTTTTGCAGCGCCTGATTGTGATTGCTATCCCCCAGGACCTTGATTACGAAGGCAGCGAACCTTTCCAGGTCGCCCTGGTAAACCCGGAAATTATCAAGTGCGCGGGCGAACAGGTCAGCGAGGAAGGTTGTCTGAGCATTCCCGGCTGGTACGGTGAGGTCAAACGTTACGAGACGGTTACCGTTAGGGGCCAGGATTTGTACGGCAAGCCGGTTAAAATCAAGGCGGAAGGTCTGAACGCAGTCTGCTTGCAGCACGAAATTGACCACCTTGACGGCATTCTCTTTACCGACAAAGTGACTGACCCCTCGACCCTGCACAAGGTCCAGGCGGCCGCCGCCCGGAGCGAGGAAGTCCACGCCAAAGAAATGGCGCGGGTCCGGTAAGCTTCCGGGTTTCCGCAGAAAATTAAAAGAGCCACTCCACTTTTGGGCGGCTCTTTTTGATTCGATGTTTAATTTTTTGCGCTCATGCTATAATCGGGGCCGGTTAGAAATTAAGCTATAATGGATAGTAAACCTATTTTTGACGAAACAACTCAAAGACAGCCGGATGCGCTCGAATTGCTCCGGCGCGGCCAGGCTTTTTACGAACAGGGCGAGTGGCAACCAGCCCTGGAATTTCTTGAGCAAGCCCTGGCGGCCTGCCGGGAAAGCGCGGCCCCGGGCCGCCGCCTGGAAGCCCTTGCCCTGAACCTGCTGGGCGGTCTTTATTACTACCGGGCCGGGCGGCAAAGCGAGACGGCAGGCTGTTACCGTCAGGCGCTTGAAATCAGCCGGAGTATCAATGACCGGACGGGCGAGGCCAAAGCTCTTTTTAACCTGGCCGGGATTTTCCAGGCCGAAGGCCGCTACCCGGAAGCGAAAGAGTTACTCGACCGGTTGGTGGCGCTCGACCGGGAATTGAATAGCCCGGACCTGCGCAGCCATTTAATTGTGCTTGGCGCGGTCCGAAAGCGGCTGAAAAGGCTTGGTATGGCGGAAGACGAACCCTAAAACCAGGCGAAGGTTAGCTAAAAATTGCGGTTAGTAGGCGGCTGGTTTGGAAAAGGAATTTTAAAGGAAATTTTATGAAAGCGGCGATTTTCAGCGAATACGGCGGCCCGGAAGCGCTTCGCATAGAAGACCGGCCTATGCCGGAGATTGGCCCGGACGAAGCCCTGGTGCGGGTGCGGGCAGCAGGTCTTAACCGGCTCGACCTGATGATGCGGGCGGGCCTTACGCCGGTCAAACCGACCCTGCCGCATATCGGCGGCTCGGAGGTAGCCGGGGAAATCGCCCAGCTTGGCGAGAATGTCAAAGGGTTTTCGCCCGGCCAGCAAGTCGTGGTCGCGCCCTACCTGCACGACGGCACCTGTATTTATTGCCGGGCCGGGGAAGAAACTACCTGCCTTAACGGTGACATTTTAGGGCTGCGGGACGATGGCGGCCACGCCGAGTACGTTAAGGTGCCGGGTAACTGCCTGGTAGCGATGCCGGAAGAACTCACTTTCGAGGAAGCGGCCGCCCAGACCTTTACCACGATTACGGCCTGGCACATGCTGGTGGATAAGGCGGGAGTTCGTCCCGGCGAAACCGTCCTGGTGCTGGCGGCAGGGAGCGGGGTCGGGGTCGCGGCTATCCAGATTGCCAAGCTGTGGGGCGCCCAGGTTATCGCGACTTCCAGCCGGGACGAAAACCTGGAAAAAGCCAGGGAACTTGGCGCAGACGAGGTTATAAACTATGCCGAACGCGATTTTTCAAGGGTGGTCCGCCAGTTAACCAAGCGGCGCGGAGTAGATATCGTGGTGGAACATGTGGGGCAATCAACCTGGGATAAAAGCCTGGCTTCGGTGGCGCGGAACGGCCGGGTGGTAATTTGCGGCACTACCACCGGGGCCGATGGCGGCGTTAACCTTTCCACCCTCTTTACCAAACAGGTGATGATAATCGGCTCTTACGGCGGCACCAAAGAAAATCTCAAAGAGGTCTTGAACCTGACCGCCCAGGGCCGCCTGCAAGCGATTATTGACCGGACTTTCCCGCTTGAACAGATTAAAGCCGCCGAGGAACGCCTCGCCAACCGGGAGCAGTTCGGCAAGATTATTTTGAACCCTTAGTTTGCGGTCACCAGCATTGATTGGTTACTCTTTTCCAGGGTCGCGTTAAGCTGGTCCACCTGGCGATTGACCAGCGATACGGTGTCCGACAGCACTGATACTGCCCCGGCGCTTTCCTGCGAGACCTGGGCGACCGTGCGCATGGTGTAGAGAATTTGCTGGTTGGCGCTGCGCTGCTGGCCGGTCGCGATGCTTATTTCGTCGCAGCGAATATTTACCTCTTCGACCGCGCTAAGGATTTCCTCGGCCTGGGCGGCGTTGCCGTTAATAATCTCGTTCAGCTTGTCAATAACGGCCCCGGCGATTTGCGACCGGGATAACGCGGCGGAAGTCTCCTTTTTGCCTTCTTCGGCCACCAGCACCGCCGCCGCGACCGCGCCCTGCATTTCCGTGATAGCCTGCCGCACTTCCTCGGTGGATTCGCGGCTGCGGTCGGCCAGGTTCTTCACCTCCTGGGCGATTACCCCGAAACGGTCGCCCCGCACGCTCCGGTAGGTGCCACCGCCCTGGCCCTGAATGGAGCCTGCCGCCTCAATCGAGGCATTGAGGGCCAGCAGGTGCGTCTCGTCCGCGATTTCGTCAATAATGTCAATAATTGTCCCGACCTTGCGGGTCTGTTCGGTCAGGTGCAGCAGGCGCTGCCCGAGCAGTTCGATCCGGTTGCGGACCCTTTCCACGCTGGTAATCGCCTGGTCTACCGCCTGGTTGCCTTCCTGCGAGGTTGAACGAGCCTGTTCGCTGGTATCACGGACCTGGGTGGCGATTTCCAGGGTCTGGGTGGCCGATACGACGGCGGCGGCCGCGCTGGAAGCAATCTGGTTGGCCGTTTCGTTAAGTTCCTCCAGGCTGGTTGTAACTTCGGTAACGGCTGCGACCTGTTCTTGAGAGTTCGCGGCCTGCTGCCGCGAGGTTACGTGCAAATCAGCCGTCATTCCGGCCAGCTCCCGGCTCAGGGTCGATCCAAATGCGTTAGTGGCGTTCAGCACGGAAGTCAGGTGAGCAAGTTGCTCCATGCGCTGGACCAGGCTGGCCTGGGCTTTGCGGGCCTGATTGGTAATAACGTTGACCCAGAAGCCGCCCAGCCCTAAAACTACCATCCAGCAAATCAGGTCAGCCAGGGGGGTCTTATCCGAAGTGACTACCGGGCCTACCAGGTTGAAAATGGTGGTGAAAGCATAACACAGGGCAATTAAGATGGCCGCTATAGCCGTTAAGACGGTGATGCCTCGAGTCGATACGCCAAGAATTCCGGCCAGGAGCGGCATGAATAAAAACATGGCGAGTAAGGCTCCATTACCCGAAGCCTCGACCCCTAACAAAGTAGTGAAAAGCGTCAGGGCTACCAGGCCGACCCCGAGAATGAAGTAAGTAATCCTATCGGCTTGTTTCCGGTCAATGCCGGGCCGGACCATTAAAAAGCCCCCCAGGAAAAGAAGCGTTACCACCAGCGCCAGGAATATGATAGGGTCAATCAGGAAGGTGCCAGGGGAATAGTTAGGTTTTGTGGCGATCCAGTTTACCAGGGCTAAAGACAGCGGCAGGCAGGTCATTACCCCGGCGCTGGTTTTGAGCAAAGAAAGCCGCCGTTTGTTTTCGATTTGCTCAAGCTGCTCTTTTGTCTCTACAAATAGCGCCAGCCCGGGCTGCTGTTCAGGGGTAATATTAGATGGGTTTTGCATGGGGCCTCTTGTCTCCTGGAATCGGATTGGGAAAAAAGGTTTGCTAACGGGCCTGCTTCTTCTAAGTCAGGTTCAATAGTGTAGGTTTTATTTTAACTGTTCAGCCAGGACTTTAAATAGCCCATCTTTGCTACTGCCCGGGTCAATTTTAGCAAAAAGCGGAATTTGTGTTCAAAGACCCACGAAAATGAGTAAACAGACCCAAAATAAGCTTGCGCGTTTTTTGAAAGCCTATGATATAATTGCACCCATAAAGTCTCGGCGATATTTACCCCGACCGTTAGCGCCGTGTACTAACTACAAAATTTTATCTCGCAATGTGCGCGGTTTGTATAATCGATGCAGGAAGTAAAGGCGGCTTATTGCAGCCTGGTATTGTCCGTTGCCCGAAAAGGGTGGGGAGTTTTAAGGAGAAGTTCGCGTAGTGTTCTTTAGAAAGTATGGTAAAAGAATTGTAATTGGCCTTGTTGCCGTAATCGTTATCGTAGTCGGGTTGCTTATCTTCCGGGTCTTAAACTTTATAGTGGATGTCCAGGCGACACGGGTGACTGACGCGATTGCGACTCAGGCCGGTAGCCAGTCCTTTGAGCAAATTACGGCTACCGCCCAGGCTAAACTCTGCGCGGCCAGCGCTTCGTGCTCGGCTGCGCCGGGTACGGTCCTCCCTGATATGACGAAAGTATCGGCGCTTACGCCAACTGCGATTCCCGCTCCCACCGGTACCCCGGACACTTCCAACAGCAAGATTGTCCAGCGCATCAAAAATGGCGAACGCATCAGCGTGTTATATATGGGTTATGGCGGCCCCGGCCACGAAGGTGAATACCTGACCGATACTATGATGGTGCTAAGCTTTGACCCCAGGAGCAACACGGTTACCGAGTTCAATATTCCGCGCGACCTGTATCTTTCGGTCCCCGCCGGGCCGGGCGGTAAAACTTACAAAGGCAAAGTGAACGGCATTTTGTCCACTATTATGAAGTGGGATAAACCGACCCAGGACGACCTCGACCCTAAATACCGTTTCACCAATCCTCAGGAACAACAGGCCGCCGGGGCTAACCTGGCCGCGAATACCGTCCAGAACATTCTGGGTATCAAGATTGATTACTGGATTACCATGAATTTTGAAGCCTTCCGCACCCTGATTGATAAAATGGGCGGCGTGACCGTCTGCGTGGACCGGGCTTTCGTGGATGACCAGTACCCGCGCAACGATGACGACCAGGTGGACGCGGGCGTTATGACCATCAAGTTTGAGGCCGGTTGCCAGCTTATGAACGGCGAACGGGCTATCCAGTTTTCGCGCAGCCGTCATAGCAACAGCGAAGAAGGCGGCGACTTTGCGCGGTCGGCCCGCCAGATGAAGGTTATCGCGGCTATTAAAGAAGATATCTTGAAGAAAAATCTGGTCGGCAACGCCCTGGGCTACATGGACGCCCTTCAAGGAAAATTGCGGGTCAGCATGGACCCCGGTGATATGTTTGCCCTGGCGACTTTCTTTAATTCCAGCGAAGGAAAAACTATCGCGACAGGCTTGAAGTTCGACCCTGAAATCATGACCGGCAACAACTACATCCAGGAAGTGGACAAGGGCGGTGAGATCGGGTACGCGCTCGTTCCGCAGGCCGGAGAAGATAAGTACGGCGATATCCAGGCCTGGGTCAAGAGCGATTTCCAGCACGCCCTGGTCAGGCGCGACAACGCCTGGTTGCAGGTATTAAACGCCAGCGGTATTCAGGGCAAGGGCGGCGCGCTGACCGATTACCTGAGTGACCAGGGTTTCAGGATGTCCGAAACCGACGCGGCGGCCCTTGAAGATCAAACCTATCTGGTTGACTATACCAACGGAGCGGCTACAGGGGTAATCGGACAGCTTCAAAAATATCTGCCCAATATGAAAGTCTATACCAAGACGGCGGATAATAAGCCTTACGAGAACGCGCCGGACCTGATTCTTTTCCTGGGTAAAGACTACAAAGGAATTACTACTCCTTAGCCGCTGCCCAGCCGGTTTGTATGCAAGAAGCTTACGGCTACCATCACTCTTTTAAGCGGTGGTAGCCTTTTTTCATGTGAAGTTTCTCGGCCCGGCTCTTTTGGCGTATAATAGCCGTCGCTACCCTTGCTGTTTCCGGCTATTCGACCTTCAAAATGCTTTTCTTTTAAAGTCACGACTTTCGCTTTGAACCTTAGAAGCCTTTGGGATACGAGAAAATCAAAACCAAAACCAAAAATTCAAACGAAAGTCCCCAAAAATAAAGAACGAGATAAGGTAATTGAGAGATAACCTTGAGAAAATTGCCCCGAAACCAGAACCGGCCGCGTCCAGTTGGCCTGGGGGTAATTTTTCTCTGGCCCGGCGGTTGTTAACCGGCTGGCAAGAGCCTTTAGGGTTGTTTGTGGGCTGGCGGGTCGGGCTTGGCGTGCTGGCTTTTCTGGCCGGGATTTTGATGCCTGGCCTGCCGCGAGGCGGCACCGCTCCCTATACTCCTGCCGGACTGGGGCCGCTGGCCGAAAGGTTCTGGGGCGTATGGAGCCATTGGGACGGCGAGTGGTTTTTGTATGTGGCCCAGGTCGGCTACCGTCCCGGCGACTTTACTTCGCCGTTCTTCCCGCTTTACCCGGTCCTGGTGCGAATCCTGGCGGCGGTTCTTGGCAATTATTTGTGGGCCGGGGTCATAATCAGCGCCCTCGCGGCGGCGGCGGCCTTTGTCTTGCTGTACCTGCTGGCCGGGTATGAAATGGGCCAGCCTGCCGGAAAAAGGGCGGCTCTCTACCTGGCGGTCTTCCCGACCTCTTTTTTCCTGGCGGCCTGTTACAGCGAAAGTTTGTTCCTGGCGCTGACCCTGGGAGCTTTCCTGGCGGCCCGGAAGTATTCGAACTGGTGGCTGGCCGGTCTGCTGGTTGGCCTCGCTGCCATCACACGTAACCTGGGTATTTTGGTGCTGGCGCCGCTGGGTTGGGAATGGCTGGTGCAGCACCGCGTGGACCTGGTAACTTTCTCCGGCGGCGGCTGGCGGCGGATAAAACGGCCGGACTTTCAACTGCTGCCAACCCTGGCTTTTGGGCTGCTGCCGGTGGCTTTCCTGGGAAGCTGGCTGCTTTTTAACGCGGTTGCCCTGGCCGACCCGCTTAACTTTATGTCGGTCCAGAATAATCCGGTCTGGAACCGCCATTCAAGCTGGCCCTGGCAGACGGTCGCTCGCGCCTTCGAGCTTTTTATGACAAATCTGACGACCTTGCCAGCCAGTGTCCCGGCTTACCGCGAAGACCCTAATTTGCTCGACCTGCTTTTCTGGCTGTTCCTGGCCGTTTCTTTTGTGATAGCGGCCTTTCAGGTCTGGAAGAAACGGCTGGCCGGGGCGTACCTGATTTATTTCGCTATCGCCTGGCTGCTGCCGCTGTTCTCCCCGGCAGCCAAAGAGCCGTTGCTGAGTTACCCGCGATTTGCCCTGCTGGTCTTCCCGGCTTTCATAGCTCTGGCCCGGTTGGGCGAACGCTGGCCTTTATTACACTATATTTATTTGATTGGGGCGGCCCTGCTGGGGGGGCTGCTTTTCGCCCGTTTCGCCAACTGGTACTGGGTCGCGTAAGTGTTCAACGTTCAAAGTTTTATAAAAGGTTTTATAAATAATAGGGGTTTTATAAATAATAGGAAGGATTTCTTATGCGCGAAAGAGACGAATTGACTTTGAGCCACCGCATTGACGGCTACCTGGAAGATTTATTTGTGCCTAAAGACCCGGTTTTTGAGCAGGCTTTGCAGGAGATGGCGCGGAACGGCCTGCCGGAGATTAACGTATCGCCAAACGAAGGCCAATTGCTTTATATGCTCACAAAACTTTCCGGCGCTCGAAAAGTTCTCGAAGTCGGCACCCTGGGAGCCTATAGCACCATCTGGATTGCGAAAGCCTTGCCGCCCGAAGGGCGGGTGATAACGCTCGAATATTCGTCCAAACACGCCGAAGTAGCCCGGCGCAACCTGGAACGAGCCGGGTTAAGCGACCGGGTGGAAGTGCGGGTCGGGGCCGGGCTGGCTACTCTGCCTAAAATCGCCGAGGCCGGGGAAGGGCCGTTTGACCTCTTTTTCATTGACGCCGACAAGCCCAATTATCCCGGCTACCTGGACTGGGCTCTTAAGCTGTCCCGGCCCGGCAGCCTGATTTTAAGCGACAATTTGCTCCGTAACGGTGATGTCCTCAATGCCGGGGAGCCCGGCAGCAGCGAGGCCAACGAAATAATTGCCGGGTACAACCGCCAACTTGCCACCGACCCGCGCCTGGAGTCAATTATCATTCCACTCAGCCGGGGCCACCTGGATGGGCTGGGTGTGTCAGTAGTCAGGAGCTAAATAATATAGTATACTAACCAAAATGCCTGCTTCTAAATATTATAGAAGCAGGCTGGTTTCTTTATCTGCCAATTAGGGTTTGCACTTGTAAATAAAAATTTAAGGGTGAATGTCTTGCTAACCAAGGGAAAGGGCTTCTTTTGATGTATGGTATCGTCCTCGCGGGTGGCGTAGGCTCCCGGTTGTGGCCGCGTAGCCGCAATAACAGCCCCAAACAATTACTTGACCTCGTTTCGGAACGTACGATGATTCAAGAAACGGTGGACCGCTTAAAACGATTAATGTCCCCGGAAAATATTACGATTGTCGTAGGCGAGAACCATGCCGAGCAGGTACGCGCCCAGTTGCCGGAACTACTGCCGGATAATATTTTAATTGAGCCGGTCGGGCGCGGCACGGCCCCGGCTATCGGCCTTGGTTTAGCCCGCGTTCGCTCCCTGGCCGAAGCGGCAGGCGATAGCGACCCGGTTATCGGCTCGTTTCACGCCGACCACGTTATTACAAACCCGGACGGGTTTTGCCAGGTGGTGCGGGCGGCAGCCGAGGTAGCCCAGGACGGCTATATCGTGACCCTGGGGATTACCCCTGACCACCCTCACTCCGGGTACGGCTATATCGAACGCGATGCCCTGATTAAGGAAGTGGACGGCCTCCCGGCTTACCGGGTAGCCCGCTTTGTCGAGAAACCGCCCAGGGCAACCGCCGAGCAATACCTGGCGACCGGTCGTTATAGCTGGAACAGCGGCATGTTTATCTGGAAGCTTTCGGTCATTACCGAAGAATACGCCGCTTATCTGCCGGAACTTTCAGACCAGTTGGAGAAATACGCCCGGGCCAGCGGGCCTGAAGCGGTCGGTATCTGGAACGGCCTTAAAAGCGAAACCATTGACGTGGGTATTGCCGAGAAATCACACCGTATGGCTGTGATGCCCGCTGAATTTGGCTGGAGCGACGTGGGCGACTGGTCGGTAGTGGCTGACCTTATAGCCTCGCGTCACCCTTCCGAGGAAAATAATGCCGTGGTCGGGCATCACCTCGGGTTTGATACCTCCAACTCCCTGATTTATGGTGGAAACGAGAACAAGCTGATTGCGACTATCAATGTCAAAGATTTTATTATCGTGGATTTGCCGGACGTACTGCTGGTAGCGCCTCGCAGCGAGAACCAGGAAGTTAAACGGATTGTCGAAAGACTGCGGCAGCAAGGGCTGGATAAATTCCTCTAAACCCTTTATAATTGCAACATTCTTTTTTATGATTTTCGCCTGGAACAACTGGTTTGAGGCTATTTCGGAAGCCTCAGATTTTCGCAGGCTTAAAGCAAAAGTAATTTTTGAGCAATAAATCTAATTTCTTACGGACCTGTTTGGAGAACCTGGAATTATGAGAAGGCTCCGCAACGCGGAAGGACGTTTCTTCTGGGCGCTGGCCGCAGCCGCAATATTAGTTGCCCTGGCTCTTGTGGTAGGGTCGAATATACAGCGCAGTAACGCGGAAAATATTCTATCCACTTATCGCACCTCTTATGTTACCCGTGGCGAAATCGAAGAAGTGGTCAAAGCGCCCGGTCTGGTGACGGCGAGGACGGCCAATTTAACTTTCCAGGCCAGCGGCGTAATCAGTGATGTGCTGGTGCGGCCGGGCCAGGTGGTCCAGGCTTCCCAGGTCTTAAGCCGGTTGGATTCTCGTGAGGCGGAAGCGCAACTTTCAGCGGCCCAGGCCGGGCAGAAAGCCGCCCAGGGCAACCTTGACTCAATCAAAGCCGGGGCGGCCAGCCAGCTTGCCGATGCCCAGCAAAACCTAAAAATTGCCCAGGCTCGCCTGGCCCAGGTCCAGGGCGTGACCGGCACTGCTGACCAACTGGCCGCCGCTCAGCACGCCGTAGATGCGGCGGTCTACCGCTACAACGTGGTTGTTTCCCGCACGAATATAAAAGACGTGAACTCGGCGGATGCCGCTTTGCGCCAGGCCAAAGCTAACCTGGCCCTTTTACAGACCCCCGCCTCGAAGGCCGCTCTTGCGGAGGCCAAAGCCAGGGTTGACGCGACCACTCAGAACCTGGAAAAGGTCAAGAGCGAACGCTCCAACGCGGTGGTACAGGCTCAATTGGGTGTGGATAAGGCTCAAAAAAGTCTTGACGCCGCCAACGCCGCCTATAACCAGCTTCATACCGAACTCTATAATGCCGACGGCACCGCTAAATCGACAACCACCCAGGCCGACCTTGACCGCGAAGCGGCAGCAAAACTGGCGGTTGACCAGGCTAAAATTACCCTGGAAGCGGCTAATAAGACCCTGGAAGCGGCTAAATCACAGCAGACTTCGGCGGTAAAAGAAGCCGAGGCGTTAATGATTGAGGCGCAATCAGCCCTGGAAGATTTGCAGGACGGGCCGACCCAGCAGGCTATTTTGAGCGCCCAGGCCGCCATAGATAAAGCCCAGGCCGACTATGACAAGGCCGTTTCCGGTGGCCCGACCCAGGATGAAATTGACGCGGCCCAGGCCGAAGTTGACCAGGCTAAATCGGTCCTGAATGGTCTAAACAAAGGCGGCAACCCGGCTGATATCCAGGTAGCCCAGGCTGAAGTTGATAAATACAAGGCGCAGGTGGACACTTTAAGCAGGGGCGCGCCCGCTTCGGATTTGGCAAAGGCTCAGAGCGCCCTTGACCAGGCGACCTCCCAGGTGAAGCAGGCCCAGCTAAAAATCGAGCAACTCAACCTGCTGGCCCCTTTTAACAGCGTGGTAGAAAGCATTAATGTCTCACCCGGCCAGGCTATCGCGCCCGGCCCGATTGCGATTACCCTGGTGGACCTTTCGAAACCTTCATTTGAGGCCAGGGTCAGCGAAAGCAGCATCCAGCGCATCAAAATAGGCCAGTCGGTGCGGGTCTCCTTTGAAGGTATCCAGGGGGTCCGCGCCGAGCCTTTCCTGGGTAAAGTTACCCTGATTTCGACCAGTCTCAAAAACCCCACGACCGGCGGCGCTACCGAGGACAGTCGCAGCCTGACGGTACCGACTCCTCCCGCTCCAAATAACGCGCTTAATAACTCGTCCGGCGACCAGAGCGGTTTTCCGGTTACGATTGCGCTCGACCAGGATACTCAACTTTCCACCCTGAAGCCGGGTATGAGTGGACGGGTCAGGTTCGTGCTTGCCAACAAACCAGACGCCCTGCTGGTGCCAAAAATCGCGGTGCGTACTCTCGCAGTCGGCCCGGTGGTAGATGTAGTCTTGCCGGACGGATTGATTGTCACGACGCCGGTCACAGTCGGCTTAATCGGTGACGATTACGTCGAAGTAGCGGTCACCGGTCTATTGCGTGAAGGTGATAAGATAGTTTTGTACGGGACTGCGCCCGTGCCGGAACTGCCGGTTTCAACTCCGGATACCGGCGTCACCTCCGGAACCCCCGGCGCCACTCCGGGCAGCGCGGCGACCCCCGGCGCAACCACCAGTGTCACTCCAGGCGGCAGCCCGGCGGTAACCGATACGGCCAACTTGACCCCTGCCGGAACCCCGATTGTGGTAATAACACCGGTCGGTTCCCCGGTCGCGGGTTCGCCTGAGGCATCCGTTACTGCCGGGGCGCCGGTTGCATCACCGGCAGCATCCGTAAACACCGGGCCGCCTGGCGCGGGTTCGACCACTCCAGCGGCCACCTCAGGGCCAATTGGACCGGCTACACCGGCCAGTTCGGTAGCGGTGGTCAACGCTCAAAGTGTCGCATCGCCGAAGCCTGCCGGGCCAACGCCGACGCCCAGAGGCTAACCGGAAAACAGGACAGCGCTTTAGCAAAAGAAGGAATTGGCTTTGGCTAAAGTTTACAAGAGAGAGTAATGAACAATATAGATAATAGCGGTCCTGAAAAGAATACAACTCCACTGCAAACCCCGCTCCAGACTAACGGTTCCATGCGGAGGTTGCTAGCTGAAGACCCTATCCGGCGGCCAACCGCTTTCGGTGGTTCGTCCCGGCCCTGGTCGGGTTTTGTTATTCCGGCGATTCTGGTGCTTACTTTGCTGGTGGGCGTGGGGATTTTAGCCTATAGTTTTGGGGTCAGCCGGGGCAAAGGCAATTCCAACTCGGAACGCGACCAGTTCCTGGAAGCGCGGGCGGCCTCCTGGAACGCGACGGCTACTGCCCAGGCGGCCGGGCCGGTTGAAGCAACTGCAGTGGCGATTGTCCCGCAGAACAGCTTTAACGTAAATACTTCGGTTTACGCTCGGGTGGATAAAATAGATGGCGCTAAAGTCACCGTTTTGCTGCTTAACTCGGCGGGCCAGCCGTCCGGTAACACCGCAACTTTAAATATTATTCCCAACAAAACTCAGGTCTGGCGTAATATACCGAACCAGACGGTCCAGTTGGCCGTAGGTGACACCATTCTGTTTGCGGGCCATCCCAACGGCACCGATACCTACGACACCGATAGTATCGTAGTGCTGCCGGTGAGTTCATAGTATCTAAAACAAGTTTTAAGCCGGTTTTTCCGGCTTTTTCTTTTTGCGAATAGAAGAAGAAGAAAGTCCAGGAGGTTTTTATGAAAATATGCCGGGTATTGCTGCAAGAAGTAGGGTCGGTCCTGGCTGTGGTCGGTGACGACGAACAGGTGCGGGTATTGCGGCTGCCTTTGCAGGAAGGACAGCGCGAAGTTATAGATGTTATCTCGTGGGATTTACTCATCACCAGCGCCGGGGACCGCCCCCTGATTGAATTTGTAACCGAAATCAGCGATGGCGCGGAGGCTCTGGGTAGTTTCCCCGAACTGGTCTTGCAGGGCCGGGTGCTGACGCCGCTGGACCGCCAGGAAGTGTGGGCGGCCGGGGTGACTTACTCGCGGAGCCGCCAGGCCCGTATGGAGGAGTCGGATACTGCCTCCAAAATTTACGACCTGGTCTATGACGCAGAGCGGCCTGAACTCTTTTTCAAAGCGACGCCCCACCGGGTGGTCGGGCCGGGTGGGCAAATTGCTATCCGCCAGGACAGCAAATGGTCGGTGCCGGAGCCGGAACTGGCTGTGCTGCTGGATAACCGCCTTAAATTTATCGGCTTTACAGTTTGCAACGATGTAAGCTCTCGCGATATTGAAGGCGCTAACCCGCTTTATCTGCCCCAGGCCAAGCTCTACGACGCTTGCTGCGCGGTCGGTCCGGCCGTCTTGCTGGTAGATGCCTTGCCGGAAAAGCCGGAGCTGCGGATGGAGTGTAGTATCAAACGGGAAGGACTGGAAGTCTTTCACGGGGGCGCAAATACTGCCCAGCTAAAACGAACTTTGCCGGAGTTAATCGGCTATCTGGGCCGCTCTAACAGTTTCCCTGAAGGAGTATTGCTTTCGACGGGGACCAGCATCGTCCCGCCCGACGATTTTACCTTGCAAGCCGGTGACCTGGTGGAAATCGAAATCGAAGGCATCGGTCTCCTGGCGAACTCGGTCAAGGTGATCTAGGCCGGTTATTGCAAACGAAGGTCTGGTTGTTAGAAAACAATAAAAAGCCTATAAATAAAAAAAAGTCCGAGAGCCTTTTAATCTCGGACTTATTGTGGGTATGAATGATGGTTGTAGTTGTTTTTTTTCCTGATATTTAAGTTTTTAGAAACAATTAGTGTTGTAAAGAGTTAAATTTGACAACCTATTTGAATTGATGATTGTTGTGTGCTAAACTCTAAGTAGACCGGAAATCATTCTGGTCAAACCCTTCGCAGGCGTTCACTCCACTGGAACGCTTGCACCATCCCATGCCCTTGCAAGCTAACCCTTCTTGCAAGGGCCTATTATTTTTCTTAAGCCACTCATAGAGATTAACAAGGCCGTTTGGGATTCGTTTGAGTTTTACCAGACAATTTTAAAATCCGGTGTTTCCAGTTGGCGGTTCTCCTACTCTGTAAAGAAAATCTTGCCGGAGGGCACATAGCAAAGTAAGGCCATTTGTTCTTTCAAGACCGTTCATAACGCAAAGAAATAAAAGTAGGTAGGCCTAAAGATTTTTGCCGGGTTGGGCCTGGTGGTGCATGGCCTCCATGGTTTGCCGGAACTCTTTGAGCGGGCTGAACTGGACAAGTTCGGTTTCCTCGTCAACGTTCGGCAGGTGGCCCGGCGGCAGGTAAAAGGCTTCACCGGCCCCGATTTCCTCTTCGTGGTCACTGTAACTAACTTTGAGGGTGCCTGACAACACATATCCCCAGTGAGCAGCCTGGCATTTTCCATCCGGCAAATCTTTGTACATCGAAGTATAGTCTTGCGCGGGTGAAAGCCGGGTGATTTCCGGGAACATCCCGCCCCATTCCTGCCCGGTCCGGTCGTTGGCGGCTGCTGGTCCGATAGGCAAGCCTTCTCTGGTGTTATGCATAAAACCTTCCTTTTCTCAATTATTTAGTTCTTTACTAACCAACCCCCAGAATTTAGAGCAAATACGCTTCCACGATTTGGAACTTTGAGTTAAGAAAAGGCGAAAAAAGTAAGAAAAAGGGTATAGGAAAAGTTCAAGAATTAGCGAACCTTTGTGTTTAAGGGAGCGGTAGTGTATAATTTGGCCTGAAAACTTCGATTAACTAGAAAACCCGAGAAAACAGGCTGTGACAGAACAGAGCAGGATTCGTAACTTTTGTATCATCGCGCATATTGACCACGGCAAATCAACCCTGGCCGACCGCTTGTTGGAATTTACCGGCACCGTCGCCCACCGGGACATGCAGGCCCAGTTGCTCGATTCCATGGATCTCGAGCGTGAGAAGGGTATTACCATCAAGGCCCGCGCCGTCCGCATGAACTATAACGCCTCAGATGGCATCGAGTATGAGCTTAATCTGATTGACACTCCCGGCCACGTTGACTTTACCTATGAGGTCAGCCGCAGCCTGTCCGCTTGCGAAGGGGCTATCCTTGTTGTGGATGCCACCCAGGGTATCGAGGCGCAGACCCTGGCGAACCTGTACATGGCTGTCGAGCAAGACCTGACAATCATCCCGGTCATTAACAAAATAGATTTACCCGCCGCCCAACCTGAAGTGGTGGCGACCGAGATTGAGAATACTATCGGCCTGTTGCGCGAAGAAATTATTGAAGCCTCGGCCAAGATGGGCACAGGTATCTCTGAAATCCTCGAAGCGATTGTCCAGCGGGTGCCGCCGCCCAAAGGCGAGCCTGACAAGCCGTTGCGTGCCCTGATTTTCGACAGCCACTACGACGCTTATAAGGGCGTTATCGCTTATTGCCGGGTGATTGACGGCAAGGTGCGCTCGGATGACGTTATCAAGATGATGGCGACCGACAAGAACGCGGCCATCCTGGAAGTGGGCGTTTTCCGGCCTATCCCTACCCCTATTAAAGAACTTCTTACCGGCGAGACCGGCTATATCGCCACCGGCCTAAAAGTGGTGGCTGATTGCCAGGTCGGGGACACGATTACCCTTGCAAAAGAACCGGCCAGCAAAGCCCTGGAAGGTTATCGTCCGGCCAAGCCGATGGTCTTCGCCGGGATTTACCCTATCAACAGCGACGACTATACCGAACTGCGCGACGCCCTGGAAAAACTCAAGCTGAACGATGCTTCGCTGATTTATCAGCCGGAAACCTCGGCGGCGCTTGGGTTTGGTTTCCGCTGCGGCTTTTTGGGCCTGTTGCACATGGAAATTATCCAGGAACGCCTGGAGCGCGAATATAACCTCGAATTGCTGGCGACTGCCCCCAGCGTGGAATATCACGTAATGCGTACTAACGGCGAAATAGTCGTGGTGGATAACCCCAGCGATATGCCTAATCCAGGCGAGATGTCCGAGATTGAGGAACCCTGGATGAACATTTCGATTATCACGCCGACCCGTTATATCGGCGCGATTATGGAACTGGTCACAAACCGGCGCGGCATCTATACCAAAATGGAATATTTAGATGAAAACCGGGTGCTCCTGGGCTACGAAATGCCCCTGGCCGAGCTTATCGTTGATTTTTACGACCAGCTAAAATCGCGGACTCAGGGCTACGCTTCGCTTGACTACAGCTTTAACGCTTATAGACCGGCTGACCTCGTCAAGCTGGACATCCTGGTTGCCGGGACTTCGGTTGACGCTCTTTCGCTGATTACCCACCGCGACAAAGCTTTCTCGCAGGGCCGCGCCCTCACAACCAAATTACGCGGCCTGATACCGCGCCAGTTGTTCGAGGTGCCGATTCAGGCGGCGGTCGGCTCCAAGGTAGTCGCCCGTGAGACTATCAACGCCATGCGTAAGAACGTGCTGGCGAAATGTTACGGCGGCGACATTACCCGCAAGCGCAAGTTGCTGGAAAAGCAAAAAGAGGGTAAAGCCCGCATGAAGATGGTCGGTAACGTCGAAATTCCCCAGGAAGCTTTTATGGCGGTCCTCAGCCTGGACGACGACTCGCAGAGCGGCAACAAGAAGAAAGATTAGCCCGCCTCCGGGTCGGGCAGCGTGACTACCAGCAGACCGGGCGACCAGTCTTCGGTCGAGGCCAGGCGAGAACCGTCCGGCCCAAAAAGATAACCGCCGCCCGGAAAGTCTTCGTCGCGGGTGCGTCCGGCCTGAGTAGCTACCGCTATATAAACCTGGTTTTCGCGGGCGTAGCGGCCTAATTTAGTCTCACATTCTTCTTTCCACCACCGGTAACCGCTTTCCCAGTTGCGGTTGGCCTGGGAACCGTAAAGACCGGGCGCGGCCGCTTCAAAGATAATTCCTGCCCCGGCCCTGGCGTTATCCCTGAAAATGGCCGGGTTGTCAATATCGGCGCAGATACTCAGGCCGAAGGGCATTTCCGCCTCCGGGAAAGTTTTTACTTCGCTGGCGGGTTCGAAAAACTCCTTTTCGTCGTCGGCTACGTTGATTTTGCGGTAGTAGCCTGAAAGCTGGCCGTGACGAGCGACTAATTGGGTGATAAAGGGTTTACCGGTCGGGTTGCTCTCCGCGATACCGGCAATCAGGGTCAAATCGTTGTCCCGGCTCATTCCCACGAAGCGGCGAACGGCCGGGCTGTCCAGGCTCAGGATAGCCTCAAAATCTTTTTCCGGGTTGATATAGCCGGTGATACTCATTTCAGGAAAGCACAGGAAATCAAGTTTTTGGGCGATAGCTTGATTTGCATAATCCTGAATTGCTTGCAAGTTCTGTTCGATAGCAGCTTTTTCGCAAAACATCTGGACCAGCCCGATTTTTACAGTCATTTTTCTCCCTCAATCGCAATTTAGATTTCGGCTAATATTATATGTCACAACAGGTCATTATCATAGGTGGGGGCGTGGCGGGCTTATGCGCTGCCATATGCCTGGCCGAGCGAGGTCTGGCGCCGCTGGTGCTGGAAGGTGACCCGGCGGTCTTTGGCGGCCGTTTGAGCGAGAAACCGGCGGCAAGCTTTGCTTTCCCTGAAAATGAACAAGTGACGGTCTTCCCGGCGGAACACGGGATTCACGGCTTCTGGTCGCAGTACCGCAACCTGAAGGGGTTGCTGGCCCGGCACAACATTCGGCCTGAATTTGTGCGGGCCGACCGCCAGGAATGGGTTCAGGGTGACGGCAAGCGGGTTAGAAGGGCCGAGATGGGCCGGGTGGTGCGGCGGACCTGGTGGCCTGCCCCTTTTCACTATGGGGCGTTGTGGTTCCGGCCTTCCTTCTGGCGCATGGTTGGCTGGCGAGATTGGCTCTCGATTCCGGCGGTGCTGGGCAGCCTGGTGGTGGCGGTCGGGATTGACCCGCTGGCCGAATACAAAAAGATGGAAGGGCTGACCCTGGCCGATTTTTGCAAGGGTTGGCCCCCGGCAATCCGGGCTTTTGTGGCCTCGCTTGCCCGTAGCGGCCTGAGCGCTCACCCCGAAGATGTGCCGCTATCGGGGTTTATCGCTTTCTTGCGGTTCTATTCGCTTTTACGGCGGGACAGCCAGGGCTTTGAATACCTGGCCGGGGATGCTGGCAAGGCTGTTATCGAGCCTTTATTAGCCCGGTTGGAACAGCTTGGAGGGAAAGCTCAGGCCGGGTGCCGGGTCGAGCGCCTGGAACGGTTAGAGGCAGGCTGGCGAGTCGTCCTGGAAGACGGCCGCACGTATGATGGGGTGGCGAACGTGGTGCTGGCCTGTGACGCGCCTGGCACTCGCCGGATAATGCTAAATAGCCCGGTAACGCAAGCCCTGGCCGAGAAATTCCACTGGCCGCGCGGCCTGGAAACTATCGTGGTCCGGCTCTGGTTTTCCGAAAAACCGCACCCGAAGGCGGAAGCGGGAATAATCAGCGGCGATTTCGCGGCGGACAACTTTTTCTGGCTGCACCGCTTCCAGACCGCTTTTTTAGAGTGGCACCGCCGGACCGGCGGGGCGGCCCTGGAAGCCCACATTTACGGCCCGCCTGAATTGCTGCTCGAGCCGGACGAGGCGCTGCTGGAAAAAGTTACCGCCGACTTTGGCCGGATTTATCCCGCCCTTAAAGATAAGATTATTCACCGCACTTTCCGCCGCAACCCGCCTACTCACACCCTTTTTGCTATCGGCACCCTGGCCGAACACCTGGGCATACGCACGCCCTGGCCCGGCCTGTTCTGCTGCGGCGACTGGGTGCGCCATCCCAGCCCGGCCCTTTTCCTGGAAAGAGCCTGCGTGACCGGTATTGAAGCCGCCAACGCCGTCCTGCAAGCCGAGGGTCTGCCGGTCTTTTCGCTTGAACCGCACCGCAAGCCCGAACTTATTTCGCGCTTTGTGGGCGGCTATATCCGGATGATGCGTTCTTCCATTCGCGGTTCCCGTTAAATTCAGGAAATAAAAAAAGCCAGGACATTTCTGTCCTGGCCCCTTTTAGAGATTCCTAGCGGGCAGTGGTGACAGGCTGGCGGGACGCCGGGACTTTAGGCCCATTTTTGCGGCCAATGAGGCGGCCAAACTCGCCTTTCTCCCAGATTACCAGCAGCATCGAAGCATTGAAGATACTTGAATAAGTACCGCTGATGATGCCAATCAGGAGCGCCAGGACGAAGTTATGGACCGTTGTGCCGCCAAACAGGTAGAGCGCCGACAGGGTGAAGATTACCGTCAGCGAGGTCGTTAGCGAACGGACCAGGGTCTGGACCAGGCTGTGATTGACCAGGGAGTCGAACGGTTCGCCAGGGTTGCGAATCTGGTTCTCGCGTATCCGGTCGAAGACCACAATCGAGTCGTGGACCGAGAAACCGATGACGGTCAGCAGGGCTGTAACGAACAGAGCATCAATTTCCACGCCGAAGAAGTAACCCAGGATGGCGAAGATACCCAGCACCACCAGCACGTCGTGAACCATCGCGAAGATAGCGCAGAGGCCGTACCGCCAGGGCCGTTTTACTTTACGGAAGGCATAGGCCAGGTAAGCCAGGATACCCAGCGAAGCCAGGATAACCGCCACGAAGGAACGAGTAGTTACTTCCCCCGCAACGGTCGGACCGGAAGTGTTGAGGCCCAACTTCTGGGGGTCAAAACCGTTAGACGCGCCAAACTTTTGAGTGAGGGCGTTGGTCAGGGCAGTCTTTTCGTCGGTATTGTCGTAAATCTGGCCGGTTCGGACCACTACCAGGCCGTTATCGCTTTGCTGGGCGATAGCCTGGAACTGCTGGCGGCTGCGCTGGGCCAGTAAGTCCTGTTCGGCCTGATTTTTATTGGGTTTGGATTGCAACTGGCTAATAAAGGCGGCGTCGGCGTCAACCAGGGTCTTTTCAATATTCGCCCCGGCTGGAACTTTGTCTTTGTTGAAATAAATATCCCAGGAAGTACCCCCGGTGAAGTCAATACTGGCCCGAAGACCTCCCAGCAGGATAAAAATTACTCCCGGAATAATTATAATTAAGGAGATAATGATAAAGGTCCAGCGGTGTTTGACTAAATTAAGCGATTGTTTCATTCCTAAATTCTTTCTCTTTCCTCTTCCAAGGGTGGGCCGGGGGTTTAACCCCCGGCCTGCCTCTTTTAGACCTGCCCAACCTCTTCTGTCCGCCGCCGGGTCCGGTTCATACCGAACCACCAACCGCCCCGGCCCAACCGCCGCTGACTACCGGTGGCCAGGAACATCAGGCGCAGGAAAGTGTGTGTTACCGTAATAGCCGTGAACATACTGCACAGCACACCGATAGCCAGCGTCAAGGCAAAGCCCTTAATCGTGCTGGTGCCGGTGAAGTCGCCGAACCAGTAAAGAATTCCGCAGGTAATCAGGGTTGAGATATTGCTGTCACGGATGGAAGGCCAGGCGTTGCGGAAGCCTTCTTCGACAGCCCGTTCAATCGAGCGGCCCAGGCGCAGTTCTTCCTTCATGCGGGCGAAGATAAGCACGTTTGCGTCCACGGCCATACCAATCGAGAGAATAAAACCGGCGATACCGGCCAGGGTCAACACCACGCCCAGCAGCTTGAACAGCGCAAAGTTGATAATCGAGTAGATTACCAGGGCAAAGACAGCCAGCAGACCGGGCAGGCGGAAGTACAAAATCATAAAGGCGGCCACGATACTCAGGCCGACGATACCGGCGACAAGGCTGCGGTCAATCGAATCGGTGCCGAGGGTCGCGCCAACTTTACGGCTGGCCTGTACGTCAAGCTGAACCGGTAAGGAACCGTACTTAAGTTGCAGCACCAGGTTCTGAGCGTCAGCTTTACCGGCAGCAGTCTGCCAGTTCGGGCTGGTGATTTCGCCCTGGTTCGAAATAACGCCCTGGATGGTCGCGTTCGAGATTACCTGACCGTCGAGGACGATTGCCATCTGCTGTCCCAGGTTCGCGCTGGTGAACTGGCTGAAGACATTGGTAGCGTCGGCTTTAACGCCGAACAGCACTTTATAGCCGGCGCCGCTATCGGCGAAACCGATGTCAATTTTGGCCGGGTCCAACTGGTCGCCCGTAATAACGGTCTGGAAAGGCTGGTTGCTGGAGTTCAGCTTGCCGGGAGCGGGGGTTGCGGTACCCGAGATAGCCGCGGTTGCGCCGGGCGTACCTGCCGCCCCGGCACCGGCCGCGGTTGTAGCGCCGGGCGTGGTGCTGGCGGCGGTAGCGGTCGCGCCAGGGGTAGTACCGGCGGCGGTCGTAGCGCCGGGCGTAGTCGCGCCCGGAGTTCCCGCCGGACCAATCGCCTCATTTACAGGGGTGCCAGGCGTGGCGCTGGCGGTAGAACTGGCGCCGGCGCTGCTGGTAACGCCAGGGCCGCACAGATTAGCGGCTTTCTGGTAAAGTGAACCGGTCGTACAGTAAGTGGTCTGGACGGTATCGCCTACATTGACAGTATCAGAACCGACCTGGATAAATTCAAGACGGCCGGTGCTACCGATGGCTTTTTTAACGGCGTCTTCGTCTGTCACGCCGGGCAATTCCACGCTGATGCGGTTGTTGCCCTGGATAGTGATGCTGGGTTCGTTGGTGCCCAGGCCGTTCACGCGTTTTTCAATAATCTGGCGGGCGGCTTGCAGCCGGTCGGCTGTAACATTAGGGTCGCGGGCTTGCAGCAAAATTTGATAGCCGCCTTGCAGGTCGAGACCCTCTTTGACCCGCAAATCTACCGAACCGCCCAGGATATTTTCGGTGCGGTCGCCGCCAAAGACAATCCAGGCGCCAACAGCCACAATCAGGGCGATACCCAGCAGGGCTAAAAGGTTGTTCCTAACTCGATGCACTTTTGTGCTCTCTCCTCTACTTGATTTCCCGTTGGGGGTTGAAGGTTAGATTATTAGCCCTTAAAGGGCTAGATTAATGCGGTCCGCTCAGGGTTATAGGGATTTTTTAGATAATAGCTGTGGACAGCATTCCGAATTATAGAGGACTGAGGGGGGAGTGTCAATTCTTTAACCAGCCCAAAACCGCCCTGGTTAGCTCAAACCGATTAGAAATCAATTAGTGATTCGTTAAACATAAAACGTGGGGTTGAAAGCAAAGAAGTAAAATTAAAAATTTCCTTTTCTTACCATAAATCGTTCCCCAGGATTGGGCCAGCACCAATACCCCGCTGCTTGCGGCGGGGATGATTTATCTAATATTTTGGTCGCGTTACCGGGTTCTGGCGGAAGCGGGCCCGCTCGGAAGTATCAAGCAGGCGGTAATCGTCGGCCTGTAGCAAAATCGTCCGGCACAACTCGCGGTCGTACAACCGGGACCGGATACGCCCGTCAAGGCTATCAAGATCATTATTGGTCGTGATAACCGTCGGCAGCTTGGCGTTGTAGCGGTGATTAATAATCTGGTACAGCTTCTCACGCGCCCAGGGCTTGGCGTTTTCGGTGCCCAGGTCATCCAGAATCAGTAACGGCACATTGCGAATCATCTCGAACCGCTGGTCGTAACTGGCTTCACTGTTGGGGTCAAAAGTCGAGCGCAGGTAGTCCAACAGGTCGGGGACGACCGCAAAATAGAGCCGGATATGGCGGTTGAGGGCTTCGTTAGCGATAGCGGCGGCCAGATGAGTCTTGCCGCAGCCGTAATTACCGATAAAAAGCAGCCAGTCGCTGGGGTCTTTGGCGTACTTAAGGGCCGTATCATAAGCCTCACGGGTCTTGGGGACACGCGGGTTAAAGGTTTCAAAAGTCAGGTCACGGAAAAGCTCAATATTGCTGGTTTTTTTAAGTTCCTCGAAAGCCTTGCGGTCCTTGATAGCCATTGTACATTCGCAGGGCACCAGTTTGCCAAAGTTCTGGTCGCCCACCGGGGACTCCAGGCGCAGCCAACCGCTACCCTTACAATGCGGGCAGGCGCTGGTGTCGATGTACGGCTCGAAATCGTCCTCTATAGGCGCGAAGGGGCTGGCGGCGGTCACGGCAAAATCGGTGATACGGACGACTTTGGCCGGTTCCGCCGGGGCCGGGAGTTGGGGGGGTAGACCTTCCCGCCCCTGGTTTGGCGTGGGCCGGGCCGGGGTAGGTGGATTCCCGACCGGCGGGTTAGTCTTTAGAGCCTGGCTCGGTGAGGTGGGCGTATTTCCCGGTCGTATATTTAGTGAAGTCAATAGGTCCTCGGCGGCTACGGGGCGCGGAAGATCCTCCCGGCGCGGCATTGGCCGGACCGGGCGTTGTTCCTGGCGAAGACGTTCCATCTCCTGCCAGACCCGTTCCTCCGCTTCTTCCTGCTCGCTGCGAAAGGGCGTTACCCTGGCCTGGTTTCGGTCGCGGCCGGTCGCCTGTTTGATTTCGTTCTCGTCCATTGGTTACCCAGTTCTCCAGAATACGGATAATATATGCCCAACTACGTCGGTTATAATTTACAGCTTCGGCAAAAGCTTCTTCAATCCAGGCCGCCGGGTAAAGATTCTCAGCTTCCCGCAGTCTTTCGCTTAAAATAGGAGTAAGCGCGCCGATATTTTGCTCATAAAGGGTATAAATATCGGGCCGGGAGGAACGCACCCGCCACTGGCGCTGCTTGGTCCATTTTTTAATTTCGGCCATGGCGGCGCTGTTGCGCGGTGTTTCCCCGCTGGCGGCAACGTCTGGCAGCGGTTTATCCCAGAGGTCAACCCCGACCAGCAGGTTAGTTTCCTCGATCTGGATTTCACCTTTTTCCAGGCTGGCTAAAAAATCGCGGTTGCCCGAAGTATTAAGCAAGAACCAGGTTACCGTCACCGGTTCCAGGTCGCCCTTTACCGGGCCGTTGCCAAAGAATTCGGGCGGGGGTGGGGCCGCTTCAACCCGCAGCAGGCTGCCCCGGGCCATGCACAGTTCGAGGGCTTCGCGCAGGTGTTCGATAGCCGGGCGGGGGTCGCCGCCTTTGCGCAAGCCCGTAAGCAGTTCGCTGGCTTCGGCCAGTTCCCAGTAGCCGACCCATTTCGGTTCGCCCCGTTTTTGCCCGGCCAGAAACATAAAGTACAAAAGGGTTTTAAGCTCGTTCGGGTTGGTAATCTGGGGCAAAAGCTGGGTGAAGAAAGCGCCCGGTACCCCGGTCAGGCGGCGTTCTCGTTCGCTATTGGGTCCGTTCGTGTTATCAAAACCTACAAACTTGCTCGGCATCGTCTCTTTAAAATCCTTTCGCCCCTGTTGGCAATAACAACCGCAGTTTAGATCTTTCCGGCAGGGTTGCAAGTCGCAAGTCCAAAGGCAAATCAACCTGGTCCAAAATTGTTATGCGTTGGGCGGGCTACCGGCCCGGGGCGCGGTAGGGTTCGCAGTCGGCAAAACGGGTGGTCTTGTGGTGGAAGTAAAGCGGCACCACATCCACCGGCCCGTTGCGGTGCTTGGCGACGTGAATTTCGGCGATATTCTTCTTCTCGGTCTCCGGGTTATACAGTTCTTCGCGATAAATAAACATTACTATATCGGCGTCCTGCTCGATAGCGCCCGACTCTCGAAGGTCGGATAATTGCGGAACGTGGCTGGTGCGGTTCTCGACAGCGCGGCTCAACTGGCTGAGACAGATGACCGGGATATTAAGTTCGCGGGCCAGCCCTTTCAGGTTGCGCGATATTTCCGAGACTTCCTGGACCCGGTTGTCGGTCTTGCCGCCGCTCATCAACTGCAAGTAGTCAATGATAAGCATTTCGATACCGTACTCGGCGTGAAGCCGGCGGGCCTTCGAACGCAATTCCTGGATTGAGATACCGGCCGAGTCGTCAATGTAGAGCGGGGCGGTCGCGAGGCGGCCAAAGGCCCGGCTAATTCTATCCCACTCGGTTTCATCAATGTAGCCGGTGCGCAATCGGTGCGAGTCAACGCCGGTTTCCATTGAGAGCATGCGCTGAACCAACTGCTCCCGCGACATTTCCAGGCTGAAAACGCCGACCGGGCGTTTATATTTCATTACGACATTGTAGGCGACGCCCATCGCGAAGGAAGTCTTACCGACCGAAGGCCGGGCCGCCAGGATAATCAGGTCGGACTGCTGGAAACCGCCGGTCAGTTTATCCAGGTCGGTAAAGCCGCTGGGCACACCGACGAGTTCGCCCCGGTGGTCGTGCAAAAAGGCCAGGCGGTCGAAATATTCTTCCAGGATAGCCCCCACTTTAACAGCATCTTTCTTGACCCCCTGCTGGACCACGTTGTGGATGAGTTGCTGGGCCTGGTCTACCATGTCCTGGGTTTCCAGGCTTTCGTCAAAGCCGAGAGCGGTCACCTGGGCCCCGGCCCCAATTAGCCGCCGCATTACCGAGTACCGCAGTACGATTTTAGCGTAGTGTTCGACGTGGACCGGGCTGGCGGTGCTGCGCATCAGGTTTAAGAGGTAAGAGGCTTTGACCTGGCCTTCACCTTCGCCGAGCTTGCCGCGCCGCCGTAATTCGTCGCGCAGGGTGACGACATCGCTGGGCGTGCGCTGCTCGTAGAGGTCCATGACGGCTTCATAGACAGCGGCCCGTTCTTCCCCGAAGAAATCGGCGGGCCGGAGCATGGGCGCAATTTTAATAATGGTGTCGCGGTCAATCAAAAGCGCGCCGATAACGGCTTCTTCAGCTTCAAGATTGTAGGGGATGGCTTTATCGGCCCCAGGATTGGAGGTTACCTGAAACCCGGCCCCGGCGTTTGCACGGCGGCGACCGTTATCGCGTTCGTAAGAGGAAGTGTTATCGGAAGTGGAAAAAGGAAGAGTTGTCTCACTTGACATAGCCGCTATCAACCTCACGATGCGTTATTGCGAAACGCGATAGCCCGACTATATCTCAAAATAAACCAAATACCGCCGGTAGGCGTCCGGTTCCGGGCTATGCCGCTTAAGCCTGCCTTTTGAATCAAAAGTAGCCAGCCAGCTTTATCACCGGACCGGTAGCGAATGAGGAATGGCCCTGTCTAAAGCAATTGACCCCAATCCCGGCAGCTTTGGCGGTGTAGTCCGGCCCGTGTCCGCTGAGCGTCGGGAACAGAGGGGCGCAGCCGGACTACCTGCTAAAAGCTTAAATTTTTAATTCGCGCGGCGTCTCTCTCGAAACGCCCTGGAACCTAACTCTGGACGGTATCCGCGCCGCTATCAACCACTTCCGGCTCGGAGCCGGTGTCGGCAGCAGGGGCGGCGGTTTCAGCCGCGGGACCGTTTTCGTCTTCGACGATAACTTTCACTTTCGGAGCCAGGCGGCCAACCAGCCGGACCGGCACTTCGTACTGGCCCACGCTGTGAATATTTTCGGCAAGGTCCACCTTGCGGCGGTCAATTTCCTGGCCGAGCTGGGCGCTAAGGGCGTCGGCAATCTGGGCGCTGGTGATGGAACCGTACAACCGGCCGTTCTGGCCTACCCGGGCGGTCAGGCGAACAGTCTGCTGCTCGATCTGGCCGGCCAAAGCGCGATTATCTTCCTCGGCGCGGGCGAGTTTCTTCTCGTCGGCGGCTTTTTTCTGCTCAATCAGTTTAACGGTGCCGGGAGTGGCCGGTTTCGCCAGGCCGCGCGGCAGCAAATAGTTGCGGGCGTAGCCGTTTTTAACTTCCTGGATAGTTCCGGTAGTGCCCAGGTTTTGGATATCTTCGGTCAGAATAACCTTCATTTTAAGACAATTAGCTCCTTCAACTCGTTACGGTTCAAGCCTTTAGCTCCGTTTGTTTAATTTAAGGGAGCAGGGCGGTATCCTTAATTTTTATAATCGAGCCATTATACCATCTCTGACCTGAACCGTCTAGTCATGGGTGGCTCTTTTTTAGGCGGCTGCGGATGCGCCGGGCTGGGGAAATGTAGACAAGCTCTTGATAACCTTCGTGGATAAGTTGATAACGCGCCAGCGCCCTCTTATTTTATAACGCCCGGCAGGAACGAATGCCTTCCTGGTTCTGAAAATAATCTTATGCTATCTTACTTTATTAGGCTTAGTTTACAAAGAAAACAGGGTGGCAAAGGGGTACTTTCTTTAGTATTTTGCCTGAATCACGAAAGCCAGGGTTATGAGTAGAATTTAGGGGGGGTTGTATGTTAAAATTTGCAGGCTTCTTAAACCAATAAGGACAGGTAAAGAATACTAATGGGGTCCGAATATCCAACCATAAAAATAAAGGCAGGCCGGGAGTGGCAGTTAAAACGCGGCCATCCCTGGCTTTTTTCCGGCGGCCTCCAGCAAGCCCCGCGCGACCTGGCGCCGGGCAGCCTGGTAGACCTGGTGGACGCGGCGGGCGGTTTTGTGGGGCGGGGCTACTATAACCCTAAGACCGATATTGCGGTCCGGCTTCTCACCTGCCAGGACGAACCGGTTGACCAGGCTTTCTTCCGGAAAAGGGTCCAGGCCGCCTGGGACTTGCGCCAGCAAGCCCTCGACCTGAACCGCACCGATGTCTTCCGCCTTATTCACGCCGAGGGCGATTTCCTGCCGGGCGTTATCGCCGACTACTACGCCGGGGTTATCGTGTTGCAAAGCCATACCGCCGGTGTTGACCGGTTGCTCGAACCGCTGACGGCGGCTCTGGCCGAAGTGGCCCGGCCAAAGGCAATTCTTTTGCGGACAGACGTGGCGGTGCGCAGCCGGGAAGGACTGGGGAAAGCCGAGCCGCGTCTGCTCATGGGCGAAATCCCGCCCGGCCTGACCGTCCAGGAGAACGGCCTGCGCTTTAAAATTGACCCCTGGAAAGGCCAGAAGACCGGCTTCTTTACCGACCAGCGCGATAAGCGTCAGGCTCTCGCCCGTTACGCCCGCGCCTTACCGGATGGGGCAACTATGGCGAACCTTTTCAGCTATACCGCCGGGTTTTCGGTCTATGCTGTGGCCGCCCGACCGGGCCTTAAAACGATTAACGTGGACCAGTCGGCGGCGGCCCTCGAACAGGCCCGCCAGAACTTCGAAGCCAACAACTTGCCTGCCGCGGCCCATATCTTCAAGACTGCCGATGCTTTTAAGTGGCTGGAAGCGGAGCGCGAACGCGGCGCTCAACATGAGATTGTTATCCTGGACCCCCCGGCTTTCGCCAAGACCCACCGGGAGAAGGACAAAGCCCTCAAAGGGTATACTCGCCTTAACAGCCTGGGCTTGCCGCTGGTCAGGAAAGGCGGGCTGCTTATAACCTGTTCTTGCAGCGGAAGCGTTATGATGGCCGAGTTTGAAAACGCGGTGCGGGAGGCGGGCGCGCATACGGGCCGGGATTTACAGGTGCTGGAGATTTTTGAAAATGGGGCCGACCACCCCTGGAGCTTGATTGCCCCGGAAAGCCGTTATCTAAAGGTGCTTTTTTGCCGGGTGAATTAGCTAATACAAAGAGGTAGAACAATATGTTACTTGGAGCGCATATGTCCGTGTCGGGCGGCCTGCACAAAGCTTTCGAGCGAGGCAAGACCGTTGGGTGCCAGACTATCCAGATTTTTACCAAGAATGCCAGCCAGTGGAAGGCCAAACCGCTGGCCGGGGCCGATATTGCCGCCTGGCAGAAAGCCGTGACCGCGCACGATGGTATTACCCCGGTTATTACCCACGATAGCTACCTGATAAACCTGGCAAGCCCGGTCGAAGAGTCCTGGGAAAAGTCGTTGGGCGCTTTCAAAGAGGAAATCGAGCGCAACCGCCTTCTTGGTATTCCTTACCTGGTAACACACGCCGGGGCGCACATGAGCAGCGGCGAGGAAGCGGGTTTGACCCGGATTGCCCGGGCGGTCAACCGCGTCCACAACGAGATTGTTGAGGAAACCGGCAATCCGCCCGGCACCATGATTTTGTTCGAAACCACCGCCGGGCAGGGCAGCAGCCTGGGCTATAAGTTCGAACACTGGGGCCGCCTTCTGGAGCAACTCGACCATCCTGAATGGGCCGGCATCTGCTTTGATACCTGCCACGTCTTCGCCAGCGGTTATGATATGCGCACTGCCGAGACCTACGATGCGACCATGAGCGAGTTTGACCGCTACATCGGCTTACAGAACCTGCGAGCTTTCCATATCAACGACAGCAAGCAAGGTTTGGGCAGCCGGGTAGACCGACACGAAGCCATCGGCAAAGGCCAGCTTGGTATCGAGCCGTTCCGCTTCCTGGTAAATGATGCCCGCTTTGCCAGCACCCCGATGGTCCTTGAAACGCCTAAAGGCACCGATGACACCGAAGACTTGCTGAACCTGGCGACCCTGCGCGGGCTGTTAAAAGGAGCAGAAGCATGAGTAACACCGAAGAACGGATAATGCGGCCCTCCGCTTTCCCAATGATTGAGCCGGAAGAAGCCACCCGCCTGATTTTTGAAAATGTTCCCGCGCCCTCGGCGGACGACCTCGAAATGGTGCCGCTTCTCGAAGGCGATGGCCGGGTTCTGGCCGAGGACATTTCGGCGACCCAGGACATGCCGCCTTTCAACACGACCGCCGTGGACGGTTATGCCCTTTTATCCGCCGACGCCGACCAACCCCGCCGCATCCTGGGCGACCAGACCGCCGGGCGTTTGAGCGGCCTGATCGTCACGCCGGGTACAGCCGTGCGGATTATGACCGGCGCGCCGCTGCCTGACGGGGCCGACAGCGTGATTATGGTGGAGTTTACCGGGGAGCAGGGCGACACTTTAACGGTGCAGTTCGCGCCGAAAGTGGGCGATAATGTCCGGCCCCAGGGGCAGGATTTAAAGGCCGGGCAGCCGGTCTTGCCAGCGGGGACGCTGCTCGGTCCTGCCGAACTCGGTCTGATTGGCACGGTTAACCGCCCCACCTTCAAAGCTGTGCGGCGGCCCCGTATTGCTATCGTTTCAACCGGCGACGAGATTGTCGAGCCGGGCGGCGAGGCTAAACCCGGCCAGATTTATGACAGCAACCGTTTTAGCCTGGTTTCGGCGGTCCGGCGGGCTTACGCCGAGCCGGTTTCGCTGGGGATTGCCCCGGACACCAAAGAAGAGTTGCGCGAACTCATTCGTACGGCCCTGGCGAATTACGACGGTCTGATTACAAGCGGTGGGGTTTCGGTTGGCAAGCTGGATTTAGTGAAAGAGTTATTAGAGGAAATCGGCGCCATCCATTTTGGCCGGGTTAATCTCAAGCCGGGCAAGCCGCTTACCTTCGTAACGGTCGAGCAGGACGGCAAGCGCAAGCCGGTCTTTGGCCTGCCGGGGTTCCCGGTGTCGAGCCTGGTTTCGTTCGAACTGTTCGTGCGGCCTGCGATTTTGAAAATGGGCGGCCGGACCAAACTTCAACGCCAGGTGGTGCAGGTCCAGCTTGAACACGATATTTCCCACTCGCCGGACCGCAACGAGTTTACCCGCGCCATCGTTACCGAACAGTTCGACCCGGCCGGCGGCGGCTACCGCTATACCGCCCGCACCACCGGCGCTCAGAACAGCAGCCGTCTTCTTTCGATGCTGGGCGCGAACGCCCTCTTGCGCCTGGACCCCGGCCCCAGCCTTTTTAAAGCGGGCGAGACGGTCCCGGCTTTGCTGGTGGACCGCCCCGAAGTTTAAGGATTACTTTTTAGACCAGCTAAAGTTCCGCTCGGCGGCGACATACTCGAGGTCGAGCGCCGCCGGGTCGGGCAGCTTCAAAAGGTTGGCGATTACCACACGGGAAAGTTCAGGGTCGCCGCTGGTGTAGCACTTCAGGTGGCCGGGTGCGGTCTGCGGATTAAGTAGCTTGGCCGTTTCCAGCACGCGGACAGTCTGGCGGGCTACCGCCTCACCGCTATCAATTATATGCAGGCGGCCCTGCAAAATGGCTTCGAGGGCCGGGCGCAAAAATGGGAAATGGGTGCAGCCCAGCACCAGGGCATCGGCTCCCTGTTCCAGCATCGGCTCGACCGCCTTCTTTAAGATAGCAACCGTTTCAGGCGTTCCGGCCTGACCATCTTCGACCGCTTCCACCAGGCCGGGCGGCGCGGCAATCAGCACCTTTACGTCCGAGGCAAACCGGTCAATCACATCCAGCAGCACCGGGGCTTTGCCGGTCGCTTCAGTCGCCAGGACGCCGATAATTCCGCTAGTCGTCATGCGGGCGGCCGGTTTTACCGCCGGGACCATCCCCACGATGGGCAACCCGGGCCATTTCTGGCGCAGGTAAGCTACCGCCGCCGTACTGGCCGTGTTGCAGGCAATTACCAGGGCTTTAGCGTTCTGTTCCAGCAAAAATACCGCCGCGCTTTCGGCCAGTTCCCGGATTTCCGAGGGGGGCCGCACGCCATAAGGGCAGTTCCCGCTATCGGCAAAATAAAGAATGTCTTCGTGGGGTAACTGCCGCCGGATTTCCTCGATTACCGAAAGCCCGCCTACCCCGCTATCCAGCACCCCAATTGGCCTGGCCTTCCTCTCCACCGGTATTTCCAGTTTTCTCACCTTTTCCTTGTGTCCCTATAAGCTAAAAATTACATTGAAAGACCTTTATGGCCTTTCAGATGATTATAGCATGACCAATTTTGGCTATAAAACGAAAATCCATGAAAAATTCATGAAAAAAACCTTTACATAAGAGTCAGTCGTTTGTAAAATAGGTTCATTACTTACTCATGGGGGTTTTGGAAGGAGAAAATATTTGACCGCCAAGCTGGTCTTAAATTCCGCCGGCGCTTTAAAGTTGCCGCAGGCTGCCACCCGGCAAAAAATCAGGGTAGATCCTCAGAAATTGCTCACAAGTCTTGAATTTCTAAAAACGGTCGAGCCGGTCCAGCTTTTGCGCGAAAGCATCGGTGAGTTGCGCGGCCAGTTGTTCGACGCCAAAAGCAGCCCTTTAACTCCCGGCAGCGAATTTGAACCGGCTGAGGAACTAAGCGTGGACTATTTGCTGGAAGAACTTGAGCAGATTGCCGGGGCTTTTACGCTCGAACGCGCCCGCTATTATCTCAATCGGCTTATTAAGGGGCTGACCAAAGTCAAGACCGGCTCTATAAATGACATTAACCTCAACCGCTGGAAAGAATACCGTGACATCAATACTGATAGCCTCTGGATTTTAGACCGCCGCGATAACACCGGGGTCCACAATGCCCAGTACTGGGGTAATTTTGTGCCGCAAATCCCGTCCCAGCTTATGAAACGCTACACCAAACAGGGCGATTGGGTGCTGGATACTTTCTCCGGTATGGGTACGACCCTTATCGAGAGCCAGCGCCTGGGCCGTAACGGTCTGGGTATCGAACTGCAAGCCGGTATTGCCGAGCGTTCCGGCCAGCTTTTAGAGGCCGAGCCAAACCTTTACGGCGTTTCCAACCGCGTTGTCGTAGGCGACAGCACCCGTCTCGATTACCGCCAGGTCTTGAAAGAGGCGGGCGCGAAATCGGCCCAGCTACTTATAATGCACCCACCCTATTTCGATATTATTAAAT
>CADDZM010000011.1 GCA_902812345.1 Chloroflexota bacterium | reverse complement strand
TTGAAAGGGTAAGGGGTTGATTTAATTACCGGTATCTCCGGTTAACTTCTTGAGTTCTTCAGGCAGCATCTGGAGACCGGTTTGTAAAAACCTGGAAAAGTGTTCAAACAATTAGTAAAGATAAGAACCATTATCTTGACTAACTATTTTCTTCCTCTGAAAGGCTTTGATTATTACCCCGTTTCATGGCTTCACGGTCGGCTAGTTTCTTTTTGCCACCCCGCCGTAAATTGTAATCAACGGCCCAGATGGCTCTTAGATGTCCGCCTACGTAGCGCCACGCTTTGGTGTCATAGGCCGCATCTCCGCGCACGATACCAACTCGAAATTTGAAAAAGTATTCTAAGGTGGGGTTCATCTTCTCCTGACTCCGAAACAAGCTTTACCAGGCTGTGATCTTTCAAAGAAGTCAGGTCATCCAGCATATCCAGGTCCGGGTCGTACTCCGCGTTGCAGACCCTTTCGGCAACGTCAGAGTTAAATGTTCCGGCAAAAATGCCAAGCCGGGCAAAGAGCAGGTTTTGCCCTTCATCCAGCAGATTGTAACTCCAACCTTTTCATTATCAACCCCGGTTATTACCCTGAACACCGCCCAAGGGTTAATTTCGAATAATAACGGCGTGCAAATTAATCTTAACGGCGGCTGCCAGATTACAGGGGGGGGCGCGGCGTTCCGATGGTATGCAAAGCTGGCCCCGCAAAAGAACGCTCTCGGTATGGTTAAAGCTCACAGATGCTACTTCACTCGCTCCCAATTAGCTTTAGGACCAGCGCCGGTCCCAACTGCCCGAGGTATTCCATTGAGGGGTTGGCTCAAAGAAGCCCCGGTCTTCAGCTATCAAATGTTCTTTTATTACTTCCTCATTAATTTCAAAGCCCAATCCCGGGCTTTCGGGAACCGTGATATAGCCGTTTTGAATGAGCGGCTTTGGCAACCCTTCAATGAAGTCGCTCCAGAAGGGGATTTCCGAAAAGTGATGCTCAAGGGCAATAAAGTTTTCAGTCGCAGCCGCACAATGTACGCTAGCCATGGTACTGATCGGGGTTCCGGCCATATGTAGAGCCATACTTATACCGTATTCCTGAGCAGTATCCCCGATGCGTTTAGTTTCAAGAATACCGCCACTGGTAGACAGGTCCGGGTGAATGACATTTACAGCCCTGGCCTGTAGCAAAGGCAAGAACCCTTCTTTCAGGTAAATATCTTCGCCGGTGCAGACCGGGGTGTTTAAGGCTCGTTCAAGTTGAACCCAACTATCGGTAAATTGCCAGGGAACCAGGTCTTCCAGCCAGGCCAGATTAAAAGGCTCCAGGGCTTGTCCAAGGCGAATACAATCATCTATGCCGATATGGCCGAGATGGTCAACGGCAATTGGAACCTCATCTCCTACCACCGCCCGGACCTGCTCGGCGTATTCGCAAAGCAGCGCAATCCCTTTAGGGGTCAGCCGCACGTGGGTAAAGGGGTGCATCAGGGTATGGATATTAAGCATTTTCTCCATTTTGTCTTCAGCATCGCCCGCTAACATTCCCTGGGGCCAGCTAAGAGCGCCTTTTACCCCCACTAAAGGCTGCACTCCCAGGTCCATTTTGAGCATGGTATAACCCTGATTTAGCCGGTTGAGTAGTTTCTTGCCCATGGCTTCACCGGTGGCTTCATTTGGGGTATCGCAGTACATCCTGATGCGATCGCGGAACTTTCCGCCCGCCAGGACATAAGCAGGTACACCATAGGCTTTGCCAGCCAGATCCATCAGGGCCATTTCAACGGCGGATACGCCACCTCCTTGCCGTCCATGGTGACCAAATTGTTTAATCTTCCTGAACAGTTTGTCTACATTACAGGGGTTTTCACCCAGAAGCCGACTTTTAAGCATCAGGGCATAGTTTTTAGAAGCTAAATCGCGGACTTCTCCATATCCGCTCAGACCTTGATTTGTATCAATGCGAATAATGGTGAAATGCCAGTGATCTTCCCAACCGACTGTGGCAGTCCGCATATCTGTTATACGCAGTTGGCTAGGACTTGAAGCAGTCTTTACCTGATCCTGGGGTCGGACATTCATTTCAGGTTAACCTCGTTTTTTAAATTAAATAATAATAACTGTTTGGTTATTCATTCCCAGCGCGCCGGATGGCTGATTACCTTTCGAGTATAATATATCCAAAGACGAGGTACAATTTTTATCTTATTCCAGGCGACTTACCTCTCAACAAACCTTTATCCCAATAACATCAAAATTAATTCTTTAGTCTATTTTGATAGGCGTTTTTAACCGGCAAATTTGTAGAGTCGGTAAAACCACTGATAAAGATGTTACCGCTCCCGTCCACAGCTATAGAAAAACCAAACTCATTTGTGCTACCGCCAAAATAAGAGAAATAAACCAGGCTACCGCTGGAGTTAAACCTGGCAACAAAGGTATCGCCATTACCCTTGTAGGTAGACTGGTAAGCATTTTTGAGTGGTAAATTAGAAGAGGTGGTATAGCCGCTTAAGTCAGTTAAAATACGTGCCGGTCCCTGGTACGCGAGCAAGGTTTAACGGGCGAGGAAGCTGTTGAACTGATGGTCAGCTTGACCCGCTGCCTGGTTTAAGGAGAGGGTTTTGTGATAAAATAGGGTTCTTGTTTGGCTCGATTTGCTATACAATATTAACAAATCCCTATTGTACTTAACCCTATAATCGCCAAATTCTATTTCCCTCAGCCGCAACCGGCCCTGGTTTACCAGATGGCTGGACAGTATCCTGTATTGCAAATGGCTGTTGTCAGGTCCGGTCCGGTCTGGTAAAACAAGCTCGCTCGCCGAGTGGCGAAAAGAATTGAGAACGTCCCGACCGGGGCTACCTGAACCCTGGCTGTTTTTAGAGCAGGAAGTTATCAGGAGCAGGAATATACCTGAGGAACCTAACAGAGGAAGGAAGTTTTGAAGATGACCGGGCAAATTGGGGTAGATGAACTGGAAAGTTTTATTATCGAATTATTACAGGCCGCCGGTTTAACGCCGACCAATGCCAGGACCACGGCAAAGGTATATATCCGGGCTACTTTGCGGGGAGTGGGCCATCACGATATTAATGACCTGGCGAACCGCCTCAGTTTAATCGAAAGCGGCAGGGTTAAGCCCAATCCGAATATTACCCTGTTACATAAATACCAGGCCGTTGAGAGTTATGACGGCGATAACGGGCTGGGCGAAATTTGCTGTTCCTTTATTATGGAACAGGCTATGCGGCTGGCAGGCGAATACGGTATCGGTTTCTGCACGGTCCGGCACAGCAATCACTTCCTGGCCGCTTCCCCTTATGCCGAACAGGCGGCAGAGAAGGATTACCTGGGCCTTATTTATTCCCGGGCTGTCAATACGATGGGCGCGCCAGGCGCCAGCCGCAATTTTTTAGGCAATAATCCTTTTGGCTTTGCGGTTATGAGCGACCAGGGATTCCCCCTGATGCTCGACATATCGATGGCTTATTCTTCTTATGGCAAACTCAAAGAGAAAATAAAAGCCGGGGGAACCGTACCCGATTACTGGGGTATGAATGCCAATCATCAGCCAACCTCCGACCCCAAAGAGATTTTGCAAGGAGGCATGTTTAATCCTCTGGCAGGGCATAAAGGGTTTGGGCTGGCCCTGCTGGGGGAAATCATGACCGGCGTGTTATCGAATGGAGAAATCCTGGATGAGACGAACCCGAATATCCCTTCCCCGGAAATTTCCTCCCAGACCGCCATCGCAATCAAAATAGCTGCTTTAATGCCGGTCGAATACTTTCAGGCAAGAGTTTCAGACATTATAAACCGGGTCAAGGACTTAGAGCCTGATGTTAAGATGCCGGGCCGCCAATCTTCGGAAAATAAAAAGCGGTATCTTTCGCAGGGTATCGAATTAGACCCGGCCCTGGTGGCCCGGCTTAACGAGTGGGCCGCAAAGTTAAAGGTATCTCCTTTACCGGGTTTGGCCGGGTCAAAGTAAGTTATAAAGTGAGCAAGAAAGAATTTCCAAAGGTATTTAACTTAACGAATTACCTGAACAGGTGGTCAAACAAATAATTATGCATTACTTATTGCATTACTTATTGCATTACTTATTGCATTACTTATAATGAATCAGCTAAAACAAATAAGTTCCGAAACACAAGTAACCCCCTCTAACAATGTGGTGCCGGTAGAGGGCGGAGAATATTTTGGCGGGCAAAGAAAGCGGACACTGCTCGGTATTGGCGCGACGGCCCTGGCAGGTATACTATTCGGCGTTCAGGGTATCCTGGGAAAATACGCCTTTGATGAAGGGGCCAACGTGCCGACCCTCTTAATGTTCCGGTTCATTATGGCCTCGCTGGTAATCTGGCTTATTCTTGGAATTTTGGTTGCACGTAAGAATATGTATGATTTGCGCCAACCTCTGCCTCGCCTGGCCGGTTTTGGTTTCCTGGGTTTGTTATGGATTACCAACTCGCTTTTTTATTTTCTGGCTCTGGAATTGTTACCGGCCAGCACCAATTCCCTGCTGGTTTTTGTTTACCCGGCTATGGTAGTGTTATGGTCGATTCTTTTCTTTAAAGAAAAGCTGACCGGTTTAAAAGCTACCGCTCTGGCTCTGGCCCTGGCCGGCTGCTTTCTGACGGTCGACCCGCTGGGAGCTTTAGCCATAACGTCTGGTTTCAGCGTGGTAGGTGGGCTACTATCGCTGGCTTCCGCATTCAGTAATTCCTGGTACGTGGTACTGGCGGGAAGAATTGGCCCCCAGGTATCCGGTATCGTCAAAGCAGCTTATTCGTTGCCCGTAACCGCGGTCTGTTTCACTCTGTATCTGTTTGTAACGGCAAATTTTAGCGGAAGCATGTCGGCGGGCGGTTTGGTAATCTGCCTGGTCATCGGGTTTTTGACCGGCATTTCGATATATCTCCTTCTAATCGGGGTAAATCTTATAGGGTCCAGCAGGACCGCCATTATTTCTACCAGCGAACCGGCGACGACTGTTATTCTGGGAGCTTTAATTTTAGCCGAGCCGTTTAGTGTGGTTAAGCTGGCCGGCAGTCTTTGTATTCTGGGCGCTATAATAATTCTCAGCCGTTCCAAACGGTAGTGGCCCGTGCTGATTCCACTCCCCCGGCTAACCGGACCGCTTGCACCTTATCGCTCTCGGGCGAATGCCAGACCCTGACCACCACTGCCAGCCCTTCCCGGCCTGTCCCCGGGTAGCCACCTGGCAGCAAAGTTTCACAGAGCGCCTTTCATAACTGGTAAAAGGGTCTTTTAACGAAGCGTTTTATGCCCTTAAATAAGTTTAGATGGTAAAAAGCATACCTGTAATAGCTTTGTAAAGCCTCTAAATGCTATATTCATTGAATCAATGTTGAGGTTAATTAAAACCAGATTTGAATTCAAAATCTACCTAAACACCTATACCTAAACACTTATCTAAACACCTAGTATGAAAGGCTCTCTGTTTATTTGTAAAATGATTGTTACCGGGAATCGAGGCAGGAAATGAAATGCCGGGTAGGTTGTGGGGCTTGCTGTATCGCCCCTTCAATTTCTACACCCCTGCCGGGAATGCTCGAAGGCAAACCGGCAGGAGTGCGCTGCGTCCAGCTTACGCCGGATAATCGTTGCAAACTTTTTGGCAAACCGGAACGCCCGGCGGTCTGCGTCAGCCTGCGCCCTTCCGAGGAAATGTGCGGTACTTCGGCGGAAGAAGCCCTGGCCTGGCTGGACTGGTTGGAGAAAGAAACCAGGCCGGGAGCGAGGCAGGTAAATCTTAACTTTTACTCAAGCGGCGGCCCGCTTAAACCGTGAAGAAGGCGTTCCCTGCCCCAACGGTAGCCTGGCTGACCCGGATAACCGAGGCGCTCACCTGCCGGAAGATACGCCGGATTTCGGAGGGGCCGCTTCCCGCCGGGATAACCGATGGGAACCCGACTTCAGCAGCTAACCGGACCGGGTCAGGTACACCAAACCCGGCGTAGGCCAGGGTATAGATTTCCTGGGCCATCAGGCCGTCACTGACCGCGCTCACCTGATAGGCTTTCGCCCTCGAAGCGTTATCGCCCCCATCCGAGAATACCACAATTATGCCGCGAGTCCGCACGCCGTTGTTCCGCAGCGTTTGGCCGTAAGCCACCATCCCGGCCATTACATAAAGCAGCGTGTCATATAAAGCAGTGCCGCCGGTTGGTTCGTACTCGCTCCAGGTCAATTTGCTGACGGACGGAGACGGGGTATAGCTGAAATGAAGCCGGGCCTTATCGTTAAAGCTCCAGGCCGAAACCAGGATTGAATCGGCTTGTTTCGAGCCGTTAAAACTGTCCAGCATGGTGTTAAAACCGTCAAGCACCGCCTGGCGCATCCCGCTCATCGAACCGCTGGCGTCAATTACGGCGGCGACCAGAGTAACATCATCGGTGTTAATATCGGTCAGGCCGGCCCCGTTACACCCGGCCAGAGCCACCGAGTCGAGATTTTCGACCAGGATTGCCGAAGCCTGGTCCTGCAAGCCTTCGCTTCGGGCATCGGCGAAAAGGTCTTGAATATCATCTATGTTAGGGTTATTAGTTGTCATTTTTTTTCTCCAGTAGTCAGTAGTTAGTCAGTGGTCAGTTTTGGGGTAAGGGGAAACTAGCCCCGCCGGGTAAACCGTCCAACGGGTTAGTTTCCGAACTTTTAACAGGCTGCTTTAGCTTAAAATTTAGGCGATAACGTCCCGGGAAGTGACCAGGCGCATGCCTTTTTGCGCCATCTGACCCAGTTCGGCGTTCGCCAGTGCATCGAAGTCAACCTCGGGATGGACCACAGACGAGGTGCAGTCCATCAAGAAGCGCAATTTGGAGATAATTTGAGGCTGCGTGGCAAAATACTCCAATATAGACCGCATAGTGGAAAGTACACAGTGGCTCTTGGCCTGCCCGGCCACGTAAACCAGGTCGTATTTGCCCAGCGTATCCAAAAAAGCGGTGTTAACGCCGCCCAGCGGGTGCTTTGGCACTTTAACTTCCGGCTCCAGAATCGAGTAGTTCTCGGTCTGGGGAATGGAACCCTTAATGAGCCAGGTCGGTTGAGCATGGCGGGCCGCCGAATGATAAATAATAGCCTCGGAAAGCGCCGGGACGATAGACTGGCCGGGCGTGCCAATCATGGTGTGGTACGGCCAGATCATCAGTGAGTATTTGCCGCCTTTGGCGAGTTCTTCGACATATTTTACCGACCAGGCCGGGTCAACCAGCGGCTTCCAGACGCCTTTGCGAATATCCTCGACCGTTATCTGGGTGTAGGGGGCCGGGTGTTCGCCCTGGTCGTTACCCCACCAGGTCGGGTAGAAAATTTGAAAAGTGGTATGGCTGTCCAGCGAGGTGCTTATGTTGGTGATTTCCCCGGCGTTGCGGTAAATCCACTCGATAGTGCGCCTGGTATCGTCAATCGCGCCCGGCACGCTCAAAGAACCTTCCTGGTAAATAAAATCTATCTGGGGGTCCACCAGCAGCAGCAGCACCCGCCGCGCGTCCTGGTTAGCCGGGGTCAGGCCGGAAACCTGCCCGGCCGCCGCCGCCGCGCCCATCTGGGGCAGGTAAAGCTGGCCGACCCGGGCCGGGTCGTAAAAGGCCGGGAAAGTGGTTGGGTTATTTAAAGTAGTCATCTACATGTTCCTTTCAAAAATACTTGCTTTTGTTTTGGCCTGTTTAATATTGTTCCTATTATACACGGGCCTTTTTAACATGCTCTTTTCATCCTTGTGCCAAGGAAAGTAAAGCCGGGGTGTATACCAGGGCATGCTCCGGCTTTTAAGATAAGGTCAATTTCCAGAGGCGGTTGCCCGTTACAGCCAGCAGGCCGTCCCGGTGGGCTAACAAATGGGTTGCTGCATTCAGGTAAGGGTCGGCGGCTATCTCGGCCCGCTTGCCCTGGCTGAGATTTTCTTTTAGAAGCCCTTTGCCGCCCGGCCAGACCAGCACACCGGCCTGGAAAAGCCCCTTTTCCCGGCTCTCGAAACTATCCGTTTCGCCAGCCGGAAGGCGTTTTGCCAGGAGCATTTTCCCCTCATTTGAAAAAACGTCCAGCCGCAGGTAATCCAACCCGGCCTGGCGGGTCTGCCTGATTAGTAAACGTTCCGGTCTGCCCGGCTTGAAAGAGTAACCAAGCAGCGTTTCGTCCGGTTCAAGGGGCGTCACGCGCAGGGCAGACCGCCCGGCTTTGTCCAGGCAGAACCATTCGTAATTCTTAAAGACCCGGCTGAACCCGGCGACAAATTCACCTGCGCCTTCCCGGAAAGCCTCGAAACAGGTCTGGTCTTCCAGCACCGCCGAAAGCGGCCTTTCGAGCAGGTGGCCGTCTTGAAGCTCGCCCTGCATCAACATTCCCCCGGCCAGGCGGTAAAGGTAACGGGCCGTCGCGGCAAAGACCGCCCGGCCCTCAAAATGCCCGGTAGTTGTCCTGAGTAAGGGCGTCACCCTCCCGGTATTTTCCAGCCGCAATAGCAGCAGTTCGCCGCTGCCCGCGGGGTTAACCACCAGGGCGTCTTCCATAAAAGCGTAGCTCGCGCCCGGCAGCCAGCGAAATAGCTCGGCCCGCGTGTGCTGCCCTTTGCCTTTTACAAGGTACACCACTGCCCTATCACCTACGCGGGCCAGCAAATAAATCTTATCGCCCGTGGTGTACGAGGCCACGATTTCGCCCCCGGCAGCCAGCCATTCCCCGGCCTGTAGCCCGGGTACCTGGACCGGCGAGGTAAAGCAAAAACTGGTGGGCGGCTGGCAAAGCGGGCAGGTCCGCCGGCTGGCCGGGAACCACTCCCGGCAAGTTGTACATTCTTGCAGACCCTGTACAAAGGAGCCCAGGACCGCCAGCGGGAAGATTTCACGCTTTTGCCCGGTGAAAATACCCTGAAAAACTTCAAGTAGCTCGTCGGACAGCAGCCAGGGAGTTAGAGCTATTTTTGGATATGTTATCTCACTTGCAAGGACAAACAGACCCTGCCCGGCCCGATCGGTTAGTTTCTTGACCTTCTGGTGAGTGCCGCCGTAAGGGTGCGCCAGCAAAAGCGACCGGAAAAGCAGCACCGCGAAACTGTACCAGTCGTGCTCTGGCCGGAAGACCGGTTTGGCCGCCAGATCCAGGCCGTAAAGCCGGGGGTCCAGGCAGGCTTCGGTCGCAACCGGGCAGGCATAAGGCCCAAACTGGTAGCTGTCTACATCTATAAAGACCGGCCGCGCTGCCTCGAAAAGCAGATTTAGCTCGTTAAAATCACCAATCACCAGGCCTGCCGCATGGAGTCGGGTTAAAAGGGGGTGGATTGCCAGGAACAGTTCAGCCACCTGGCGGTTGTTAAAACCATAATTGGCCCGCAAAGCCCGGTTGCGCAGGTTCGAAAGCGGCAGCATTTGGGGCGGGACAGTTTCCATCGTGAATCCAACGATTTGCTGCCCGGTCAGGTCAAAGACCGGTTGCCGGGGCGCAATCACCTCGGCGGGCAAGCTGGCCGAAAATTGCAGCAGGCCCAGCAACTTGGCCGCGCGGGCGGGGGTCGGGTCGTGGTAAATTTTAACGGCCCAATTCTTGTGCTTGAAAACAACCGCTTCCCCACCCGACCCCAGCACGTCGCGTTCGCCCAGGTTAACCCGCCGGTTATTAATCAGGACTTGCATTTAAACCTCCTAACCGGCCCTTTCCAGGGTGATGCCGGTGGTGTCGTCGGCGAAAAGCTTGCGTTTACCCCAGACATTCAACTTGCGCTGTAGACCGCGCGGCCCGGCCAGATTCCAGATTTCACCTTTAAGGGCCGGGTCGAAACCATCGGTCCAGACCGCCAGCCTTTCGACCGAAGCGGTCGGCAGCAGGCGGAAATCAAAGCTCTCCCGGCGGGGCGGCAACTCCGGGTACTGGCCGGGGTCAAGCAGGTCGTAAGCCAGGTAATGCGGGCGGTTGTTTTCGTCCCGGCATTCGATTTCGTCGTTGACGATGATAAAGCCATCCCCCGCCGCAAAGACCAGGGTTTCTTCCTCGCTCATCACGAAGCCGAGCATGGTTGCCAGCAGAAAACAGCCTATGAACCCGCCAGCTTTGTCCGGCGAAACAGTTTCCCCGGCGACAAGGCCGGTTAGTTTTTCCAGAAAACCGAGGCTGTTCCGGTACAGTTCGCCCGCTAAATCTCCCAGACCCCTGCCCTGCCCGATTAACCGGGCCACTTCAGTAATACCGAACTCGGCCAGCAAAGCCGCTCCTACCTCGCTGGCCTCCGCCGAACCGCAGCCGTCACAGACAATCCCGGCCCGGTACGCACTGCCCTTGATTTCAAAACTGCCGCAGCGATAGCGGTCCTGGCAATTGGCCTGCCGGAAAAGATGGTCCCTGCCGGGTACGCTCCCGGCTTTAAGGTTAAAGAGCGTCATTCTTGCCCCTCCCCATTTATTAGTGTAATTTCTACACTAGTTATAACATCCTCCTGAAACCCTGTCAAGGGGTTTTTACGAGTAATTGTTAAATTGACTAAAACTCGCTAAAACGGCAAGTTGTAATTTGTTAAGAATATGAGGTCTGAGGTCTGCTTTAATGGCAAAATCGCCAACCCGGCCTATTTACTCAGATTGAAAAGCTAATTTATAAACATGAAGTTAAATATAAAATAGATTTCGGATAGCCAGGAGGGCAAGTTATCTGATATAATTAAATTGTAGACGGCATGTTTAGAGCGAGGGTGTTTTGATGCTCGCCGGTCACTGGAAGTCTGCACCTTCTCGGTTTTCGATAGCAAAATTTTTATAAAAAAGATGGAACCCGGCAGTAACAACCCCCGTTGTATTTATATCGCAAAAATATAAAATTAAAAGGGTGCCAGCAGTAGAGTGTAGTAATGAGCACTAACGAGAGTAATTTTCACTTTTACCAGGCCGATTCGGCGGAAGTCTTACCGGATGTTACCCCCGCCGGTAGCGCGAAAACCAATCCAACCGGTTCAAATACAAAACAGCCCGACCTGTGGCGTTCGCCGCAACTTCAACGACCCACCAACTCTGCCGCCCTGCCTGAAGACCTTGAGGCTATCCGGCTTCACTGGGAACGCCGGGGGCGCAAGTACGGCCTTTCGCCCAGCGCGAGTTGGGTGGACGAAACCATGCTTCATCACGAAGGCGTTATTTTGTCCCGCTACCTTAAAGAAGGCGACCGGGTGCTGGACGCCGGGTGCGCCAACGGCTATACCACCATTCAACTGGCCCGCGCCAAAGCCATTCGCATTACCGGGGTTGATTACGCCCCCAGTATGATTGATTACGCCAACGTCAACTTGGGCCGGGCCGGGCGGTTGACCGGGTCGGCGTCCTTTCGAGTTGGCAACTTTTTAAAACTTGATTTTCCCGACAATTACTTCGATAAGGTTATTACCAAACGCTGCCTGATAAACCTGGGCAACGCTGACCACCAGAAGACGGCTCTCCTGGAAGCCTGGCGCGTCCTGAAACCGGGCGGGCTTTTTCTTATCAGCGAAGTGACCGAGCAGACCGCCGCCAACCTCAACCGGCTGCGCCGGCGGTTAGGCCTCGAAACAATGGTCCCGCTCTGGCACAATTGTTACCTTGACGAGCCCGATTTCTTCTCCTTCGCGCACAACTATTTCGATATTAAACAGGTCCGGCGTTTTAGCAGCACTTACTATGTGCTGACCTGGGCGCTTTACCCGTTTTTTGTCCGTAACGGCCAGCGCAACTACCACAACCTGGTTCACCGGATAGGGGCGCACCTGCCCCAGGTCGGTGATTGGGGCTTGCAAAAGCTGTTCGTCCTGCAAAAACCGCTCGGTTAAATTAACGCTTACCCTTCTGGGCTGGGCCGGACCGGAGTCTTATTTTGGCGGCTTTTATCCTGCCTCTATTTCTTCCCCCCGAACTTGGAATGCTGCACGGCAATTACGTTGACGACGCGCTCGTTGTAGGCGTAATCGCCTACCTCCTTATAATGCTGGGCCTCGCCCGTGTCCGGGCCAGCCAGCTAAAACGCAAAAAAGCAGAAAAAGCCGCTAAAAAAAGAAAAGTCCTTCCCGCACAGGAAGGACCAGACCCGGATAACCCGGTTAATTCTTAAATTTTCCGCCGTCAAGGCTTTTAAGTGGCTTCGGATTTATTCAAATCCCGCCCAGGTAAGGGCGCAGCGCCCCGCCGGGTGAGAAAATTGAAACTATCCGGCCAGACATCATGGATAAGCATGCCGAAAATTACCACCAGCAGCCCGTTTCGGACGGCCAGGATGATAAACGGCAATGCATCAAGCCGGGCCAGCCAGTCAATCATGAACGGGAACGGAATAAAACTGAGCGGCAGGGCTGCCAGGAATAAGATTGTTTTGTACCAGCCGCGCCAGATTGGCACGAAAGGCAGCAACCAGACCAGGTATTGCGGCGACAGCACTTTGTTTGCCAGGATAAACCACAAAATCGTCAGGCTTACCACGCTCACGAACCAGTCCACCCGCACCCGGCCCCCATTCTTACGCAAGGTCCGCCAGATCATAAAATAGATTAGCAATAACCCGGCGATAGTCAGTAAAGTGCTGGTTGTCGCCAGGGGCTTCACCCAGTTTGAAGCCAGGCCCAACCCGCCGTGGTCGGTCATCGAAAGCGCCTCGGTCAGGCCCAGGTAGGAGCCTAAGACGATAATGGTCGCGAAGATAGTTTCAAGCTCAATGCCCCGGTCGAGGTGATAAGACAAAAAGATGCGCAGGCCTTCCGCCCCGGTCAGGATGAACGGCACCAGGACAACCGCGCAGGCCGCGCAGAACCCGGCCAGGTAGCGCCAGATAGAGCGCCAGTCGTTTTTCACATACAGGAAATAAAGCAGCACCAGCGGCAAAAGGATACCCGGGTAAAGTTTAGCCGTAAAACCCAGGCCGAGCGCCACCCCGGACCAGGCCGGTTTGTGTTTGTAAAAGAGCCAGATTGCCAGGGTTGTCAGGAAAGAAGCCCCTACATCGAAACGCTGCATCAAATAAAGCGAAATTAGGATCGAACCAAAAGTGAAGGCGGCCATACGCCAGGCCAGGTTGTGGTGGGCTTTAGAGGCGACCGCCGGGTAGAGATGTTTAAAGAGAATGTAGGCCAGCCAGAGCGTCGCCAGGTTGAGAGCAAAACACTCGGTATGAAATAAAATTTTATAGCGCTCTATTTCCAGGCCGCCAAGTGGATAACACAAAATGGCCGGTAACAGGAAGAAGACCAGGGAAAACGGCGGGTACTCAATAATAAAATCGCGGTAGGGTAACTCGCTGGAAAGGGTCCAGCGGGCGTAACGAAAATAAAGGTCCACATCATCAGCGGTCGGCAAAATGCTGTTTAAAATGTTGAACGCGCCGAGGGTCGCCAGCAAAGCGATGACACAGGCAACAATAACCCACAGGCGCGGCCACTTAAAAGCGTTCCATTTTCGCGGTAAACTTGGCTGGCCTGAGAGGTTGTAATCCATTACTTGCTGTTTCTCCTTATAATTCTACTCTACCTTCCGAATACTGTTAATGTTATGTCGCGTAAAAAAACTGTTCGTATCCGGTGCCCTTAATCAGAACGCTATTGTACCACGATTTGTTCCGCTTTCTAAACGTTTGATTTAGAAGAAATTTGGAAAAACGGCCTTCAAACTTGTGAGGCAAGTGTTACAATGCTATAATCTTTCCTACTAGCAAAGAAGCAGTACCCCTATAGTAAAGGAAATATGCGGAGAATTTATTTATATGAAATTGGAACGAGAAGTCGTTGATAATGTTGCAACCCTGGCCCGGTTGGGACTCGACGACACGGAAAAAGAACGAATGCGCGAGGAATTAGCCCCCATTTTAAATTATTTTGAAATGTTAGGTGAGCTTGACACCGACCATATTCCACCAACCGCCCAGGTAATTACCATTCACAACCTAATGCGCCCGGACGAAGCCCGCCCATCTTTACCGGTTGATGAAGTTTTAGTCAATGCCCCGGGCCGCGAAGACCCCTTCTTCCGGGTCCGCCCGGTCTTTGGAGGTCACTAAAATGGCCGCTGAACTTTTTAACCTCACTATCCACGAAGCCGCCGAAAAACTACGCTCAAAAGAAGTTAGCAGCCGCGAACTGACCCAGGCCGTCCTGGACCGTATCGCCGCTGTGGACGGCAAAGTAAAGGCGTTCGTGACGGTCACACCCGACCAGGCGCTGGCCCAGGCTGATGAAATGGATAAAGTCCTGGCAAGGGGCGAGGCTACTTCCCCGCTGACCGGTATCCCTATAAATTTGAAAGATGTCCTTTCAACCAAAGGAGTCCGCACGACTTGCAGTTCTAAAATGCTGGAAAACTTCGTGCCGGTCTTTAACGCCACGGTCGTTGAACGGTTGCGGCAGGCCGGGACCGTGCTGGTCGGCAAGACCAATATGGACGAGTTCGCCATGGGCAGCAGCACCGAGAACAGCGGCTTTTTCACGACGCACAACCCCTGGAACCTGGATACCGTGCCGGGCGGTTCGAGCGGCGGCAGCAGCGCCTCGGTTGCAGCGGGCATGGGATTCCTGAGCCTGGGCAGCGATACCGGCGGTTCCATCCGCCAGCCGGCCGCCCTTACCGGTGTGGTTGGCTTTAAGCCGACTTATGGCCGGGTTTCGCGCTTCGGCCTGATTGCCTTTGCCAGTTCGCTCGACCAGGTCGGGCCTTTCACTCGCGACGTGACCGACTGCGCCCTGGCCCTGAATACTATCTCCGGGTTCGACAAGAACGACAGCACTTCGATAAATTTGCCGGTGCCGGATTACACCAGGGGTCTGACCGGCGATATCAAGGGGATGCGTTTGGCCCTCCCGAAAGAATATTTTGTAGAAGGGGTGGAACCGGGCGTCGAGGCGGCAATCCGGGCGGCAGTTCGCAAGTTCGAAGAGTTGGGTGCGACCGTTGAAGAAGTTTCCATGCCTCATACCAAATATGCCCTGTCAACCTATTATATTATCGCCCCCTCGGAAGCCAGCGCAAACCTGGCCCGTTACGATGGCGTAAAGTACGGTTACAGCGACAAAAAAGCGCCTAACTTGATTGAAGGTTATTTCAGCACCCGCGACGAAGGCTTTGGCCCGGAAGTTAAACGGCGGATTATGATTGGGACTTACGCCCTTTCCAGCGGCTATTACGATGCTTATTATTTGAAAGCCCAGAAGGTCCGGACGCTTATCAAATCCGATTTCGACAAGGTATTCGAGACTTTCGACGCGATTATCTCGCCGACCTCGCCGACGGTAGCCTTTAAGATTGGGGAAAAGACTGCCGACCCGCTCGCAATGTACTTATCCGACATTTTCACCATCCCGGCTAACATGGCTGGCACACCCGGCGTCAGCATACCGGGCGGTTTCTCGGACGGGCTTCCGGTTGGGCTGCAAATTCTCGGCCCGGCCCTGGGCGAAGAAAAAATTCTACAAATTGCTTACGCTTATGAACAGGCTACCGAGTGGCATAAACAGCGGCCTCCCCTTAATTAGGGAGGCCGGCTCGCGCTTTCTGCTTTTGCATTTACCTTATTCAAAAACACTCGACATTTAAAATTTAGGGACACGTCTAAATTTGTGATGTCCTGCGGGATGTTCGATTATAAATTATTGGAGGTGCTTAGTGGTTGATACAATTTCCCCGGAGCAGGTCAGTCATGACCAGGAAGGTATTCGCTTCCATTATGATTTGCCCGCCGAATTTTTCCGGCTTTTTCTCGGTGATTCTTTTAACTATTCTTCCGGCTACTATCGTTCGCCGGAAGACTCGCTAGACCAGGCCCAGCATAACAAAATTGAGCTTTATTGCAAAAAACTTGAACTTGGCCCGGGCGACCATTTGCTGGACATCGGGGCCGGTTGGGGTAATTTAATGTTCTACGCGGCCCAGAAGTACGGCTGCAAAGTGACGGGACTTTCGCTCAGCCCGGTCCAGAAAGAATATATTACCAAACGGGCCGCCGAACTCGGCATTTCTCACCTGATTAACTACGAACTCGTCCACGCCTTGGCCACCGATTTCCCGGACGGCACCTTCACCAAGGCCGGTTCGCTCGAAGCTACCGAACACATCGAAGATTTACCGGCGCTCTACCGCAAGCTGTATAAAATGGTAGCCGACGATGGAATTATCTGCGTGCAGATTATCACCGGGCGGGCCAACCTGGGTGAAACCTCTTTCCCCGGCGAGGAAGAAGCCACCGAATTCATGCGCCGCTATATCTACCCGGTCGGACGTTGGGCCAATATCAGCGAGGCCGTCACGGCGATGGAAAACGCCGGGTTTGAAATCGTTGACCTGGAAAACATCACCGACCACTACTTCCTGACCCAGCGGCAGTGGTACCAGGGCTTGCAGAAAGCTTATGCCGATAAGGCCGCCAACACCGGCGTCGAGCCGGACCGCTACCTGGCCCAGTTGCTTTTCGCCGCCGGTAGCGTGGATACTTTCCGGCGCAGCACCAACCTGGACTACCAGTTGCTGGCCCGCAAGAACGGCCCCGGTATTCGCCGCCCGCTCCAACTGGACCGCGCTACCCTGACCCTGGACGGCCCCGAACGCAAGACCGACGGTCCTTACAAGATGGAAGGCCAGGTCCAACTGTCTATTACCGGTGACGTGGGAACCGGCCAGGCCGGTATTCCAAGCAGCGTCTGGCACGTGGACATGGAAAACCTGGAAGCAGGTGTCCGGGAAGGCCCTGCCACCAACCCGGTCTGCAAGGTCAGCATTGACGGCAACGACCTGCTGGCGACTCTGACCGGGCAGCTATCCTGGCCGGATGCTTTCGTCCAGGGCAAACTGGTCCACGAAGGCGACCTGACCGCTTTATTGTGGGTCCGCGATGCTTTGCGCAGCCCGCTAGGCGGTTTTTAAAATTTAGTAAATAAAAAAGCCCCGGCCTGATTCAGGTCTGGGGTTTTTTTATTTACCGGATTTTCGCTCCCAATTGTCATTCGGAGCGTAGCAGGGCCGGCGTTAGCCTATTCCGGCTCAATCCAGCGACCGTGCGACTTAATCAAGTCCACCAACCGGTCCACCGCCTGTTCGGTAGGCACGCCTTTTTCAAGGCATTCCTTGCCGACAAACAAATTCACCTTACCCGGCGCGCCGCCCATATAGCCGAAATCGGCGTCGGCCAGTTCACCCAGGCCGTTCACGATACAGCCCATCACGGCGATTTTAACCCCAACAAGATGGCTGGTGCGGGCTTTAATCCGCTCGGTAGTTTCTTGCAGGTTAAAGAGGGTGCGCCCGCAGGAAGGACAGGCGATAAACTCCGCCTTCGAACTGCGCGCCCCGGCGGCCTGTAAAATGTTGTAGCCAAGCTGGACCGCTTCAGCCGCCCGCAGGTTGCCCCGGTTGTGGTTGGCGATTTTCAGGGCGTTGCCGATGCCGTCGGTCAGGAGTGCGCCGGTAGCAATCGCCGCGTTGATAAAATGCTCGTCAAGGTCGGCGGCGGGGTCAATCTCCGGGGCGATAATCTGGACCGGGAATTTGTAGCCCCCTTCTTGCAGCCGGGTGCCGAGCAACCGGTTGGAGCGCAGCGTATAGGCCACGGTGCGGGCTGAAAGAGCCAGCGCGAGCTTTTCAAAGCCCTTTTCAACGGCTAACCGGGCCGCTTCCAGCGCAACGCCTACTGCCGGGTAGAAGTGGCGGGCGGCGGCTTCGATTTCGGCCCGGTCGTTCTCAAAAGGCACGCTCACCCTGACCAGCAAAGCCGTACCGCCGGATTGGGCCTGGTCGAGAGCCTGGTTTAGCAGTTCGCAGTAATCGGCGAAAGGCGTCGAGATATTGACCGCAAAGCCGTCCGGCTGCTGCTTACTGGCCGCTTCAAGATTTGCGGCTTCGACATTTAACACCACGTTCAAGGGTTCAGGCCGGGTCGCCCGGTTTTCGGGCAGGGTTATATCTGCCTCAGCCTCGAAATAGTCCGGGCGGGTCGGCGCGCCTTTAGGTTTAGCGCCAAAGACCGGTAAAGCCCGGCCCGCGCCTTTAGGGGGTCCGGCCAGTTCTGCGGGAAAGCCGGCGAGGTCGGCGCTTATTTGCGGTACATTTTCGCCGCCAAGATGGGCCGTCCCGATTTGAACAAGCTGGGTTTCCGGCTTGTTGAAGTGGTAGGGCTGGCGCAAATCGGGCAAAGCCCGGGCATCCGCGGCCACTTCCGGCCATTCGGTAGCGACCGGGACCGGGGTAGCATCGGTAATGGCGGCTTTCTCCAGAAGTTCGGGAGCAACCGGGGTATAGCGCCGGGCCAGCCGCAAAGCGACCGGAATTTCGTGTTCGGGGTCTTCGGTCAGGGATACCCGGATGGTGTCGCCGATGCCGTCTTCCAGCAGAGAACCGATGCCAATCGCGCTTTTAATCCGGCCGTCCTCGCCGTTCCCGGCCTCGGTTACGCCCAGGTGGAACGGGTAATTCATGCCGAGGGCATCCAACCGGGCGGCCAGCAAGCGGTACGCCTGGATCATCACCTTGGGGTTGGAGGCTTTCATGGAGAAAATCAGGTCTTTAAAGTCGTATTTCTCGGCGATAAGAGCGAACTCCATGGCTGACTCCACCATGCCTTCGGGAGTATCGCCGTAGTAGTTCATAATACGGTCGGAGAGCGAGCCGTGATTGGTGCCGATGCGGATTGAGCGGCCCAGTTCTTTACAGCGCAGCAGGAGCGGTTTAAACTTCGCCTCGATACGTTCGAGTTCGCGCTGGTACTCGTCATAAGTATATTCTAAAATCGCGAACTTCTTGGCGTCGGCGAAGTTGCCGGGGTTGATGCGCACTTTGTCAGCCCACTTGGCCGCTTCCATAGCCGCGTTCGGGTTGAAATGAATGTCGGCGACGAGCGGCACGTGGTGATAGCCCTGGCGTTCCAGTTCGGCCCGGATATTTTTCAAGTTTTCGGCGTCTTTAGCGGTTGGCGTGGTAATTCGCACGATTTCGCAGCCCGTTTCGACCAGCCGGATGGTTTCGGCGACTGTCCCGGCGGTATCCAGCGTATCCGTAGTGGTCATAGACTGGACCCGGATAGGGTTGTCGCCACCCACGCCCACGTCACCGACCATTACCGGGCGGGTAGTCCGCCGGGTATAGCTGTAGGGGTCGGAAATGTAGGGGAGGTGGGTATACTGGCTGTAATCCTGGGGTCCGCGGCTGGCTTTATCCAGCGTTCCAACTCGCTCTATCTGCAAGCTCATTAAAACCTTTCCGAGAACATTAGTATAAATTCTCGTAACTTCATACATTCAAAGCAGTTAATTATAATTTTCACCAACCTAATTATACCCCTTGCAGCAAGTGGTAACAAGCCGTTGTAAGGGAAGATTCAAGGTTTAAAAACGGCCTATTTGAGCTAAAAGGCGGGGGGAATTTCTTAAAAAGTGAAATATGCTAATATAGTCAAAATAAATGCAGGATGATTAAAATAAGCGAGTGCAAAGGAGCAACCCGGTGACATTTGAACAACTTTCTCGCCAGGCCCAGGCCGCGTTCGAACCGTTTACAGCCATGATTTTCTTCGCGCCGGAAGCTTTCGCCCGGTTCAAAACCCTTGGACTGCGCGGGCGGCAAAGCTATTTCTGTTCGCGCTCGGCCCCCCTGGGGAAATTGCCGGGCGAGGTGGTCGCGGCCTTGTTTTACAACTTCAACCCGGCCTTTGTTAAAGAACAGGTAGACGGCGGCTGGGCCATCGCCGCGCCCGAAGCGGTGCTATTAGAGCGCACCCTGGCCGTGACCGAAGCCTTGCAGCGCCTGCTGGCCCCTGGCGAAGGCGCGGAAGAAGACTTAAACGGCAATGTTCAACAGGCGCTGCCCCTGGTCAGGAAAGCCGCCGCCGGGCTGCCCGTACGTGGCCGCCCGCTCTTTGCCGGACACGCCGCCATGCCCTGGCCGGACGAACCGAACGCGGCCCTCTGGCACGGCGTTAATCTCTTGCGAGAGTTCCGGGGCGACGGCCATATCGCGGCCCTCCTGAGCGAACAGATTGACGCGGTCGAAGCTATTTTGCTGCAGGTGGCTTTCAGCCCTCGGTTACCCCTACACTTTCTGACCCGCAGCCGGGCCTGGGATGTCGAGGATGTCGGGGCCGGGGAAAGACGGCTGGCCGAGCGCGGCCTGTTGCAGGACGGTGTGCTGACCGAAAAAGGCCGGGAAATCCGCGAACGCATCGAATTAATCACCGACCGCCTGGACTCCCGACCTTTCGAAAATCTTGGCGAAGAAGACACCCGGCAGCTAATCTCCCTGGTGGGCGCGCTCAGCCAGCGGATTTATGCGCGAGGCGGCCTGAATTTCGGCCCGGCCAAACCGAACCCGGTTTAATAATAACTTATGGCAAAAGGTTCAGGTGGAAAATACTTGAAAATTGCCCTGGCCCTGTGGGGTGGGTCGCTCGGCTTCCCGGTCGGCGTCGCCCTGATGGCCTGGGCCGCAAAACTGCTGGGCTGGTGGCCGGCCAGCCCGCAACACCTCTTGAAGTATGTTGAAAAACCCGTTAAGGAAACCCCGGACAATGTTTAAGAGTTACCGGCGCGGTTTTGGCTGGGGCATGGCCCTGGGCGCGCTCTGGCTGCTATGGGTCTACCGGAAGGCCGAGCAATTCCCCGGCAACCCTGCCCTCAACCGCTACTACGCCTGGCTGCGCCATCTGCCCGGCGCGCCCGCCGCCAACCCTCACAACCCGGCTAAACCGGACCGTTCGCTATAGCCGAGTTTACCATTTTAACCATGCCGTCTTTCCCGGACGCTTTGCTGCCAAAAATGTAACGGACCCCGCCCTGCTCCCAGCTAAGGGTCGCTTCACCGCAACTGGCCCCACAGGGCGCGTCCCGGAAATAGCCGGTCTGGCCGTTAGCAAGCGCGACCTTCGTGCCTGCCAGCGGGTGCGCATCGAGGCCGGCCACTTGGCCGGTCAGACTGCCGTAGTCGCAGACGTTCGCGCCATTGCAATCTGGCGTAAATTCTATAGCAATAAGGTACTTGCTGGTATCTACCTTTGAGATAGAGGCGTAAAGTTTAGCGCCGCCGGCTCCCTCAACCAGGGTCGGCAGCAGAATTTGCAAGGAGGTTTGCTGCTTCAAGGGTTCGAGTAGCGGCTGGAATAAGGGCAGCACTTTCGCGGTCGAGCCGGGTGTCCCGGCGACCTCCTGAATTTTAGCCGTATCCAGCAGCCAGCCTTTGCGGTCGGTGTTCCATACCAGCGTCCAGGTGCCGCTGTAGTGCTTAATGACCGGGCCGTTCTTGCCGGAGTCGGTCGTTTCAAGATTGACCCGCACCGAGTTAGGGGTGCCGGGGTTGGCTACCGCCTGGGCTGTTACCTTCTGGGAAGTGGCATACCCGGCCGCCCAGGAAGTGAAGGGATTGGCTTTCTGGAAATTGACCGAAAGGAACTCGTAAGCATTTTCGTACTTTTTGTCGTTCAGCAAGGAGTAAAACTCCTCGACGGTCGGCGGTTGGGCTTCGGGATAGCCGTCTGTCCGGCTTGAAACAACCGCCAGTTTATCCCCGGCCAGCCCGTAGGTGAGGGTTTCGAAACCGCTAGGGCAGCAGTTCGGCTCCCAACCGCTATAGAGCGCGTTGGTGGATTGCAGCTTGCCGTCCACCGCCTGAAGTCCCAGTTTATACCCTTCATGCCAGCCAATCAGGCGCGGCGCGGGCGCGGCCTGGCGGTAAAGCAGGAAACCGGTATTACCGGCCGTGCCGCCGGAAAAGAGCGGAATGGCCGCTTCTTCCCGGCCGTCTTTGTCCACATCCACGTAAACAATATGGTCCAGGTCCGGCGACCCGTTCACATGCTGGTCCGCTTTCACCGAAACGTAAATCTTGAGGTAAGAGTCGGGCGGCGGTTCCTGCCGGAGTTGGGGGTCGTTCTTCAAGACGGTCTCCCAATCGGTTTGCCGGATAGACGGGAGCGATGCCGCCCCGGTAGTTGGCAGGGCCGCCGAGGTGGCCGGGGCGGTAGCCGCCTTAGGGGTAGCGTCATTTCTTGTCGCAACCGGCGCGGTCGTAACTGCCGCCGTATGGCTGACCGGAGCGGTGGTAGTGACAGGCGTGGTTGCTGCCACCGTGGTTGCTGCCGTGGTTGGGGTGGCTTCACTGGTGGCGCCACCGGTGGCGCGGGCGGTTGCGGTCGAGGTTGGGGCCGCTGCCGTGGTCGCCAGGGGTACGCTGCTTGTGGGGGTATCATCGCCGCAGGCTGCCAGGCTTAAAGTTATAGTAAATATTGCTAAGACCAGGCTAATTTTCGAAAAATGCTTCATAAATCTTTCTCTAGTTCTTTACCAGGCAATCCTATTTTTCCAACTTACCCTATAAATGATAATTATTCCAGCCGGTTATGTAGTAACTTTCCAGATTGAGATAATACCCACCTTTTGCCCTTTAGATACCCGGGCCGGGTTCAAAATAAATGAAAATGAACCGGGCTTTTTCAGCATAACAAAAAGCCCGGAAAGCGGCTATGACATATGCTACTTTCCCGGCTCAATTTGAATTATAAAAATATCAGGAAGAACTCAGGCGGACCAGGGTCTGCCCGGCGTTAACCTGGCCGTCCGGGCTGGCCTTATTAACAGTCAGGGCCACTATTTGCAGTAGCTGGCCGTTTTTGGTGTAAAGCGCCGCCGAATAGTTTCCCAGCGGCGTAGTGCCGGTATCGGTTGCCCCGGTTGGGGCATAACCTTGGGCTGGTAGAAGGTTCGCGTAAAAACCCAGCACTTTGGCCGGGCTGTCGGCGGTAACAGCATAGACCCGGTTGCCCGCCGGACCGTTCTGGCCGTTCTGGGCCAACTGCAACTCGGCCAGGCTAAAATAGGCGGTGAAAGCGCTTCCGGCCTGGACTGGCCTCGCGCAGCTATAATACTCAACCTGACCAAAAGCGGTCTGGGCCGGGCAGGCGCTTCCGGCGGTAGCGTTACTTCCGGTCGTGCCTTTAGTGGTTGACGCCGCTGGCGAATTTGTAGCGCCAGGCGTTACGCTGTAAACCGTGGCAAGCGGGCTAATAGCCTGGCCGACATTGATAGTTGTCTGGGCCGGTTCGGTGTTGGCGATAATAAAGAAAATACCAAAAATAAGCAGCGGCACGATAATAATGCCGACTATCGCCACAATTCCCAGCGCCAGGTAGTTGAATTCGCCTTTACGGGTTTTTAGTCTGGCCGGGGTCTGGCGGACCGGCGCCGCAACCGGGAGCGGTTCAAAAGGAGCGGGAGCATCCGCGGGGCGGGCCGGTGAAATGACCGGTCGGGCCTTTGGACTGGCCGGGTAATCGTCAAAATACTCCGGCAGCAGGTTGGCTAGAGAATTGGGGTCGGTTGAGGCTGGCGGTTTGGACGGGCTTTCGTCAGGCATAGCAGCAAGCTTTCGAATCAGGCTTCGAATTAAGTTTTATAATCGGCAAAGTTTTAAACTGGCTTGATTATAGCACTCCGCCCCCTAATAGCTGTAGTACTAAACCGCTATTTTAAGAATGCAGGCGGTACTTGCGGCCCTTCCATTCGGTCGTTTCGTTCTTCCAGCGCACCGAATTTATGGCAATTGAAGTCATAAAGATGATTGCGACCGGTTGGAGAAAAATATCGAGCAGGCTAAAATTGTAGCGGGTTGAATTTAAAAGCCGCAGCAGACCGCCCAAAACAATTTGCGCCGCCGGCAGCCAGACCCATTCGGGCGACACCGGTTGGCGGGTAATCAGGGCGGCTAACAGCCAGAAGAACGGCCCGATAAAGACCAGCAAATTTACCAGGAGAAATAAAGCCAGCCAGCCAAGTTCAAAATTGAAAAAGGCGAACATATTCTTGCTAAAGCCGCGCCATACTTCGTAGTTGTTGCGGTACATCCGGCAGGTCATCGAATCGCGTCCGTCCGGCAAAAGCAGCCTGAACCCGGCCTGCTTGATGCGCCGTCCCAGCACCACGTCTTCCAGGACCACGCCCCGCACCGCCTGGTGTCCGCCAATCTGGTCGTAAGCGACCCGGTTGAAAAGCATGAACTGCCCGTTGGCCGCGCTAAAAGCCGGGCTGGGGTTGCGGGCTACCAGGAAGATTGGCAACAGCCCGTAAGTGTACAATTGCAAAAGTGGGACGGCCAGCCGTTCGCCCAGCATAACGGTTTGTTGCAGGGGGAAGAAGGTTAAAAGCTGCGCGTCCTCGATGTACATCGCAGCCAGGGCGCTGGTCAGGGCATTGACGCTGTGCGAAGTATCGGCATCGGTAAAGAGTAAAAATTGACCCCTGGCGGCTTCGGCCAACTGGAAGCAGGCGTAATTTTTGCCAAGCCAGCCTTCCGGCAACTCCCCGCCTTTTATTACCCGCAGGCGGCCCTGAGGGTCTTCAGTGGGGGAAGTCAGCATGTCAACGATAGAAGCGGTTGCGTCCTCGGAATTGTCGTCCAGCACAATCAGTTCAAAGTTAGGGTAATCCTGGTTTAAGAGCGAGCGAATACAGCGAGCAATACTGCCCGCCTCATTACGAGCGGGGACTAGAATCGAAACCAGTGGGGCTTCCGGGGTAAACTTTTGCTGAAAGCCATAGGCGGAAAGAGAGCGGGTCGTGGCAAAATTAACTACTGTGAGCGCTATCATAAATACCGGAAAAGCCGTTATAACAATTTGGTAAATTAGCAGGGGTGACAGGTTTTAAGCCTTTCTCATTACATTGTCTCGGCGTGGAAGGTGCGCGCGGGGCTACAACGGTACACCCCGTCAATCTCCGTGCAAACACTGCGCGGTTCGATATGAATTTGCACAATTGCTCCATTCACAGCCTGGTCGAGCGCGTCTTCCAGGTGGTTACACAACTGGTGAGCCGCCTCAACCGTCATTTCATCGGGCATTACGAGGTGAAAATCAATATGCCGTTCCGGGCCGGATTGGCGAGTGCGTAAATCGTGATAGTTTACATACCGGCCTGAAAATTTCCCGATTGTATTCTTAATTGTTTCTTCCTCACCGCCGGGCAGGCTGGCATCCACCAGACCGCCGACCGATTGCAAAAGAATATCCCAACCTGACTTAATAATCAACAGCGCTACCACCAGGGCTGTCACCGGGTCGAGCCAGTGCCAACCGGTCAGCCAGACCAGCGCCAATCCTACAAATACCCCGGCGGAAGTCAGGACATCGGTCTGGAGGTGCGCGCCGTCCGCTACAAGCGCGACCGAGTCGGTTTCGCGGCCCACCTTGAACAGGTAACGCGAGACTACTAGGTTAACCGCCGCCGAAAAGCCCATCACCACCGCGCCCCAGACTACCCCGCCGGTTTCACCCGCTTCCCCGATTTTCTGGATAGCTTCATAGATAATGACGCCCGCGCCTACGAAGATAAGCAGCGATTCAGCGGTGCCGCTCAGGTGTTCGAACTTGCCATGCCCGTAAGGATGGCCCCGGTCCGCCGGACGTGCCGCGACCCTGACCGCGATAAAAGCCATCAGGGCGGCCACCAGGTCCACGCTGCTGTGAAGAGCCTCGGATATAACGCTGACCGAACCAATCGCCAGCCCGACTCCCAGCTTTGCCGCAATCAGGCAGGTATTGGAGATAACGCTGGCCCGGGCGGCCCTTTTGCGCCCGGCGGCCTTTTTTGCCGGGACTACCTGGGACGGGTCATTCGTTTGTTCAGCCAAGTTGCTCATTTTCCAGCTACCAGATCCAAAGCACAACTGGCCTATTTTAGCATAAACCGGACCCTTCTTCACTACCCCAGTAAAGACCGCCCGGCCCAGACCGTCACGACCCCGACCACCAGGGCTAAAAAGAGGTTGCCGCTCAGCCGGGCCGCAACCAGGCTGGCAAACCCGGCGATTATCCCGGTAGCGCCGCTGCGGATTAAATCGGGCAGCACCAGGGAAACAAGAATGGTGCCGGGCAGATAACCCAGCCAGGCTTCGACTTTTTTAGACAGGTTTACCCGGCTCATCAGGAAGGGGCCGAGCCAGCGCGTGAGGTAAGTTACCGCGGCCATGCCCAGAATTATCAGCAAAATTTCGGGGTTAATCGTCATTGAACAACGCTCCCGCCAGGCTGCCGGCCAGACCGCCGAGCAGAATGTACCACTTGCCGGGCAGCCAGAACGAGGCCGCGACCGCCACTAGCCCCGCCCCAATCCAGGGTAAGATGCTCTTGCGGCCCTGCCATTGGGCGACCAGCAGGGCAATAAAGACCGCCAGGAAGGCGAAATCAAGTCCCAGGCGTTCAGGGTGTTCAATCAGATTGCCGAGCAGGTAGCCGGCCACCGTCGAACCCCACCACCCAAAACCCAGGGCGATACCGGAGCCAAGCAAAAAGGCGCCGTTCCGTTTGCCCTGCTGGAACTGGCCTATTGTTAGCGCCCAGCTTTCATCGCTCATGAAGTAAAGAATAATGTTGCGGGGTAAGGCTTTTAGCTGGCGGATATAGGGGTAAAGTGACGCGCCCATCAGGATATGGCGTAAGTTTATGATAAAAGTGGTCAGGATAATAGTCAGGGCAGGCAGCGGCGTAACCCACAACCCCAGGGCGGTAAACTGCGAGGCTCCCGCGAATACCAGGACGCTCATCAAAAACGCCTCGAGGAAACTTAGATTGGCCTGTTTGGCAAGCACGCCAAAGACCAGGCCGTAGGCGAAAACACTCAGGGCTACCGGGATACTCTGGCGAAACCCAAGCCATGCCCCGGCCCTGGTGAAATCAACCTCCTGGGCCGGGTCTTCTTTCACATTCTCGGTCAATGTTTTCTCTTTCATGAAAAGTTTTCATTTTCATGGGAAATTAAAGTAAAACCGTGGGACACCAAAAGAAAGCGGAGCCTGAAGATAATTTCCCCGGTTAAACCTGGGATGCTTACCGGCCCCGTGCAATTATAATGGGAAATGTTAGAAATGTTATTGGCAAAAAGGCTTAAAAGTTGTGGCTATTCAGCCGGCCAGCTTTAAATTCTGTGAGGAATTATAGTTGTGGGAGGGAATTATTTTCCCGACCGGTTCTGTCGGAAATACAATTACCTCCCACCGGGGAATAGTTACTAAAAGTTCAGGTAAACCGGTGTAAGCGCTGGTTTAACGCTTTCCCCGCCTGCCCTTGCCTGCGCCTGCCAGCGGCATTTCAAGTTCCAGGATGGTGCCTTCCTTCGTAACATAGACCTCGAAAAGAGAGGGCCGCACTATCGAGAAACCCGGCAGCCGCGATACCAGCGTTTCAACCTGCCCGCTGTCAAGGGTTATTCCTGCCGCTACCAGGGCCGTTTCCGCTTCGTCCAGGGTTAGCTTTTCGGTGGAAGAAAGGGCCGTGTGTAAAGCGTTCGCGGCCTGGGTCAGGTATTCGGGCGTACACAACCCGTAAGCGTCAATATAATCGGCGGTAAGTTCGAGTTTTTGAAGAGTACTTAACAACTCGTTCCTGTTATAAAGGCCGAACCGCTCCAGCAGCACTTCCTCCGGCACGAAGCCCTTTCCGGCCCGCAACTTATCCAGTTCCGACTGGTTAGACCCGGCCCTTGCCAGGCGGCTGGCTCGGTCGTCGAATTGCTGTTGCAGCAGGTTTATCACGTCCGTCACCCGCAAAAACTGCTTGAAAGAGACCGAAGGGAAAGGCAACTCGCGGTGTTCGCCGTGCGAGTCCTCGGCAAAGCTGGCTTTAAGTTCGTTCGCCAGGGCCAGGACAATTTTATGCTGCCCCTGGGCTTTGAGTTTATCCAGCTTTTCCAGCTTTCGGACCCGGTAGTCAGGCGTCCAGAAACCGATTATTTCTAACCAGATTTTAATATCTCCCCGGTAAAGGGCAAAATCCGGGATATAGAGCAGGTTCAGGCCGGGCAGGGCCAGGGCTTCCGGCTCCCGCTGGATTTGCCAGCCTGCGGTATGGCCCTCCCGGGCCAGCGCGCTAAACTCTTCGTAAAAACGAGCCTCAACCGTACTATCGAAATCTTTGCGGGCCGTCTCTTTTTGCCTGTAATAAGCCGCCTGGTCGAAGGCTTCCCCCGCCGCCGCGTAAGTTACCGGCTCTTCCCTGACTACCCTTGTGGCCTGTCCAATTTCTATTCCGTCAGCTTTATCAAGCTCAGGGGATATGTCTTCTAGCTTTACCTCCGGCTCGTAACGCGCCAGGTGATGCGCCACTGCCGCCACGTCGAACCAGTAAACCTTATCCCGCAAATGGACCAGAGCTGTTAGCGACCGGACCTTATTCTCAAAGCCGCTAACCGGCTGAACTTCTTTAACCGCCCTCATGCTTTTAGCGGCCGGAGCAGCCGTTGTGTGGAGTAACTGACCGGCCTCAGCCATCCGCCGGGCCAGGGCCAGGGTCGTGAAAACCAGTTCGGCCAGGCTCTCGCCGTGTTTGGTCGCCGGGCCAAAAGCCTGGGTGGGGCCGTACAGCCGCAACTGGATTTCGCCCAGCGAATTGTATTCCAGGTCGTAGGGAATGCGCAGTTCCTTTGAAAGAAAGCCGATGCGCTTGACCAATGCCGCCGGAAGGGTCGTCCCGAAGCCGAAAATCACCTCGCTACAATTAAAAAGCAAGGTTTCAATCGCCATCCGGTTATAGCGGCGGACTACCTCGGCGGCATTGGGTTCGCGGAAAGGCTGGCCGTCCTGGCGGGTTCGCAACTTCAAAAGAGCATTTTCCTCGGTGTCCAGGTAAAGCAACTCCTCAACCAGTCCCGGCTCCAGGCCCAAACCCGCCGAAAAAAGTTCGAGCGCTTCCGGCCTTTCCCGGCTGTCCACAAAGCCGGAACGCGGCGCGGCGCTGACGTAATCAAAGAGGGCCAGCCGCAAGGCCGAAGGATTTTCCAGCCCGGCGCTTTCCATTTTTTCAAAGTCGTCCCGGCACAACCTCTCGCCGAAAGTTTCGCTCTCCCAGGTGTAAAAGTTCATCATGGCGGAAATCAGGCCGCGTGCCAGCTTGAAATCACCCCCGGCCCGTTCGGTCAGATATTGCTCGGAGAAATCGCGCTGGCGCTTGTTGTGAGCAGCCAGTTCCGCGAAATAGCGGCAAAAGTCCCCGGCCAGTTCGCGCTCGCCTGCCGACTCTAAAAGCAGCGGCACCACCCGCCGCCGTTTGTCCTTGCGGCCTACTGTGGTAGTTTTTCTTAAATCATCCAGTGATAAAGGCATTTTTTAACTCGACTTCTTGTTGGTCCCCTGGCGGCGGCGGCGGGCGGCGTTAACTTCGCCCGTTTCCTCGCTGATTAATTCGTACAAAACGGCCTGGCTGGCTTTGGGCCGCAACACCCGGCCTAACCGCTGGATATACTCGCGACTGGTAGCGTTCCCGCTAATTACCAGGGCGATATTCGCGTCCGGCACGTCTACGCCCTCGTTTAGCACCCGGCCGCTCACTAGCTTGCTGTACTGGCCCGACCGGAAGCGTTCGAGGATAATCTTGCGCTCGTCCGCCCGCGTCTTATAGGTGATGGACGGAATGAAAAAGCGGCGGCTGACCTCGTCCACCACGCTGTTAAACTCGCTAAAAATAATCACCTTGTCGTCGCGGTGTTCGTTCAAAAGCGTTTCCAGGACTTCCAGCTTGGCCCCGGCGTTAAGGGACAGTTGGCGGGCCTTCTGGTGCGCCAGCAGCGCTGCCCGCGCCTGGGGGTCGCGCCCGCTGCGGTAGACCAACTCCTGGTAAAGATTGGCCCCACTGATAAACCGCCCGTAGCCGCCCCTGGCGTAACGCTGCCGGTTCAGGTATTTCCTATAAACTTCCATCAGGCGGTCGTATTCGACGCGTTCATCCTCGGATAGCGCCACCATAATTTTTTGCTCTTTGTACGAGGCCAGAAACTTCTGGCGGGTCAGTTCGTTGGGCATGCGCCGGTAAATTTCCGGCCCGATAAGGTCGTGCAGCAGCCAGTGGCGGTTGTCGGCCCGCTCCGGGGTCGCGCTCAGGCCCAGGCGGTGAGTCGCCCAGGCTCCTTCGGCGGCGGCCCGGTAGCTTTCGGCGGGCAGGTGATGGGCTTCATCAAAGACCAGCATGGCGAACCGGCCCAGGTGGCGCGTATGAATAATTGCGCTGTCGTAAGTCATAATGGTCAGCGGCTTCATATCGTGGCGGCCGCCGCCAAAGACCCCGATAACCTCTTTATCTTTCAACCCATAAAAATTTGCCAGGGCAGTCTGCCACTGTAAGAGCAAGTCAATCGTCGGCACAATCACCAGCGTGGACAGCTTCAGGCGGGCAATCGCCAGGGCCGCCACGAAAGTCTTACCCGCGCCGGTCGGCAAGACTACCACGCCCCGGCCCTCGGACTTCTCCCAGGCGTCTACCGCCTCGGTCTGGTAGGAGCGAGCCGCCAGGCTGATGTTTGGCTCAAAATCCAGCAGCGGCTTTGAATCAAAATCAAGTTTCAGGTTGGCATAGCGGTCCTGGCGGACCTGTTCGAGCAGCCAGCTTTGAATCCGGCTGAAATGCACCGGCAGGCAGCGCAAAACCTGGCGCTTTTCGTCAAAGATAAACTCGACCTGGGGAAAGGTTGCCTCGATTTCGCGGTAAAACTCGATGAATGGGGCCGCCGGGTCGCCGGGCAGGCCGGTCCGCAAAACCAGGTCGTTACCCCACATAGCCAGGCTTATCTCGGTTTTGAGGCTTTCGCTTTTTTTTGAGACTATTTTTTTCATTACCTTCTATCAAACCTATTATAATGCCGCCAACTTGAAAGAACCAAAGAAATTTGCAGGCAAAATGGTAGTAAATCAGGCAGAATAATTCCGATACATTACATTATCGCATTTTAGCCTGATTAGAGCCACCCGGTTAATTAACCTCAGATTTTCAAGGATTTCGTAAACTTTCATAAATTACCACCTAAAACCCTTGACACCTCTAGAATCAGTGCTAAAATAATATTACCAGATTGAAAATATCGCACCGTGGTGATTATCTGGGAATAACAAGTAAAAAGGGTGGTTAAAATGATGGGCGTTAAGCCTTTAGACCAGGAACAAATAATTAATGTACGTGACTTTATAATGTTCCTGGGTGAGAAATTTAAAATAAGTACCGAGAATTTTGAAGATTTCAATAAATGTTCTATTCAAGAGATAACCGTTTTGAAAATCCTATCCCGGCATGGTTCAACCGTAGTCAAAGATATTGCCTGCCGCCTGAATAATATTAGCATGAGCAGCCTGACCAGGGTTCTAGACCGCCTGGAAGAAAACGAGTATATCGAACGGAAACTGAATAAAGAAGACCGGCGTAGTTTCAAAATTGAACTGACCCCGCAAGGCCGAAAACTGGCCGAAGCTTATCAGCACAAATTTGAAGACATGGCCCAGGCGACCCTGGAAGCCCTTACGCCAGCCGAGAGATTAATACTGGTTGAGCTTTACACCAAAGTTCGCACCAAACTGGGGGACCAGGATATTTGCCTTTCGAACCCGATTAAAAATACAGCGGAAACCGAGGAAATACTGATGGTTTAAGTTTTTTTAACAAAACATTAGTTCCATTTCGGTAATATATCATATAAACAAATGCCAGAAACAACTATATAATAGGGAGGTTATAATGAAAAAGATTGAAGAAGTTTTTGAGATGGTGGAGAAAATCGCGGCTACCCGCCCCCGTCACAGCAAACCAACTTTCTTACCTCGTCAGGTTCCCGAACTGGCGGTACTGACCCTCGTGCAGGAAAACGCCCTTTCCGGCGACGTGATTATCCGGCGGCTAAGCCCAATTAATCGCTACGCCGAGGCCTACGGCGTCAGCTATAAGTTACTGCACGACCTGGAAGGCAGCGGTATCCTCGAAGTGGGCATTGACACCCTGACTCGCCGCCGCACTTACCACCTGACCGATAAAGGCGCGGCTCGCTTGCAAGAGTTACGGACCCTTTACGCCCTCGCTCCGGCTAAAGATTGGCAGCTTGACTTCAACTTTAACGTGATTAACCTGCTTAATCCCCAACCCGCTTTTAAAGAGCAGATAGCTTAGCCGGTATTTTACCTCTGAAATTGAACCGCCGGGATTTCTATCCGGCGGTTTTTTTATGCCTTAATTTCCCCGACACCGCCACTTGCTTTTTAACCCTGGCTCAAGCCGAACCTTGGCAAATTATCCTTGTGCGACAAAACCGGGCGGGAGAGAAGAATTTAGCTGACCAGGCTTTGCCGGATACGCTCCTGGATGAAATTCTCGAAGCCGCCCAGGATGACCAACTCCTGCGCGACCCGGCCCAGCGGTGAGAAACTGAAGCGTTGGCCGTCCCAGGAAATCTCCGACTTTTCAAAGTCCACCGTTGCCTCAATCCCGGTCTGGATGGTCAGGGCTTTTTCTCCGGCGTAACCCTCCTTGAACGCGCGGACGAGGCCGGGACATTCCAGGACAATATAGCCGTTATTAAAGGCGTTCCGCTTGAAAATTTGCGAGTACGACCCCGCGACAACCAGTTGAATACCCCGGTATTTGAGGGCAGTCGCAGCTTGTTCGCGGGAAGAACCCGTCCCGAAGTTCCAGCCGCCCACCAGGATATCCCCTTCTCTGGCAATATTTTGAAATTCAGGGTCGTAGTTGAGCATGGCAACCTTCGCCATTACGTCCGGCGGGACATTATCCCGGTAGGTGTATTCCTTGCCGTAGATAGCGTCGGTGTTCATGTTGTCCTTGGGCGCGAACAGCAGGCCGCCGGTTAGCTGGCGCGGAAAACCAGGCAAAATTTCCACTGCTGCGACCGCCCGCGCCGGGGCCGGGTTTTCGACCAGGTTGTAAAGGATGTCTTGCGGCTGTAAGCCTTCCAGGTTGCGCGGCCCCGTTATCTTTCCGGCAATGGCTGAAGCCGCCACCACTCCCGGGCTGGACAGATAGACGCTGGCCTGGGTCGACCCCATGCGCCCTTTAAAATTGCGGTTGGTCGCCGAGATACCGACTTCGCCCGCTTCAAGCAAGCCTTCGCCCAGGCCGATGCACGGCCCGCAACCGGGCGGCAATGTCCTGGCCCCGGCCTCAACGAGGGTGTCCCAGTACCCCAGTGCGCGGGCCTGTTCCTCAATCTCGGAGGAAGCTGCTGCCAGGTAGAAACCTACTTCGGGCGAAATCTTGCGGCCCTGAATCACTTCGGCGGCTTCCCTTATGTCGTCCAGCCGCCCGTTCACGCAGCTTAACAGGTAAGCCTTATTAATTTTGACCTCGCGTTCCTCGATTTGCGGCAGCGAAAGCATGATCTTGACTTCGTTTGGCCCGGCTACCGAGGGTGTAACCTGTTCCAGGTCCAGCACGATTTCTTTGGCATAATATGCGTCCGGGTCGGCTTTTAAGGCCGTGCGGTCGAACTCGGCCACCAGTTCAGGGGTAATCCGGGGATGGGCGTCGCCGCGCCTGGCGTAATGCTCCGCTCTTTTTAACAAATATTCCCTCAGCACCTCATCGTAAGGGAAAAGGCCGACCAGCGCGCCCCACTCGGTCGTCATGTTGGCGATGGTCTGGCGCTGCGAAATAGAGAGGTTAGCCACGCCCTCGCCCCTAAATTCGACCGCGCAATTCAAAACTTCGTCCTGGTTGTATACCCCGATAAGGGTTAGAATAACATCCTTGCCGGTAACGCCGGGAGCGAGCTTGCCGGTAAAAGTCACTTTAACCACGTCCGGCACCTGCCACCAGGTCTCGCCGGTAGCCCAGATAGCCGCCGCGTCGGTCCGCACCACGGAAGTGCCGACCGCGCCGAGCGCCCCGTAAATGTTGGAGTGCGAGTCCGAGCCGACCACGAGCGTACCCGGCAGCACAAAGCCTTCTTCGGAAATAACCTGGTGAGCGATACCGCGCCGGGCCGGGAAGAAAGCCAACCCCTGCTCTTTGCAAAAAGCTTCAATTTTGGCGTACTTGGCTAAATTTTCGGCGTCGCGGTTCTGCACATCGTGGTCAAGGGCAATCACCGGTTGGGAAGGGTCGAAGACGCGGGTCGCGCCCATCTGTTTAAACTTGGGAATGACCGCCCCGGTATTATCGTGGGTCATGACGTGGGCGGGTTTGACCGACACGAAATCCTGCGCCCGGACCTGCTGGCCCGGCTTTAGGCCTATCGTATATTTCTCTACAATCTTCTCAACCAGAGTTTGAGCCAATTTAATCTCCTAAATTCCTTATATCTAAATTGCCGGGCTACCCAAAGAGCATGGCCCACTTGCCTTCGTTTATATCTTTCATAAAATTCGTCAGGATAAAAGCCGTCGCGCCCCAGATAACGACCTGCTGGAAATTATAAAAAACCACCTGGCGGGTTCGCCCCTGCATTACCCATTCTTCGTAACGGTGATTGGCCGGGTCGAGCAGCAACCGCAGCGGTATTTCCAGGATTTCGGCCACCTCGAAGCCGTCCGAAATATACTCCATAGGGGCGGTCGGGTCCGCCGGCACGCCCACGAAAGGCGTTATCAAAAAATTACTCACAACCGTATCAACCGCCGGGAGCGGTCCCAGGACGCGTATCCGTTTCGGTGGGATGCCTATTTCTTCAAAGGTCTCGCGCAGGGCTGTCACTTCAAGGGTGCCGTCTTCCGGCTGGAAACTTCCGCCCGGAAAACTTATCTGGCCTTTGTGGGTATGAACCTTTTCCGAGCGGCGCATAAAGACCAGGTGCGGTTCGCCATCAGGGCCAACCGGGCGCACCAGGAGCAGCACCGCCGCCGGGCGGCGCGAGGCCCGCCGAGCCAGTAAATCTTTGGTTGGTTCAATGGACATATTACCTGTAACCTGCTGGCCTTATTCGCTTTCGGGTTCGAATTCAGGCTCGAAATAATGCCGGACATACCCGGCTGTAAAATCTACCGGGGGGAATTCGTTCAACATTGAAGCTGGCTGCTCGACTTTGAGGGAATAAACATCCCCGCTTTTCTGGACGGTCTTGATAGCCGGGTTGAAATTCGACCAGAGCGTATTCTGGCTGCGTTCTTCGGCCCGGCGCAGCAAAATTGACAGCACATCGGCGGTTATAAGCTGGGGCGCGATAGTGATATTGGTAGCCGGTTTAGGACCGAGGTCCACCTGCGCCACGCTCATCAGGTCGTTACGTACGACTGTATCAATCAACAGGCCGGTCATAAAGGCCGGGCCGCTAAAAAGCGGGACGCGTTCGAGCAGTTCGCGGCGAGCCGCCCCGACGGTACAAATCGGGTTAATCACCCCGGCCAGTTTTGGAAAGAAACCGCCCAGGAGCGGTCGCAGGCTTAGTTCAACCAGGGCATTTTGGACCGGGTTGCTGCTTTGCTCGCTCGTTTCGCCCGACTCCGAATAAAACCCGCCCGCAAGCTGAAACTCGGGGTAGGTCAATAGCGGCCCCACCAGGCCGTAAACCAGCCGCGCCTCGAAATTATCCATAGTCGGGTCGGCCCAGACAATCAAATCGCCCCTGGCCTTTTTCAGGGCCAGCCAGATAGCCTCTCCCGGCCCCAGGTCGTCACCCCGGTCCGGTCTGGAATAGGCCTCATTGTCCTCCGGGGCGACATAGATTATTTCTTTTTCGCTCAACCGGCCGTGACCCGGCCCGCTCTGGTAGAACGCCTCAACCTCGTTGCGGTCCAGCCGTCTATCGGGGTCTGATACCAGGATTTCATCCACAAGGGAAATATCGCGAATAAGCGCGAACCAGGCCCGCCGGACGTACTCGCTGAGCGCGACCGGGTGCGTTTTACCGTACACCGGCAAAACCAGGCTTATCCGCACGTGGCGGCGTTCCTTAAGAATTGTCAGGCTGCTCATCGTCCGGAATTCCCGGTAACGAAAAGTATTTTCGGCAAACCAGCGGTCAACCCATTCTTGCAGGTCAGGCTCTTTAAAGACCGGGGCCGCCACCAGACCGGGTGAAGGCCGCTTTAGCTCGAACGGCTTGGCCGTCTTTACTACCAGGAGCGGGCGGCGGGTCTCGCGGGCAATGCGTTCGGCTATCTTTTCACCGCTGCCCTGGTCAGACAGGCTTGCCTTGCCTTCGCTGGCCCCCACTACAATCAGGTCGTGATGCTGGGCTTCCTGGACAATCCCCTGGATAAGCTTGCCCTGCATGGCGACTAATTTGGCGTTAGGCGGCAGTTCGAGAGCCAGGGCTTGCAGGGTGTTAAGTGATTCATCCTCCGAGTCATAACCTTCACCGTAATGGCTGTAACTCTGGGCCTGGTTCGACCGGAAATTTTCAACCGGACCGGCCCCGTCACCCAGGTTGTGCAGGACCGTGATGCCCGCCGACCATTCTTCGGCCAGGTTGGAGACCAGTCCGAGGGCCAGGGTGCTGTAACTGCCGCCGCGCACCGGCAATAAAATCTGCTTGATCGGCGGTAAACTGTTACTGAACCGGGCCAACACCACGTCGCAGGGCGGGTCATCCATCAAGGCGTCAATCGTATCGCCGTAAATCTTGCCGGGGGTCTGGGTCGAACCTTTCCAGTGCAGCAGCAGCAGGTCGCCGTCCTCTTCCTTGACCTGGTCGGCAATCCCGCGCCAGACGTCACGGGCGACCCGCACTTCCGTATGCACCTCGATATTTTCTTCAAGAGCCCCGTTCTGGGGTATATAACGCAGCATGGTCCGGTAGGCCCGGACGAGGGGCGCGCCCTGGCTGAGCGGCGTGTCATCCGGGACGGTCACAATCCCCAGCACGACTATGCGCACATGACGCCGGACTCCTTCGAGCGAGGCACCCGCCAGCGAAGCCGCCAGCTTAACCAGGCTCTCGGCCATATTCGGGTTTAGAATCGGCACCACAACGCTGAAATCCCGCCCTTGAAGCCGGTTTCTGGGGTTCTTTTTGCCAAATAACTGTGTAAATGCGTTCAGTTGACGCCATCCTTATTAATCTTAAACTACTTTGTTTAAGAAAACCGGCCCTCTTCAGCAGGGCCATCCGTTCTCTTACCAAACCAAATTAATTTCACTTAATCTTCATGAGTATAATACTTAGCATTTTGAGGGTCAAGAACCGTTAATACCATTTTGTTTGCAGGGAATGCTAATTTCCGGGAGGATACCCACCTAAAACTGGCGGGATTTTGGTATCAACAGGTAAATAAGGGCTGTAAAAAGGGCGAATAGACCCATATTTAAAAGAATCGAGGCCGGCGCGCCCCATACCTGGGCGATTACCCCGCTCTGTAAATTTCCGAGCGGCATAAAACCCACCGAACAAAGGGTCCAGATGCTTAGAACCCGGCCCCGCAAATTATCCGGCACGCTGGATTGCAAAATTGTGTTAAGGGTTGTATTGACTGTCACCAGCGAACCCCCGGCAAAGGCCAGCGCTATCATACTCAGTATCAGGTTGGTCGAAAGGCTGAAACCAACCAGCCCGCAAATCAGTATTACCATTCCCCAGTTCATAAACAGGGACCGCCGCCGTAATTTGCTGCTGATATTCGCCACCAGCAGCGCCCCGGTCAGAGCGCCCACCCCCACCGCTGAAAGCAAAATTCCATAATCTTCCGGGCCGCTCTTGAAGACCTGCTGCACGAAGACCGGCAAAAGCGTCAGGTAAGGTGTTATAAAGAAGCTGAACAGGGACGCAATCATCAAAAGACCGCTAAGAGCGATATTGCGCTTCAAATAGCCGAGGCTTTCCTGGATTTCCTGCAACATTGACCGCTTTTCGACAATCTGCACCGGCTTTGGCAGCCTGACCATCAACAGCGCCCCTACCACGGCCAGAAAACTAATGCCGTTCAACAAAAAGCAGACCGCTACCCCGACCAGCGTTACCAGCACCCCGGCGATGCCCGGCCCGATAACCCTGGTCAGGTTGAACTGGAAAGAGTTCAGGGCTATGGCGTTCATGAGGTCTTCTTTTTTCACCAGGTCGAGCATAATGGTCTGGTAAGCGGGCGAGTTAAAAGCCTGGACGATGCCTATGCCAAGGGCAATTATAACTATTATCCAGATATTTATGAGGTTGAAAAAGGAGAAGGTCGCCATAGCTAGCATCAGAATTGCCTGGCAGTTCTGAGTTATCAACAGGACGGTTTTGCGGGAGTTGCGGTCGGCTACCACGCCGCCAAACAGGCTGAGGACCAGCATGGGCGAGTTGCCGATAAAGTTGACCAGACCAAGCAGGAAGGCCGAGTTGGTCAGTGAAAGCACCAGCCAGTTCTGGGCGACCACCTGGAGCCAACCGCCCAGGTTTGATACAAGGGCGCCTAGCCAGAACAGCCGGAAGTTACGGTGGCGCAAGGCGCTAAAGGTGCCGCCGCCCTGGCCCGGACTTTCGCCTGCAGGTGCCGCCTGGGCCTGGCTGCCGGTGGTCGCAACAACTTCCAGGGCGCCGTCGCCCACGCGGTTGTACTCCGGGTTTTCATTATCTTTGAGCACTTATTACCTCATTGATTAATTGACGTTTAGATTTAAAAAGACAATAGAAACAAACGTTCGATCCGGACGTTTTGAACCAAAATGCTAAAATCTGAGAATACATCACCAAACTCAAGCTACTTGGGCCTTTTTTCGGCCCCTTTTG
>CADDZM010000010.1 GCA_902812345.1 Chloroflexota bacterium | reverse complement strand
CTACACCAGCCGTGTCAAACCAACCAATCCAGGCCGCTCCAGCCAGGAATGATCCGCCCGGTTTCCACCGGGCTGACCTCGGCGAAGGCCAGACCTCGGTCGAACTGGCGAATATTCGCTCTACTCCCAGCTATGATAAAAACACCATAGTCAGGGTGAGCGAACAGGGCGAACGCTTTGAATTTGACGGGTGGGTAGAGGGGCCGGAACTGCGCGGCTCGACCCGCTGGTATCATATCGCCCGGACTCCCGGCGACCAGTGGATTCACAGCACTTTAGTCCAGCTTAACCGGCCCTTCCGGGACTAGCCCTTGGACAAATTTCTTTCAGGGGAAGAATTAAGCTGGCTCTGGGGACACCCCCGGGAACGGCAGGACCGCCACCTGTCTTTGCGCGAAGCGGCTACCACCTTCCTGACGGACGCGGCCCCCAGCGCCGAGGAGTTTGCCCTGCCTCGGATTGCTGCGGCCCTGCAAAGTTCGGCGGCTTTCGAACGGCACCCGGTCTTGCTCGACGCCGGGTGCGGCCCCGGTCACTACCTGGCCGCTCTGCTGGGAAATCAAGCCGTAGCGATACGGCTGGCGGTCGGTCTTGACCGGAACCGGGCCGCTCTGCACCGCACCCGGGAATGGTTGAAAAACCAGAAAGCCGGGCAATTGGTCCAGGGCAGCATTTTAAAGCTGCCGTTTGGCCCGGCGGTCTTCGGGGCCGCCATGTGCAACCGCATGCTTAACCAGACCGGCGATATTGCCGGGTCGCTGGCGGCGGTGGCGGCTACCCTGGCGGCGGACGGCCTTCTTTTTATCGTCACGGCCGATACCGATGAGCCTTCGCCACTACGCGAGGCCCACGAACGAATCCAGGCCGAACTCGGCTTTCCGGCCAGGATTTACCGGCACACCACCCGCCCTGACCAGCGCTTTAACCTGGCGAACGGGCCGGAATGGCTGGCGGCGGGCTATAAGGACGTGCAAGTTGCGCTTTACGAGCGCCGCTTGCGGTTTACCGACCCGGCCCAACTCGGCCAATATTACGCTTCCGGGCTGCTCTTTCAAAAATCGTCCGGCCTCGATGAACCGGAGGTGAGCGAGGCCCGCTGGCTAGACCTTTACGCCAGGGTTACGGCAGAAATGGCCCTGGTAATCCAGGCCAGGGGCAGCCTGAGTTACCATGAAGGCGCGGCCCTCTTTATTGCCCGGCGCAAATAATTTAAGGCAAAAATGACTGTCTCACCTCTTTCAAAGTTACCTCCGGCCCTCTTTGAGCGGCGCATAATTCCAGCCATGCGTTCGCCAGGCGACCTGCCCCGGGTGCTGGAATTTGGTCTCCCGGCGGCAATTATGCTCAAAGGGGATATTTTTGATATTGAGCGGGTGTTAAACCAGGTGCGCGGCAAGCTCGCGATTTTGCTGCACATTGATTTGATGGAAGGTATCGGGCGGGATAAAGCCGGGCTGAGTTATCTAAAGCAGCAGTTTGGCATCGCGGGGATTGTCAGTACCCGCTCGAACCTGATAAAAGAGGCTCGTTCGCTGGACCTGATTTCTATCCTGCGGTTTTTTGTCCTCGACTCGGCAGCCTACACCACAGGCATTCACCTGCTAAATAGCCTGCAACCCGATGCCGTTGAAATGCTGCCGGGGGTGGCCGTACCCTACATCAAAGACCGGTTGGCCGAAGACGTTAAACTGCCGGTTATCGCCAGCGGCCTTATTCAAACAGTTCAGACCATCCGGGAAGTCCTTGCTGCCGGGGCCGCCGCTGTTTCTACCAGCCGTCCCGAACTCTGGCACTTCCAGCCCTAACTGCCACCTTTGACGCAAAAAGGGCCACTTTTCACAGTGGCCCAATTAATGTTTTAGGCGGGATTTGTAACCTTTACGTCCGGCAAAGCCTAGTAAAACTGGGTATTAAAATCTACCACCTGTTCATTCAAGACCTCTTGTAGCTGCGCCTTTGTCAGGTAGCCGTATTCCAGCAGCACCTCCCCCAGTTTCCTGGGCTGGCCCAACCGGGCGAACATTTCGTGGACTACTACAGCGGTCTCCAGTTGGTCCGGTGTAATAAAACCCTTTTTAAGCAGGAGTTGCCCGACCGGGGTAATTGGAGCGCTGCGCCGGTCGGTGCCGTGCTGGTAGCGTTCGGCCATGATTTGCTCGGCCATAGACCAGTAACCCAGCATGCCCGATTCGGAAATAAGCTGGTCAAGTTCCTGAACCCGGCGCTTGCCGGCGGCTAAATATTGCTGGTATTTAGCGCTTTCCGGGTGCTTTTCGACCAGTTTCTCCAGGAAGCGGACCCCTTCATAAGCATCGCTGGTATACCAGGCCAGCCAGGTCAGGGCAATTTCGTTATAAGGGTCAATTTTAAGGGCTTGTAAATAAATTTCACGGGCCTCTGCTTTATCTTGAAGCTGGATGGCGTTGGAAGCCTGCTCTAAAAGTTCGTCCAGGGTATATTCTTCCTTCAACCCGGTGGGCATATCAAGGAAAGTATTCTGGCGTCTGTCGGCGCTAATATTGGCGGGGTCCGGATCAGGCTGGGGCAGCATAGACGTACCGCGCTGGTGGTTCTGGAAAGCGGCCTGGTTTTGTTCGGGCTGGTTGGTGCGCCGTAAAACCGCTTTCACTCGTAAAATAAACTCTTTCGGATTAATAGGCTTGACAATAAAGTCATCGGCCCCGGCTTCCAGGGTAGTGACGTATTCGTCCGGCGAATAGCTTGAGGTAAGCATAATGACGCGCAAATTAAGGTGCGCTTTACGCAGGCCGCGGCAGACCTCCACTCCCGAAAGGTCCGGCAACTTCAGGTCTATAATAGCCAGGTCCGGTTTTTCGGTCTGAGTTTTTAGGATAGCTTCCTGGCCGCTTTCTGCCATAATCACCTGGTATCCGGCCCGTTGAAGATGAAAACTAAATTGCATCAACAGTTCCTGGTCAGCCGCTACCAGCAAAATCTGTTCGGATTGTTGCGTCATACTTTACGCTCTAATTACTGATGTATTTCAGATCCCGGGTTTGGCATGGCATATCACATCTAATTGAGCGTTCACACCTTGCAGAAGATGCGGTTACCTTACCAGGTCAAAAATTATTTCCATAATACCCCATGTTTAACCTTGTCACAATAGTTAATATCAAACCTTTTTACAAGTAGGTTAGAGGCACTCGGTAAAGAAGCTAATTGCCTCAAAGTTACTAAAAGTTATCCTTTAGCAGCCCGAAAGCAAAAAGCAAAAGGTAAAATAAAAACCGGCCCTGTATAACAGAGCCGGACCGGGCGGAAATTTGAAATGGACAACTAGCCCTGGTGTGTAAGGTCGCGCAGCTTGTCGCAAACTGCTTCGTACTGCCGCAGCAATTGAATCCAGTAATCTTCCCAGGAAGTAACATCTTTACCCTGGCTGCGGGCTTCTTCAATTTTAGCCGCGCCGATATCAAGCCTCTCAACATACTCGTCGCGTTTTTCGGCCAGACGGGCGATAGTCTGCTGGCGTTCCAGGCGCTGAATTTCGGCTTCGCGGTTGGTTTGGGCCTTGCGGCTCGACTGCTTTATAGAAGTTTTCGAAGTTTTCGTGGTCCCTTCAAATTCCAGTTCATTTTGCTCGTCTTCAACCGCCAAATCGAGTTTGCGAGCGGTTGCTTCGGCGCTTGGCGGCGGTACATTTCCTTTGGAAGAATTGCGCCGGGCCGGCCGCCGGGAAGGGTTATCAGCTTCATTCATCATCGTCGCCATTGTTGTCACTCCTTCTTTTGTGTGGCCCGTTATTTTTCCGTTCGAGCCGTAAATTTCCGCGTCGGTACGTACTTTTTATACTTTCAATAATTTTTTCGTTACCTGTATTTTTATCTCTACCGGGGGAAAAAAGAGCCGACTTTTTCACAAATTACCACTCATTTCATGACCCTTTCTAAGCGAAATTATGTTCTAATTATAGCTTTCCCTACCTCTGGAGTCAATAATTCTCACCGGAAACTTTTCATAAAATCATTAATAAAGTTGAGAATAAGTTGAATAAATTTTAGGAGGTCTAAAATAAATCCTATCGGTTCCTGGCTTCTAATTTGTGGCCACCAATGCTTTTTCAGCTTGCTTTTATACAGCCTAAAGGGTAAACTAAAATTATAGAATTAAGCTTCCAATTGCCGCCAGGATTGGCCTTTTTCTTGCCTACTTGATACAGAGGATAACCTTATAATCAATTGGCCCCATGATTTAAGGCTTTTTCGAGAAAACTTTTTCACAAAAGGTACCGAAGCTTTCAATCTATAAGTAATAACGAGCGGAAAGTGTAAGGTCTGGCGTCCCTAAGGCTGGCCTTACCTAATTTAATTTAGCCAAACACCCTAACAAATAATTATGGATCTAATTTACCTAAAACAACTAAATAAAATAAAGGAGGAAAATTCCATGAGCTCTTCACCGGGCACCAATGAGAGTTTAAGCTCAATGACTCAATCTGAAACCCCTCCCCCTGATGTAAATGAATTTCCCGGTCGCCTGCCTAATGAAATAGCTGCTTCCCCACCCCTGACCGACACCGCCTTTAGCCGGGCTTTCTCAAATTATGACCTCAGTACCATTCCAGCGGAAATAAAACCGGAAGCACGCTTGACCTATAGTTTAACCCTTGATAATTGCTTACTCCTTAAAGTTAATAGGCATATAGCCGGGTTTGACGGGACCATTTGTAGCAATCCCGTCCGGGTAATGTGCGGGGCGCAGGAACATTTCCGGGCTAATTATTGCGACAAAGGCGAAGCGCGCTGCTATGACCTCTCCTTATTCAGTAAATATGGATATAAAGTCTGGAAACCGGCTGATGATGAATATAGCGAATTTTTACAAACAGTTTCACCCGGAAGCGTAATGTTCTTCTGGACCAACCGGGCCAATTTCAATTACCTGGTCGGGGTTTATGTAGTTGATAAAATCGAACGAAAAGATAGCCGCGATGGCATGTTACTGGGCAAGCCGCACTACCTGATAAACGGCAATCCCGACCTGTCGGTCCGTTTTATGGACGGCCTGATAGACAGCAGTCCGGTCTGGAACCGCTCGGTCCGCAGTGAAACTTTTAGTAAATACATCCGCAAAATTGACCGCAGTTATATTATTTCTGCTTTACAAAGTATCCAGGATAAACATGAATTACGCGCCAACGAATTACGCAGCGCCGGGCGGGTCAGCGAAGCTGAACAATGCGATGCCGTAGTTTCCAGGCTTGGAAAAATAATCCAGCTTAGCGCGGAAGCGCCGGTCCAGGTGAACGGGTTCAACCGGGGTTACAGCTCGATGTACAACAGCGGCTATGTGCCGCGCCCGGTCACTGTGCCGCTGCCGCCTGCGCCCAAACCAAATAAAGTCGTTACCGCCGAAGTCAACCGTGTAATCGAACACCTCAAGCGGGAAAAACTTTATTATCCCGATGAACTAATCTGGCGCTATCATATTTCGCTTATTTCAAAGCCGTTTGTTATCCTGACCGGGGTTTCGGGCGGCGGCAAAACCCGCCTGACCCAGGTCTACGCCGAAGCCATGAACGGTAAATACTGTCTGGTCAGTATCCGCCCCGACTGGCAGTCCAATGAAAGTTTGCTTGGCAATTACGATATTTTAAATAAACATTTTGTCCCATCTGAATTTTGCAAACACGTCTATAATGCTTCGGTCGCCTATGAAAAAGACCCCCGCAACCCCCGGAAATATTTTGTCTGCCTGGATGAAATGAACCTGGCCCGGGCTGAGTATTACTTCTCGGACTTCCTAAGCCGCATGGAAGTTAAGGGTGATTTGCGAAAAATTCGCCTCTACGACCAGCCTAAAGGCCCGGACGACGAGGTGGACCAGGACCTGATAATCCCGCCAAACCTCTACATCACCGGGACGGTAAACCTTGACGAAACGACCCACACTTTCAGCCGAAAAGTGCTGGACCGGGCCAACATCATCAAAATTGACCGCATCGAAATCGGTCACATGCTCGAACTCCTGCGCAATGATTATTCCGACGACCTGCTCGAATTCGTGGGCACCCACCTCAAGGAAATCAATTTGCGCCTGGCCGAGGCCGGGCAGCAGTTTGGCTACCGGACCGTCCACGAAATCCTCGATTGGGTGGACGAAGCCTACCGGGCCGGGTATTTTACGATGGCCGCCGCCCTGGACATCCAGATTGTCCAGAAGGTGCTGGTCAAGCTCGAAGTATCCAGCGACCACAACCGCCAGCGCGTGATGCTCGAAAAGTTGACGACCTATTTCGAGCAGGAAGCCCGCAGCCCCGAAACAGACCGGCCCCTGTTCGAGCGCAGCCACGAGGCAATTATGGAACTGAGCAGCAAACTGGAAGAGGATGATGTTGTCATCGGGCAACTATAACGAACTAAACTGGGGCGGAGAGAAAAACTTCCCGCCCGCTCAGGCCGGGCCGCTCGTCGCCTGGCGGGCGGCGGGCGAGTTCAGCCGTGAGGAACTCGAACAGTTGCAGCAGGTGCGGGTAATGGTAAACCGCCAGTACCTGCCCTGGGGCGGCGAAGTGGCCCTGGGCGAACGCGAACGCCTCAGTTTTGAAATTGATACCGGCGACGTGCCGCGCCCCCTGGATATTTACCAGCTTACCCTCGAACTGGAACGCGACGAGGTCAGCCAGGGTATCCCGGTGGAGTGGAACGTTTTGCGGGCCACTTATAAGGTCAGCACCCGCGAGTGGCAGCAGCGCATGCAGGAGGAGCAGTACGCCGGGGATTGCAGCGTAACCTTGCTCTATCGTGGGCTGCCCGTCCCCGGTTTTACCTCGAATATCCAGCTTCAGGTAACCCGCCTGGCCGAGCAGCACTACGAGTACATGCGTGAAGTGTTAAAACGCCAGAACGAAAAAGTCCTCTATAGCCACAAAGGGCGCGCCCACGAAATCTCTATGCTGGCCGGGGCCAAGACCGTCGCCTCGGCCCGTTACGATATTGTCGCGGCCTATTACCGGCGCATGGTAAATGTGTTGCCGGGCATTATGGACCATCCGCACCGGGTCCTGCGCCGCTTGATTACAGATGTCCCGGCCAATACGGTTAACGCCTTGAACTACAGTTCGCTTAAACTGGCTTCGCGCAGCGGCACCCAGTGGATTGTAGTGCCGGGCGACAAGCGGGCCGCCGAGGCGATTGTCGAAAGCGAACTGGAAGACAAGCCTAAACCCAGGCCGGTCGAAGCGCCGCTCAACCGCATGCAGGCCCAACTGCTAAAAGCCCAGAAAAGGCTGGAAAAATCGCGGCCTTCTCACCGACCGCTCTCGCACGGTGTCCGGGCCTTGCCCGCCAGGGTGCCGGTGGCGCGCCTGGAAGAAGCCTTTGATACTTATGAAAATCGCTTCCTGAAAATGACCGTGAAGAAGCTGATAAATCTTTCAAAGATGGTCGAAAGCCAGCTTGAAGAAGAAATTCGGACGGCCCGGCAGGAGCAAAACCGCAGCAGCCGTACCCGGTCGCTGGCCCTTTCGGTCCGTATCAAGGCCAACGAGGAATTCATTCACAACCTTAGAAAGATGCGCTCCCGGCTGGAAGATACAATCAACGGCTCGTTTTTGGCCGGACTGGGCGCGCTTGGACCGCGCCGGACCAGCGTGGTGTTGCGCGAGAACCGTTTCTACCGCCAGATTCGTCAGATTGAGTCGGACCTTGACCAGTCCGTTGACCTGGTCAGCAGCACGATTGGCCTGGAACAAACAAACCGGAGCGTCCGCCTGAGCAGCGTCAACCAGTTGTACGAATACTGGGTAACGGTCGTTATTTTGCAGACGATGGTGGAAAAGCTCGGCTTTACGGTGGTCGCTAAAGAGGGCAAGCCGGTCAACAACCTGACCAGCAAAATTCGCTTCAACTATATCCTGCAAAGCGGCAGTTCGATGGAACTGGTCTCGCCGCTTGGCCGCCGGATGGTCGTCTATTACGACCGGGAGTACCGCAGCTTTAGCGGCTACCGTCCGGGCCGTGATTTTACCGATGGTTCCGACGATTTCGACTCGCTCGACAACCCGGAAATGGGCGGGCCGAGCTATTACGGCTACTACGCTCCGTCCGGGATGGGTTCGACCAAGCGCAAGCCTGATATCGCCATCGAGGTTTTCGAAGAAGGCGAACGCGTCCCTAAAATCATCGTGATGGACGCGACCTACAGCCGGGACCGCCGCACCCTTTACGCCAAGTACGAGTACCGCGACTCTATCCGCGACTTCACCAAGACCGACGCCCAGTCTAATACGCTGGCCCGGCCCGTCGTGGCAGCCTGGGTAGTCTATCCCGACGACCCGACCCGCCTCGAACACGACGAGTTCCGTTACGGCCAGTTACCGTTGCAGCCGAGTCCTCGCGCCGCCGACCAACTCGCCACCATCCTGCGCCAGTTGTTGCGAATAGCCGGGGCGTTGGAGTAGTAACCGGTTAAATAAAAAAGGGCTGGGCTATTTTCCTCACCCTGCCCTTTCTTTTAAGCAAGTCTAAAAGCACCTTCAATGCCATTTATCAGGTCTGTAAAATTGGCTTCACCCCGCCCCTTGTTATTCTGTGGTTCGCTGTAAGGACTTCCCATTTTCCAAAACGAGTGGCTTTACTCTGAATTGTTGAGCCTTTTGTCTGACAAAATGAACCAAACCTGTTACTACCGGGCAGTACGGACAATACTATTATTCCTGAACAGCCTGTGCTATAATTTAATAAATATCAATTCACAACTTTCGCTTTAACCATGATAAGCTTTCGGCTACAAGGAAAACAAACCCAAAATAATAGTTTCAAGCGAAAGTCCTACAAATAATGAGAAAGAATAGTATTCAAAGCATCCTATTCAAGGAGGAATAACAGATGTTTCCACTGGGAAAAGGTGAATACTCGCGGCAGGCCCACGTCGCTCTGCCCGAAGGTACCTTCGAAGACGAACATGGCCGGGAAGGTTTTTACGGGCGCGTTTCTCACCTCTACCACACCCACCCGCCGACCGGCTGGACCCGCATCGAAGGGCCGCTCAAACCGCGCGCCATCAACTGCCTGACCCTGCCCGGCGCGGAAGTTTTGCGCAAAGACGACCCGTTCGGCGAGGCGGTGACTTTCCTCTTTAATAGCGATTTAGCCCTTAAAGCGGTCCGGCCCGCCGGCCCGATGCCCTACTACATGCGTAACGCCGACGGAGATGACGTTTATTTCATTCACAAAGGCGCCGGAAACCTCGAAACCGACTACGGCCCGCTCAATTACGAACGGGGCGACTACCTGGTTATCCCCCGTGGCACGACTTACCGCTTTACCCCGGCCAGCAACGAGCCGGACCAGTTCTACCTTTTAATAGAATCTTTTAGCGAAATAAAAATCCCGGTTAAAGAGCGCGGCATGCTGGGTGTGGGGGCGCAATACGACATGGGGGTGGTCGAAACGCCTTCGCCGGAACCAGCCGAGGCCGGCGACCTGGCCGGCAGCAAGACCGGGCCGCAGGGCGAACCCGAATGGGAGGTCCGTATCAAGCGCGAGGGCGAGTACACCTCGGTCTTTTATCCCTTTAACCCGCTCGATGTGGTCGGTTGGAAAGGCGACCTCTGCCCTATCAAGCTCAACATCCGGGACTATCGCCCTGTAATGAGCCACCGGGTCCACCTGCCGCCCAGCGTCCACACGACCTTCCTGGCGAATAATTTCGTGATTTGCAGCTTCGTGCCGCGCCCGTTCGAGGCCGACCCCGAAGCCATGCGCGTGCCGTTCTTCCACCGCAACATTGATTACGATGAGGTGCTTTTCTACCACGACGGCAACTTCTTCAGCCGCCACGGTATTGACGCCGGGATGGTTACCTGGCACCCCCAGGGCATCCACCACGGACCGCACCCTAAAGCAATCGGGGCTGTCAAGAATAAGGTCGAGACCGACGAGTACGCTGTGATGCTGGATACCCGCTACCCGCTTCACCTGACCGAAGCGGGCAAAGCCGCCGAGTGGCCCGAATATCATATGAGCTGGTCTTTGTAATTGAGAGTGGGTTTCTTTTAAAAAACCTCACTTTTCAACATAAATTGTAGTAATATAGCCGGAGATTCTTAGCGAGGACTCCGGCTTTTGGTTTTATTACGTGCAACGTTTAACGTTCAACGAAAGGAAAAAATTGCAACCGCTTTCCGGCACCCTGACTATCTCCTGTCCCGACCGTAAAGGCATCGTCGCCAGCGTTACGACCTTCCTGGCCCACCACGGCGCAAATATCCTGGAGGCTAACCAGCACAGCGACCTGAACGACAAAGCCTTCTTTATGCGGGTCCAGTTCGAACTCGAAGGTATGGACCTGGAACGGGACGCTATCGGCCCGGCCTTTGCTGCGGTTGCGGGGCCGTTCGAGATGCGCTGGCAGTTGCATTTTTCCGACCGCCCGAAGCGTATGGCTATCCTGGTTTCACGGCTGGACCATTGTCTATACGACCTGCTCTTGCGCCAGAAGGCCGGGGAACTGGTCGCCGCAATCCCGCTTATAATCAGCAATCACCCTGACCTGGAACCGGTCGCCGCTAACTTTGGTATCCCCTACTTTTACCTGCCGGTCGGCAAAACCAACCGGGTCGAGCAGGAAGCCCGGATAGCCGCCCTGGTCGAGGAAAACCGGGTTGACGTGCTGGTGCTGGCCCGTTACATGCAGGTGTTAACACCCTTTCTGGTCCAGGCGTATCCAAACCGCATCATTAATATTCACCACAGTTTCTTACCGGCTTTTGTGGGCGGGCGGCCCTACCACCAGGCTTACGAGCGGGGCGTTAAAATGATAGGCGCGACCAGCCACTATGTGACGGAGGAACTCGACCAGGGGCCGATTATCGCCCAGGACGTGACCCAGGTCAGCCACCGCGATGGGGTCGAAGACCTGATACGAAAGGGCCGAGACCTCGAACGGTTGGTGCTGGCCCGCGCTGTAAGGGCGCATCTCGAAGACCGTGTGCTGACCTACGGCCACCGGACGATTGTTCTGGAATAGTTTTTTAGAATTTGTAACTATCCCCCTGTGGGAGGGAATTATTTTCCCGACAGTTCTGCTCACCTGTGGGAGGGAATTATTTTCCCGATGCAACGCGGGTTGAATAGTCATTAAAATTTTGAGAAAAAGAAAAAAGAAAAGAGAGAGAGAAAAAAAAAGAAATGAGCCATCCTGTGCAGGAGTACCGCAAAGATAACTTTCTGGTTAGCACCGACCCGGCCCGGCTTGATGTAGACGCCATCTACGCCTATCTCACCCGGTCGTACTGGGCGGCAGGCCGTTCCAGGGAGGTAGTCGCAAAATCCGTCGAAAACTCGCTCAACTTTGGCCTTTATGACGGCGACAAACAAATCGGGTTGGCCCGGGTCGTCACCGATTATGTCCTTTTCGCTTACCTGTGCGATGTTTATATCCTGGAAGAATACCGGGGCCAGGGTCTTTCGAAATGGATGCTTGGCTGCATGATGAGCTATCCCGGTATGAATTCGTTGCGCCTCTGGACCTTGCGTACCCGCGACGCTCACGGCCTTTACCGCCAGTTTGGCTTTACCGAACTCTCCGCCCCGGACCGCAACATGGAAATATTTAATCCTTCTATGCCGTAGTCCGGTCAATCATTAATTCTTCTGGCTGGTCTGCCCTGTTTGAATATTCGAGCGGGTTTTCCAGTAAAATATTGCCAGGCCCAGCAGCGCAAAGCCACCAAACCAGGCCAGGGAGAACAAAAAATATTGCCAGAGGACGGTGCTGGTAAATTCTCCCGCCACGGTCCATTGCATCGAACTGTAAGAGGGGAAATATTTTAGAAATTCTTTGTTAGCTGCCGGGTTGCCAATCGGATTTTGCAAGAGCGTATCCATCAGGCTAATCATCATTACCAGGAAAAAGCCTTCCAACTCTCCTTTCAGCAAAACGCCCAGGAGCAGGCCCAGTCCACCGTAGATGAGTCCGGAACTGAAAAATCCCAGCCAGATAAGGACCGGATGCGAAGGTTGCCAGAACAGGTAGAGTATCCCGGTTGCGTACAGGGAAACCAGCCCTGTAACCAATATCATGCTGGTTAATTTTGCCAGGATTAGCACCGATTGGGGATACCCACTGAGGATTAACCTCCGGTCAAAAAGAGTGTCTCGCCGGGTGGAAGTGAATATAATAAAACCTATAACCATAGTAAGCGCGTTCAGGCCGCTCGATATCAGCACCAGGTTATGCCCGTTGACCTGTACCATTTTGCCGGAAGACCAGAGTTTGAATGCTACCAAATCGGGAGGCGTAATCTCTGCAAGTATAAAGTACCAGATTGGCACAAAGCCCACTAACAGGATAATTGCCAGCCGGTTACGGGCCTGTTCAATTAAGGTATAGCGGCTGGCGGTAAGGTAACGATTTCGCCATGAAGTAGGCAAAGGGTGAGTTATTTCAAGTTGTGTCATTGTTCTTAAACCTCTTTCTTAGAGACTGATTCTGCTTCCGGGACAACTTTAATTTTCTGAATCAAACCGTTGTGCAGTCGATAAAGTTCATCAAAACGGCTTTGTTCGAAAAACATATGCGATATGATAAGGACGGCGCAGCTTTGCTCTTTAAGTTTTTCGGCCAATTCCCAGAACCGCAAATAGGTTTCCCAGTCAAATCCCTGGTAAGGCTCGTCAAGCAAAAGCAGTTGCGGCTGGTGCATCAAAGCCAGTGTCAGGTTAAGTTTCTGGCGAGTTCCACCGCTAAGGGTTGCAACGAGGCTTTGCCGGTATTGTTCGTAACCGAGTTCTTGCAGTAACTCCTCGGCCCGGCGCAGATTGGTTAAATTGTAGGCTGCCTTAAAATAGAGCAAGTGTTGGTTGACAGTAAGGGCTTCGTTTAGGACCACATTCTGAGGACAGTAACCAAAAACGCCGTTAAGGATTACATTGCCATGCCTGGTGCGGTCTTCACCCGCCAGTATTCGCAGCAGCGTTGATTTACCCGCCCCGTTTTCACCCACGATACCTACCAGTGAACCGGGATAAATCTCAAAGTTAACATCGCGCAAAATCTGCTTACGTCCGTAGGCCTTACTTAAATTTTGGGTACACAAAACCGGTTGAGTCATTTTCACCTCATTTCCGTTAAGTTTATTTATTTATTCTTCGGTTGAATAACCTTGCTTACCAGGCTGTCGTTCTATTCCCTGAAGAAATTGAGTAATTGAAAGCTTGCTAATGGCAACCCAGTCAAATTTACCTTTTTCGAGAATCCATAGAAGAGTCATTCCTTCATAGATAGCAATAATTGATCTGGCAACCTGGGTAGTATCAAGATTGTCCTGAAGTTCTCCACTTTGCATGCCCTGCTCGAGCATGCTGCTCAAACTGACTATCATTTCCCGGTAATAATTGCCCAGGAAATCGTTTACAGCCTTATTACGCCCTGCAATCGAATAAAATTCGAAGGCAATGGGTAAGAAACGTTCCATAATTTGAACTTCCCTGCCAAAACTTTCGGTTAATTTTAATAACCGTTCCCGGACCGTGCCATCAAGTTGGACTAGATTTTGGATGTTAACAATTGGGCCGGAGAAAAGATGCTTTAACAGAGCCTCGATTATTGCGTCTTTGCTTTTGAAATAGAAATAAAGCACTCCCTTGCTAACTTTTGCTTCCTGAGCAATATCGTCCATGCGGGCTTTGTGGAACCCGAGCCGGGCGAATACGGCTGTAGCGGCCTCTAAAACTTCATGGGTGCGTTGCACGCTTACATCAGGTCGTGGCGTCAATTTAAGAACCTTCCATTTCTATTAATACTGACTGGTCAGTCATTTATAATTTACTACTATTTTGCAGATTGTCAAGTATTTATATGCAATGATGTGTAGTTAACCACCTTATTTGCCATTTTGCCGTGGCAGGCTTGACAGTCAGGTGCTTAATTGATAATATCTTTCTTACAATTTAAGATTTTATAGACTGTGAACAGGAAGAGTAAGCGGCGTGGTCCGGTAGAGAACGGGGGAAAGGTGAAAGCCCCGGCGGAGATGCAAAGCCGAACGTAGCCTGGGAGTTTTGGCCTCGAACCGGCTTTTGCCGATTAAAGGCCAACGAAATGTGGCCCGTTACCGCCCTCAGAGCGCCCGCCGGAGTTTTTCGCGGGCTAAATTAAGGTGGTACCACGTAAGAGGTGTAACTCTTTCGTCCTTTGTGCGGACGGAAGGGTTTTTTATTTTTATAGTGGAATTTTATGAAGACTATAACTATCCAACAGGCCGGACCGGGCGATATAACCTTTTTACGAGCTATGAACTGGGAAGCAGTGCTGGCCTCCCCCGGCTTTATCCAGGAATACGGTCTTGAAAAACTGCAACAACAGGAGGACAATTACTGGTCCTCCTGGACGCCCGAAAACGGCCCGGCTTTTATCGCCGTAGACGCCACCGGGCAGCAATTTGGCGCTATAACCCTCAAAAACCACGAACCGGATTATTTGCCGCCGCGAGGCTGGCGGTTTGGTATCGGTATCGTAGAGGCGGCCAGGGGCCAGGGAGTAGGCCGCAAGTTAATTGAACATTCCCTGGACTTTGCCAGGGCGACCGGGGCGCACTATCTGACCTTGTTCGTAGACCCGGCCAACCACTCCGCCGTATATCTTTATAAAAAAATGGGGTTTCAGCCAACCAACCGGTTTGGTAGTTTAGTAGAAATGCGCCTTGAATTTTAATGTAAAAAAAAGCCGGTTTGCCCAGGTTTGAGAAGCTAAAAGGCCCAATCAAAAAGATTATGCTGACAAGCCGGCTTGAATCCTACTAAACACTTAAAACCAGGCACTAAAACTAACTTAGGAGAAAGACGATGAGCGACACAACCGGAAAACAAGAAGAAAAAGAAGAAATGAATAAAGCCTATAACCCGGCTGCCGCCGAGGCGAAATGGTACGCTTACTGGCTGGAAAAGGGCTATTTCACACCGAAAATTGATAAGAGCAAAAAGCCCTGGGTCTGTATTATGCCGCCGCCGAACGTGACCGGGGCTTTGCACCAGGGCCACGCCCTTTTTGTCGGTCTGCAAGACGCTATGACCCGCTATCACCGCATGCTCGGTGAGCCGACCCTGTGGTTACCGGGCAGCGACCATGCCGGAATCAGCGGAGAAAACGTCGTCGAAAAAAATATTTTGCAGACCGAAGGCAAAACCAAAAATGACCTGGGCCGCGAGGAATTTCTAAAACGGGTCTGGGCCTGGATGGACGAATATCGCAACACCATTATCGGGCAGATGGAGAAATTGGGAGCCAGCGCCGATTGGACCCGGTTAGCCTTTACCATGGACCCGCCCCGCCAGCGCGCTGTGCGGGTGGCTTTCAAACGCCTGTTCGATGCCGGGCTTATCTACCGGGCTTCCCGCATCGTGAACTGGGACCCTAAAAGCCTGACCGTTATCAGCGACCTGGAAGTGGAAATGGAAGAGGAGCAGGGTTCGCTCTGGTTTATCCGCTACCCCGTGAAAGATGAGCCTGACCACTTCGTGACCGTGGCGACCACCCGCCCTGAAACGATGCTGGGTGATACCGGCGTAGCCGTCAGCCCTAGTGACGAGCGTTATACCGGCCTGGCGGGCAAGACCCTGGTTCTGCCGCTGGTGGGCCGGGAGATTCCTATCGTGGCCGACGAGGGTGTGGACGCCAACTTTGGGACCGGGGCCGTTAAAATGACGCCCGGTCACGACCCGCTCGACTTTGAAATCGGCCAGCGCCATAATTTGCCCGTTATTAATATCTTTAATCCTGATGCTACGGTCAACGAGAATGGCGGCAGCTATGCCGGGCTGGACCGCTTTGTGGCCCGTAAAAAAGTCCTGGCCGACCTGGAAGCAGGCGGCTACCTGGTCAAAACCGAGCCGTACCTGCATAACGTGCCTTATAGCGAACGCAGCGGCGTGCCGGTCGAACCGCTGGTGCGCGAACAGTGGTGGGTCAAGGTGGAACCTTTAGCAAAACCGGCCCTGGAAGCCGCCTACGATGGTCGTGTGAAATTTGTGCCGGAACGCTTCAAAAAGATTTATACCGACTGGATGGAAAATATTCACGACTGGGCAGTGTCGCGCCAGTTGTTCTGGGGCCACCGCATCCCGGTCTGGTTCTGTGACAACTGCGGCCATGTCCAGGCTGTTGAAGAAGAAAAATTAGCCGCCTGCGAAAAATGCGGCAGCACCGACAAAATCTGGCAAGACCCCGACGTGCTGGACACCTGGTTCAGCAGCGGCATGTGGCCCTTCAGCACTCTCGGCTGGCCCGACCAGACGGCAGACCTGGATTATTTCTATCCCGGCTCGGTGATGGAAACGGGGTACGAAATTATTTTTCTGTGGGTGGCCCGCATGATTATGTTCGGGATGCACTTTATGGGCGGCGAAGTGCCCTTCCATACCGTCTACTTAAACGGTATCATCCGGGACGAAAAAGGCGCCAAGATGAGTAAGACCAAAGGTAACGTTATCAACCCGCTGGACAATGTGAAGGAGTTCGGCAGCGACGCCCTGCGCTATACTCTTCTTACCAGCAGCACGCCCGGCGTGGATACCAAGCTATCCGTTACCAGGATTGGCGACAGCCGTAACTTTGCCAACAAACTCTGGAACGCCACCCGCTTTATTAGCCTGAGCGGCCTGGAAAATCTGCCCTGCCAGGCTCCGGCCTTGCAACCGGACGCGCCGCTGGCCGACCGCTGGATTGTCAGCCGCTACTACCAGTTGGTCGCGGGCGTGACCAAAAACATGGAGCAGTACCAGTTCGGGGAAGCCGGGCGCGCCCTCTACGAATTTCTATGGGGCGAGTTTTGCGACTGGTACATTGAAGTCAGCAAGCTGCGCCTCAACAGCCTGGACCCGGCTACAAAGCTGGCGGCCCAAAGAATGCTCGTAGGTGTTCTTGAAGGTAGTTTGCGCCTGTTACATCCTTTTATGCCGTTTGTTACCGAAGAACTATGGCATAACCTGCCCCACGAAGGGGAAAGTATAATGATGGCGCCCTGGCCGACTGCCCCGGGTCAGCCCGACCTGGACGCGATTGCCCGGTTTGAGGCAGTGCAGGAAGTGGTTAAAGGGATACGCAACGCCAAGAGCGAAGCCCATGTCGAAAGCAAACGGGTGGCGGCAATTGTGGCGGCGCGGCCCGAACTAAAGGCGCTCTTTGAAAGCGAAGCGGACACTATTATCCGGTTGGCCGGGGTGGACGCTGCCAGGCTGGAAATCGTGGCCGATACCCAATTGGCCGAACCACCGCGCCAGGCTATCAGTTTTGTGACCGGCGGCGCGACGGTTTACCTGCCGCTTTCCGGGATGATAGACCTGGCGGTGGAGCAGGCCCGGTTGAACAAGGAAATCGAGGAAGCCCGCAAAGAGATTGAAAAGGGCGAAAAGACCCTTTCCAACTCCAACTTTGTGGATAAGGCTCCGGCGGCTGTCGTGGCAAAAGAGCGCGAAAAGTTGGTTGCCAGCCGGGAAAAACTGGTCCGACTGGAAGGCCGCCTGGCCGACCTTGCGGTATAGGTGGATTTAATTTCACCTGGGACGGTATGCGGTTGAGAAGCCGGGTCAAGGCTAAATTTGGCCGGACCTGGCTTCTCAGATTTTAAGAAATGGTGCAACTATTCTTAAAGTGATGTCGTTTAAGTAAGTGTACGAACGCTACACCATTTTTTAAAGTGCGGGGTTGTTAAAAGATTAGGAAACTGTTAAATTTCTTTTAACCAAGCGATAAAAATTTGCAAAAGTTTAACGCTTGTGATAATATCTCGACACAATTTATGCAGGGAACTTTTTCTTTTAACACTCACTCTGCTTACCAGAAGCACTTTGATTATCTATGGTGATAAACAAAGAAATGTTAGAAATGGTGTAACAAAAAGGGACGCTTCAACACTAATCCTGGGACTTCTTCACATGGGGAAGGCTGCCTTACTTTTTAAGTAATACCCGGCAAACCTCCCTCAGCCTGACCGGCGTTAGCCCAAGCTCATTACCCAATGTATTCTTTGTAAGGTTCAATCGCCCAGTTGGCGGTAGAATCGACTCAATGAGTAGAGATTAATTGTTGGCGATTTCTAACAACCACGCTTACCAGGCTTAACGGTTTTATCGGCGTTAAGACGACCAGGTATAAAGCCATATGAAATCAACCTTAATAGCAATTTTATGAGATTTAGAAGGGCACTTTAATGGCACCTTTACTGGAAGTAAGAAATCTCAAGACCCAATTTAAAAGTAAAGACGGTGTTGTAAAGGCTGTTGATGATGTTTCTTTCCATATAGACAAAGGTGAAACCCTCGGCGTGGTAGGCGAAAGCGGTAGCGGCAAGAGCGTCACGGCAATGTCTATCCTTAGATTGGTCCAGAACCCGGGTAAGGTAGTCGGCGGGGAGATTCTTTTTGAAGGCCGCGACCTTTTAAAACTGGAAGACAGGGACATGCGGAAGGTCCGGGGCAAGGAAATCGCCATGATTTTCCAGGATCCGATGACTTCGCTCAACCCGGTTTTAACAGTCGGGCGGCAGTTGTCCGAGCCGCTAATCACCCACCTGGGACTCACCAAGACCCAGGCTCTAAAAGAATCGGTAGACCTGCTTAAAATGGTCGGTATTCCGAACGCCGCCGAGCGCGTCCGCAGCTACCCGCACCACTTTTCCGGCGGCATGCGCCAGCGCGTCATGATTGCAATGTCGTTGGCCTGCCGGCCCAAGCTGATTATCGCCGACGAACCGACGACCGCGCTTGATGTGACTATCCAGGCTCAAATCCTGGAACTGCTGGAAAAACTTCAGGCGGAAACCGGCACTGCCGTAATGCTTATTACGCACGCCCTGGGCGTCGTGGCCGGGATGGCCGACCGCATCAATGTTATGTACGCGGGCCATATTGTCGAAACAGCTACCGCCGATGAACTGTTTGCCAATCCCCGCCACCCCTATACCATGGGCCTGTTAAAATCCATCCCGCGCCTGGATGAGGCCCGCCGGGGCAGGCTCGAGCCAATCAAGGGTTCACCCCCGGATTTGCTTGATTTGCCAAAAGGTTGTCCTTTTGTATCCCGGTGTGAATACGCCCTGCCCCAGGCTGAAACTATTCGACCGGAATTGCGCCAGGTGCCTGCCGAAGCCGACGGCGGTCGCAGCGAACATTGGATTGCCTGCCACTCCGAAGTCAAGATGGGCGACCCTCCCGTGCACGAAGCCCAAGAAGTTGCTTAGGATGCTTTGTGGTAAACCAGTTACATTTAAGAAGGTCAGGGCTTAATGAGTGAGAACAACCTGAACGGGTCAAGAGGCCGCAAGCCCGGCGAAAAATCCAAACCCTCTATTGATATAAATCGCCAGGCTACCGCTGTCATGGACGATTTAGCGCCTTCGGCTGACCCGAATGTGCTTCTGAGCGTGCGGAACTTGCAGCAGCATTTCCCCATCAACCAGGGCATTATCTTTCAACGGCAGGTCGGCGCAGTCCGGGCGGTAGACGGCATCAGTTTTGATGTGCGCAAGGGCGAAACGCTCGGCCTGGTCGGGGAGTCGGGCTGCGGCAAATCCACCACCGGGCGAACCATTTTGCATCTGAGCAGGCCGACTGGCGGCAAGATTTATTTCGAGGGCAAGGATATTACCGGCATCAGGGGCCAGGAACTGAAAAGGGTGCGCCGGAACATGACCATGATTTTCCAGGATCCTTACGCCAGCCTCAACCCGCGTTTGACCGTTCAGAATATCGTGGCCGAGCCGATGGTTATTCACGGCATGGGTACGGCTAAAGAGCGTTACGAAAAAGTCCAGGAATTACTCGAACTGGTCGGTTTGAGCCGCCACTACGGCACCCGCTACCCGCACGAATTTTCAGGTGGGCAGCGCCAGCGTGTCGGTATCGCTCGCGCCCTGGCCGCGTCGCCCTCCTTTATAGTGGCCGATGAGCCGGTTTCCGCCCTGGACGTTTCGATCCAGGCCCAGGTCGTGAACCTGATGGAAGACCTGCAATCCCGGCTGAACCTGACCTACCTTTTCGTAGCCCACGACCTTTCGGTAGTCCGGCATATCTCGGACCGGGTGGCGGTGATGTACCTGGGTAAAATCGTTGAGCTGGCCGACCGGGATGTAATTTACACCACCCCGGCCCATCCCTACACCAGGGCTTTGCTTTCGGCGGTGCCGATACCGGACCCTAGAGCCGAAAAACAACGCAAGCGTATCATCCTGGCCGGTGATGTACCTTCACCTATCAACCCGCCACCGGCCTGCCGTTTTCACACGCGCTGCCCCCTGGCCCAACAAATTTGCCGGGAAGAGGCGCCCGAATTCCGCGATATTGGCGGCGGCCATTTTTCAGCCTGCCATTTCGCCGAAGATGTCGCCAGCGGCAAACTTTCAATGGTTTAATTGGACATTATCCCGGGTAAACGGCGTCCCAGTCGGAGCCATTTAACCCCTTTTGGCACAACCCGCAGTTTTCAAAGTTCCGGCCCGACCAGGCCGGGACAGTCTACAAAGTTTCAAACAAAGGCTAATTTTCTAGCCGCTTGGAACTATTTAAAGAAGTAATAAGGAGAGATCCAAAAATGCATAAAAAAACACCGTTGTTGGTGGTTTTGGCGCTCGTAGCTTCCACCCTTCTGGCAGCTTGCGGTGACAATACTGCTACAACTGCTCCGGCTGCGACTACCGCCGCTGCGACTACGCCGGCGGCAGCAACTACGGCCGCCACAGCTACTACGGCTGCTGCGGCAACAACCGCCGCCATAGCTACTACGGCGGCAGCAACTACGGTTGCTGCAACCTCGGCTGCTGCAACCTCGGTTGCTGCAACCTCGGCGGCGGCTACAACGAGCGCCGCGAGTACCGTTTCCGGTACAACGGCGGCTTCCGGTACTGCCGGTGCCGGCGCTTCCGGCATGAGCGTTTTACCGACCCTGTCTCCGGCGCCCGCTGGCGCTCCATCCGGTGGTACGTTCACCTCCGTCAGCCTGGCCGGTGAACTGGCCCCGGTGCTGCACCCTTATCCGAGCGGCAGCGATTACTCGCAATCAGTAATCGAGGCCGATTCGTTAATCTGGGACGGCCCGATGATTGAATATGATTACACCAATCTGAAGTGGAACCTGCGCTATGCCAAGGACATGAAGGTTAGCTCGGATGCCAAAACCTATACCTTCACCTTGCGCGATGATGTTAAGTGGAGCGATGGCTCGCCGGTAACGGTAGCCGACTACCAGTACGCTTACGATAACGCCATCAAAGAAGATAAAGCTAACCCGGATAACGACTATGTCGGCCTGGAAGACCTTAAGAAGGTCACCCTGAAGACAGACGAAGCTACGAAGACTCTGACCTTTACCCTGAACGATGTTTATGCGACTGACCTGGCTTTGAGCTATATCGGGGTGGTAGTTCCGGTGCCTTCAAAGGTATGGAATGGGAAACCCTGGTACGATGCGACCAAGAACCCTGAAATGACTAAACCGACCGTGGTTAATGGTCCTTACACGATCCAGAGCTTCGATCCTAAAGCCCAGGGCGTCTTCAAGGCTAATCCGAACTGGTGGCGCGGCAAACCGATCTACGACACGGTAGTGTTCAAGGGCGGCTCAACTTCAACGGTATTACAGGCAATTAAGACCGGCCAGGCGGACTATGCCGATAGCTTCCCGCCGGCCCAGTACACCGCCGCCAAGAGTGACCCGACGGTCAAGGTTTATGATTGGTCGGCTGTTAACGGTACCTACCGTACTATTGAGTACAACATGCGCCGCGCTCCGTTAAATGATAAAGCTGTGCGCGTAGCGATCAATTACGCGGTTGACCGCGCCACTCTGATCAAACTGGCCGAAAACGGCCTGGGAACGGCTCAGTTCAGCTTCGTGAACCCTCAAAGCCCTTACTACAACAAAGACGTTACCGAATACAAGTACAATCTGGATACCGCCAAGAAAACGTTGGCCGACGCCGGTTATAAACTGGATGGTAGCGGCAATCTGTTGGGCAAAGACGGCAAACCCATTACTTTAACAGTGGCGTTCCCGACTTCGAGTAACCCGCGCGTGTTGACGGCGACTTATCTGCAGCAGCAGTTGAAACAACTGGGCATCGCGGTGAAAGTTGACGGCAAAGAATTCAACGCCTACCTCGACCAGGTGGTCAAGAAGAAGGACTTTGATGTTTCGCTGGGCGCTTACGGCGGCGGTTTCCCAGACCCGGATAGTTTCAAATCCCAGGCTATTACCGACGGCACTCAGAACACCCCTGGCTACTCTAACAAGCAAATAGATGACCTGTTTGCCCAGGGTGCCAAGGAAACTGACCCGGCCAAGCGTAAAGCTATCTACGATCAGGCCCAGAAAATCCTGACCGACGACACGCCGTTCTTGTTCCTGTACAACCTCAATAGTTTCAACGCTTTCAACCCTAAAGTCCAGGGTGTGGCGCCGGGCTATAAAGGTTCCGAACATGCCTTTACCAATGACCTACTGACCCGCTGGTATACTCAACAGAGTTAGCCGGTCGAATAGGATGGAATTTTACGAAAAGCTAAACTCTGGCTAAAAGTATAATTTCATTCTAAGATGTGCATAAAAGGCGTGAAAGTTTCCCCGGCTCCCTGATAAAGAGCCGGGGAAACCGTAAAAATTTAAAGTTTACGGAATTAGTGCAATAAATACCTTAAAATAAGCTATAAAGTAAAAAGAAGGTAGTATGCGGCGGTTTGTTATTCGTAGGGTGTTACAGTCCCTGCTTCTGGTATGGGCGGTTATGAGCCTCACCTTTCTGCTGGTTAATATAGCGCCCGGTGGGCCGGATGTAGTCCTCGCCCAGAACCCCAAGTTAACCAGGGAACAAATTGCGGCAATCCGCGAAAGTTATGGTTTAAATAAACCATTGTATGAACAGTATGTGGTCTGGATGGGCCGCATTGTTACCTTCGATTTTGGCCGGTCGTATACTAATCCCCGCCAAGCCTCGCAACTGGTCCTTGAACGCATACCGGCAACGGCCCAGCTTGGTTTATTCAGTTATTTAATTGGAATGCTTGGGATTCCTATTGGTATCTATGCGGCCAGGCACCGGGGGAAGCTTGGCGACAATGTTGTCAGAGTAATCACGGTTGTCGGTAGTTGTATGCCGGTCTGGTGGATTTCCCTGATGGTTATTATTATCCTGGCAAATACCATTAAATGGTTCCCGCAAGGGGAGGGCGTGGGCGGCGTTGGACCCTGGTTTGTGAACCTGGTTATACCTGCGGCCTTACTTTCCACCGGCGTGCTTATCAGTTTTACCCGCTTTGTCCGGGCGGAAACCCTGGAGGTTTTAAGCCAGGATTACGTGCGTACAGCCCAGGCCAAGGGTTTACCGGCCAAAGAGGTCAATCGCTGGCACGTTTTTCGCAATTCTCTTATTCCAGTTGTAACCCTGCTCGGCTATTTGCTGCCAGCCCTGGTAAGTGGGGCCATCATTACCGAACAGATTTTCCAGTGGCCCGGTATGGGGCGGCTCTTTTACCAGTCCGCTACTAGCCGTGATATGCCGGTGTTGCTATGTATTCTCTATATTGGTACTATTCTGACAGTTATCGGTACTTTGCTGGCTGATATTGGCTACGGTCTGGTTGACCCGCGTGTTCGTTATGATTAAGCGGGTGCGCCTCAGCTTTACAAGTTTTGAGACAAGAAATAGGATACAAGCATGAGTCAAACAAGTACTCCCATAACGGCCACTCCGGGTGCCCCACTGGTTACGCCACGCCGCAAGTCGCAGTCAAAAGGTTTTTTTACAAACGGAATAGTTCAGTTCTTCAGTTCAAAACTGAATGTAGTTGCCCTGGTTATCTTTGTTATTATTACAGTTATTTGTTACTCTTCGGGTTGGATAAGCGATAATATTATTCACCAGAACCGGGACGATATTGACTTTAACCTGCTAACTCAGGGACTGCAACCGCCGGTAGGACCAGGGGTAGGCGGGCATATGCTGGGTACGGATGAGTTAGGCCGGGATTTATTGGTCCGGGTCTTGTATGGCGGCCAGGTTTCTTTGAGTGTCGGTTTACTGGCAGCGCTTTTCTCGGTACTATTAGGTACGACGCTGGGACTTGTTTCCGGTTACTTTGGCGGTAAGATTGATGATGCGGTGAACGCCCTGGTGCAGATTATTTTCAACGTACCCAGCCTTTTTCTATTGATTATCCTTTCACTTTTTTTCAGCCCGGATATTTTAAGCCTTTCGATTATCATTGGCGTACTTAGCTGGCCGGGCGGAACGCGCCAGATTCGCGGGCAGGTTCTTAGCCTGCGCAACCGCGAATATGTGGATGCCGCCCGTGTCATGGGAGCCAGCAACTTCCGCATCCTATTCAGACATATTTTACCCAATATAATTTCAACCATGCTAGTAGTCGCCGGGTTTGACGTAGTGAGCGCGATGCTTACCGAGTCGGGCTTGAGTTACCTGGGCTTTGGTATCAGCATACCAATTCCTAGCTGGGGCAACATGCTCAGTGGCTCACAACTCTATATAACCGGCGCGCCCTGGATGGTTTACGCCCCGGCCCTGGCCTTCTTCATCACGGTTCTATGCGTTTACCTGATTGCCGACGGCTTGCGCGACGCTTTCGACCCGCGGCTCCGCGAACGCTAAACCGCCCCGGTCTTCTTTATAAGCAAAAATTTGCATAAAAATTGGCTGTCCAGCAGTATGTCCAGACAAATTCGTTCTTTAATCTGTCTTCTCCCTTTTGTCCTGGCGCTGCTGGCGGCCTGTTCGGACCAGGTTACCCCTACCCCGCCGCCGGTGTCGGCCACCCTGACCGCCACTCTGCCCACACCCGGCCCGACCGCTCTGCCTGCTTCAACTTTTACTCCCGCCGAAACTCCGCCTGTCCAAACCGCGGAGGCTACTAATAGCGCCGCGCAAACTGCCTCAAGCACGGCCCAACCGGTGCCAACCGTTTCGCCTACCCCGACTTCGCGCCCCACGCCTACTCCTGCGCCCGTTGTAACACCGACGCCTTTGCCCTCTACGCCTGGGTCAGCGGTAACGCCTTTGCCAGCCGTACCGTTCCAGCCAATCCACCATAACGGCGGTACTTTAATGGTTGGCGTGCTGGACAGCGACTTTAAGGCCCATAGCTTTTTGCCCTACGCCAGCGATTTAAGCGCGGTTTCGCGCCACCTGCAAGCCTTTACCTGGAACGCCGGGCTGCTTTTTCTCGACCCGGTGAAGTTGGAATGGAAGCCGCTGGCTGCGAAAGCCATGCCGGTAGTGGAAAATGGAGGCCGCAAACTTACTTTTCAGTTGCGGACCGACCTTTTTTGGAGCGATGGCAACCCTATTCTCGCGACCGACTATATTTTTGCCTTTAACAATGCCGTTAAAGAAACGCGCTATCCTCACCGGGCCGATTTGCAGCATATTCTAAATATTGACGGCACCCAGGACAAAAAGACGCTTGTAATCACCCTCGACAACGATTACGCGAACGCCTTTGAGATTATCAAGCTGCTGGAACCGTTGCCTGAAAAGGTCTGGCAGGCTTATACTTCGCCCAATCCGGCCCTTGATGCTTTCTCCGACCCAGACCGCAATCCCGAAATAACGCATCCAAGCGTGGTTAGCGGCCCTTATTTGCCGGACGCTACCGCCCAGAATTACCAGGTGCGGGCTAACTTTTTTCTGGGACGACCCAATTTTGACCGGATAAGCCTGGTCGTGGCGGGTTCGCAAGCCGACCTTGTAACCGGGCTTAAAGCCGGTAACTTACAATGGACCCTTACTGACCTGCCCGCCGCGACTATTGGCGATTTGCAGGTTTTTAACAATCTTAACACCTATCACTGGCTGCCCCTGGACGCCGGGCAGCGCTACATCGGCTATAACCTGGATAATGCTTTCCTTGATAGCCAGGAAGTGCGTCAGGCTCTTAACCGGGCTCTGGATATCCGCAGCTTAATTGCAACGGTAGAGAAAGGCCAGGCGGTTGAACAAACGACCTTTCTACCGGTTAACAATCCTTACGCTATTAAACGGACCACCGCCGGGAATTTTAGTCTTAAAGACGCCCAGGAAGCTCTTAAAAACAGCGGCTATTACCCGCGTGACGCTGATGGGCTTCTGGCCGGTTTAACCGGGAAAGCTGTCCCGGCCCTGGAACTGATTTATCCTTACAATTTGCCGCAAGCCGCTTCGATAGCGGTTTATCTTCAGCAGCAGTACCGGCAACTTGGCCTGAAAGTGAACCTTAACAAGCTCGACCAGGCTACTTACCTTAAGAACCGGGCGGCGGGCAAGTACGACCTGGAAATAGGTTTGCTAAAAATACCGGGCGCGCTTGACCCGGATGATTTCAAGGCTCAATTCGTTACGCAAGGCAGCCTGAACTTTAGCGGCTACACCAACAGCACGGTTGACAGCCTTTTCGCCCAGGCTTTGCGCCTTAACGATCCTACCCAGGATACCCGGCGCCACCAGTTGTACGAGCAATTGCAGCAGATTCTGGCGAATGACTCGCCCGTATTTTTCCTGTATACTCTACAGTCGAGTACCGTAATGGCCCGGAACGTTGACCCCAGCGGGGCGGGCCTGGTGAACCTGCCGCGCTGGCAGTTAGCCTGGGACGCTTTCCCGGCTATCTTTAACTGGTACCAGCGCGAGGCGGCCTGAAGTTAGAAATTTAGCTGATTTAGGAAAATAGGAGCGGGGGAAACCATGCTGGGCGCGCGGGTGGCAAGTGCGGTAGTACTGATTCCGGTAGTGCTCCTCTTGCTGTGGCTGGGACCGGAAACAACCGCTATCACGACGGCGGTGGCTTCAGTGGTCGGAGCTTACGAATTTTACACAATGGCGGCGCGTTCGCCTTTTCACTTTCGCTCATTCCAGGTTCCCGGCTTTATCGCGGCGGCGGCTTTCAGCCTGGCCGGGTATTACAAAAGCCCGCTCTGGATGCTGCTTATCATAGTGGCCCTGGCGGTTATTAATTTACCTTACGCCTTTCTTTATCTGCCCCGGTCGAATGGCCTCGCGACCGCCTCGAATGAAGCCGCTGCGTTAACAACGCCCGGCCTGAACTGGCTGATTTCATTTTTTGGGCCAATCTATGTCGGGTTGCCGCTGGGCCTCGTTGCTATTATCCGGCACAACTTTAGCGGTGACGCGGCTATCTGGTGGGTGGTGCTGATTTGCCTGGGAACCTGGGGCGCGGATACCGGCGGCTACTTCTTTGGCCGGTTCTTTGGCAAACACAAACTCGCTCCTAAAATCAGTCCGAAAAAGACCGTCGAAGGAGCCATAGGCGGCGTCATAACGGCGACAATCGGTGTGGCCCTGGTAGGCGGGCTGGCCCTGAATATTCCGCTTTACTGGACTATCCCGCTTGGCATTGTCCTGGCGGTTGCCTCTATCCTTGGTGACTTATTCGAGTCGTGGATAAAACGCCGCTTCGATACCAAAGATTCCGGCAAACTTATCCCCGGCCACGGCGGCTTGCTGGACCGCATTGACAGTTTCCTGGCCGTTTCGCTCGTCACCTACCTTTTTATTTTGTTTTATGCTTAAATTAAAGTAACTATTCACCTGTGGGGGATTGTATTCCTGATGCAAGGCAGACCCAGTCGGAAAATAATTCCCTCCCACAACTTATCCATCCGACCAATTAAAGCCGGGTGGCGGGATAGTTACAAATTAAATAACCATTTCCGGGAAGGAATTTCGCTTATGACTACTGAAACACCGGCCAGCGCCGGACCTGATTTCCAGGTAAACGGCCTAAAAATCCACGCGAATACCTGGGGCGAATTTTCAACACTTGAACGAACGGTATTCCTCGTCCACGGCCTTTCCGCCAACAGCATGTGCTGGGCCGAGTTCGGGCCGGAACTGGCCGGGCGCGGCTGGTTCGTGGTAGCGCCGGACTTACGTGGGCGCGGCTTTAGCGATAAACCCGCTCACGGCTACGGCACACCCTTTCATGCCAACGACTTGCTGGCGATTGCCGACCAGCTTGGTATTGACCGGCTAAACCTGGTGGGACATTCGCTGGGGGCGCTTATCGGCCTGTTCCTGGCGGCTATTCACCCGGAAAGGGTTGGTAAGCTGGTCCTGGTGGACGCGGGCGGCGTTATCCCTGAAGATACTGTCCAGGCGATTGCCCCTTCCATAAAACGCCTGGATAATGTTTATCCTTCCCTTGAAACTTTCCTGGAATTAATGAGCAAGGCGCCGCTCTACCAGTGGAATGTTTTTTGGGAAAATTACTTCCGCTATGACGCCGTTGTTCGGTCTGATGGTACGGTCACGTCAGGGGTTTCCAGGGCAACCATCGAGGAAGAAAACTTTGTGACAGGCCACACCCGCTTCGAGCTTTTGCCGAACTATGTCAAAGCGCCGACCCTGCTTGCCCGTGCGACTGGCGGCCTCCTGGGCGAAGGTCGGGGATTTATTTTACCCGCTGCCGAAGCAGAGCGGATGCGTAGCCTTATTCCGGGCAGCCAGGTTATCGCCGTTCCAGACACGAACCACTATACAATTATTCTTTCGGAGGTGTTCAAAAACGAGGTAACTGCTTTCCTCGAAAAATAACGAAAAACAACTGCACAAAGCAAAATTGAATTGAAAAGAGGGAACCACAAAGGGAGGGTTAAAAATGCCCTCCCTTTGGCTTCTAAGATTAGACCACTGCGGCCTGTTTTACCTGGATGCCCAGTCCGTCGGCGACACGCTTGCCGTATTCGGGGTCGGCCTGCCTAAAGTGATTTACCATACGCTCCTGGATGTCCGGGTTACACTGGCTGAGAGCGGAAACCAGGTTGCTAATCAACTCGTCGCGTTCCCAGGCCTCAAAGGCCCGGTAGCGTTCCCCGGCCTGCTTATAGTTGTTCTCGCGGCTGATTTGCTGGCGGACAATATTGCCCGAGACAAAAGGGATGTTTTCAACATGGCCCGCTTTAGGCGCTTCCGAAAGACCCTGGCGGCTGCTCGGCTCGTAGTTAACGTGCGGATTCTCGCCCGCCTCAACGCCGTCCACGTGGTACGTCATCTGGCCGTCGCGCTGGTTGGTGGCAACCCTGGTCCTGGCCCGGTTAATCGGTAGTTGCAGGTAGTTGGCCCCGACGCGGTGGCGCTGGGTGTCGGAATAAGAGAAGGTCCGGCCCTGCAACAACTTGTCGTCCGAGAAATCGAGGCCATCAACCAGGACGCCGGTCCCGAAAGCAGCTTGCTCAACCTCGGCAAAGTAGTTGACCGGGTTGCGGTCGAGGACCATCCGGCCCACCGGCATCATTGGGAATTGGTCTTCCGGCCAGATTTTAGTAGCGTCCAGCGGGTCGAAATCAAGTTCGGGATGCTCGCCGTCCTCCATAATCTGCACATTCATTTCCCATTCGGGGAAGTCACCCGCCTCAATAGCGGCGTAAAGGTCCTGGGTGGCGTGGTTGAAGTTTTTGGCCTGGATTGTTTCAGCTTCTTCCTGGGTCAAATTTTTAACGCCCTGCTTCGGTACAAAGTGGTATTTTACCAGGACCGCCTTGCCTTCGGAGTTAACCATTTTGTAGGTGTTAACCCCGGCGCCTTCCATGTGCCGGTAGTTGGCCGGGATACCCCACGGGCTAAACAGCCAGGTAACCAGGTGGATAGCCGAGGGCTGCAAGCTTACGAAGTCGAAAATGCGGTTGGGATCCTGGCGGTTCGTGACCGGGTCTGGTTTGAAGGCGTGAACCAGGTCCGGGAATTTCATGGCATCGCGGATAAAGAAAATTTCCAGGTTGTTTCCAACAAGATCCCAGTTGCCGTCTTCGGTGTAGAATTTAATGGCGAACCCTCGCGGGTCGCGCAGAGTTTCCGGCGAATGGCCCCCATGAATAACGGTAGAAAAGCGGACAAACAGAGGGGTCCGCTTGCCTTTTCCCTGGAAAAGTTTAGCCCTGGTGTAGTTGCTGGCCGGTTCGCTGCCGATTGTGCCGTAAGCTTCAAAAAAACCATGCGCTCCCGCGCCCCTGGCGTGAACTACTCTTTCGGCGATACGTTCACGGTCGAAATGGGAAATTTTCTCAAGGAAGTTGTAGTTTTCAAGGACGGTTGGCCCGCGGTCTCCGATGGTGCGGTTGTTCTGGTTGTCGTAAATGGGATGACCCTGGCGATTGGTTAAAACCGGTCCTCCGGTGTTCGGCTGGCCGTTGTTAGAAGCCTGTTCCGGCTCTCCGTTTGTAGGCATTATAGCCCTCCCTTTCTCAAATTGTTGGTATACAACCCTAAAAGTTGATGTAAAAATCTTTTCTGAAATATATAGTAAATAATAATTGTTATTAACTAGAAACGAGTATAGCTAAGGAAAGGGGATTTGTCAATAGATTTCTGGCAAAAAGGTGCCAGAATGGTTAACCGCCTGAGAATGAAAGCTAAAGAAAAGGTTAAACTTAAAAAATTACTTAAAACCAACTTCATTTTGACATAAGCTATACTGTCCCATGATGATAGTTGGGGAACGAATTAACCGGCCTGGTGGCGATCCCGGCTTTAACCCGGCTATGGTGGCGCAGCGGTCCTCGACCGAGTACGCCAGCCAGGGTGCATAGGTGCCCTGGGACCAGCTTATCACGGAAGACCTGGTAGCCGAACGCGTCGTTATTGAGGTTTATCGCAAGCTTATCCAGCATTTCGGCACCGCCGGCCCGGCCTTTAGTTTGTGGTTATTGGATGGAATAGTTACAAATTTACAAGGTTTAGGATATTCCAGTAAAGATGCTTTTAGCGGCAGTTAGAACAGTTTCCCGGCAGTTTTAAAAAGTGCCATCTCATGTTACTTGAGAGTCAAGGGGCGTTTATTTGAAGGATTTAATTTATTCTTGTATAACCTCCCTTTGGAATAAAATTGTCATAAAGCCAGCCTGAATCTTAATAGTTTACCTCTTTTGCTGTTTGACATAATGTGATAAAATGACTCTAAAATTGCCGCGCGCTAAAAGAGGAAAAATATGCAGGAAAGCGTTGAACAGTTCCTTAAATTCCTGGCCGATGATAAGGACTTTTCCGAAAACACACTAGCCGCTTACAATAACGATCTGACCCAGTTCCGGCAGTTCCTGCAGGGAGAGACTGTTTCAGACTTAGAGGAAGGGCTTCCCGGTGGAACCGAGCCGGAAAATATGGGCGGAGAGGCCAGGCGCGGGCGCGGTAAACGCCACCGGACGGAGGATTTAACTCCACTTGCCGAGAATCCCTCCGACAATACAATTGCTATCAATGGCCGGGTTCATCCTGCCGGGTTGGGTTCCGGCGAGGCTGATAAGGCTCCAGCTGCCCCGGGCAAGCTGCCCCAGGAGCATTCAGTTCATGAGTGGTCGCAGGTCAACAAAGACCACATCCTGAGCTATATGTCTTTTCTCAAAGAGCGCAAGTACGCCGACAGCACGATTGCTCGCAAGATTGCGGCGGTCAAGTCGTTTTTCCATTTTCTAACCGATAAAAAAATCGTGCCGGGCGACCCTACGGCCCACCTTGATTCGCCCCGGGTCAACAAGTACCTGCCCAAAGCTATTTCGGTAAACGATATCCGCCGCCTGTTGGAACAACCTTTGCACCACAGCGGGCCGGAAGCTTTGCGCGACCTGGCGATGCTGGGTCTGCTCTACTCGACCGGCATGCGCGTCACCGAACTGGTTACGGTTAATATGGATGACCTGGACCTGGAGAATTTCAAGGTGCGGTGCGCCGGAAAAGGCAGCAAAGCCCGCCTCATTCCCATCCGGGCCGACCAGCAAATCGCGCTCGATGCCTACCTGAATAATGCCCGGCCCCAGCTTGTCGGCAACAACGGCGAGACGGCCCTTTTCGTTAATCACCGGGGGCACCGCCTGACCCGGCAGGGCTTCTGGCTTATCATGAAAGCCTACGCCGACGAAGCGGGGATTGCCGATATTACGCCGCACACCCTGCGCCACTCTTTCGCGGCTCACATGCTGAGTGACGGTGAAACCCTGCGGCGGGTCCAGGAGTTGTTGGGTCACGCCAGTGTCAGCACGACTCAGATTTATAACCAGGTCAACGCCTCGGCCAAACGTAACGACCCGAAACGGACCATCAAGATTGGCCGGGAAGAACTGCCGATAAACAATACCGAGGACGGCGAGAACGGGCTGCGCCACCGCCGCGCCAACCAGTCGGCCTAGCTCACAATTGGCTTATTACTCCCGGTGGGTTAAGCAGATACTTCTTTGAAAAGGGCGGGCAACCGCCTTTTTTGGCGCTCGGCCCAGGGCGGAAGCCAACCGAACGGCAATATTAGGCGTGCGCCAGAAGCTAACCACCCGGCCAGCAAATAAATTTTTAACTTTACCAAAATAACTAAAAACTAAGCCCCCATTTGACAATGCCGAGGCTGGATGGCAAAATAACGCTTAAAATTGGGGTAGTTGAGCGAACATTTTATTCAGGTCAGGAGGAACCCGTCATCGCCAGTCCCATCAGCCAGGAAGATTTACTTCTTTCTATTGTTATCCCGGTTTACAACGAAAAAGAAACTATCCGCGAGATTGTTAAACTTGTAGAAGCAGTCCCTTTACGCAAAGAAATCATTATTACCGATGATTGCTCCACCGACGGAACCCGCGATATTATCCGGGAAATGGAAAAAGAAGCCGCCGAGGCTGAGCCGGACCCCCACAACACTTTAAGATTTTTCTACCATCCCGTAAACAAGGGTAAAGGCGCGGCCCTGAAGACCGGCCTTGAACACATTTCGGAAAAATCCAGCATCGTCATCGTGCAGGACGCCGACCTCGAATACGACCCAAACGACTACGCTACCCTGATAAAGCCTATCACCGATGGGCGGGCCGACGCTGTGTACGGCTCGCGCTTCCTGGGGACGCACCGGGTATTTCTGTTCTGGCACTACCTGGCGAACCGGAGCCTGACCCTGCTTACCAACATTTTGTACGATACCATGCTCACAGACATGGAAACCTGTTATAAGGTTGTGCGCTCTGACATTATGCGCAACATTAAGTTGCGGGCTAACCGCTTCGATTTCGAGCCGGAAATCACGGCAAAGATTTTGAAACGCAAGTTAAAAGTTTATGAAGTGCCTATCCACTACAGCGGGCGAGATTACGCCGAGGGCAAGAAAATCGGCCTGAAGGATGCCTTTGAAGCCCTGTTCGCGCTTATTCGCTACCGCTTTACGGACTAGAGTTTGTTTAAGGAAGTTTTAAAATGATTGTAATGAAATTTGGCGGCACTTCAGTCGGTAATGCTGAACGCTACCGGGAAGTGGCCCGGCTACTGGGCAGTTACCTGGAACAGCGCCCGGTAGCCGTCGTGAGCGCCATGGCCGGTTCGACCGATTGGCTTTTGAATACAGCCCGGGCGCTGGCCGAGGGTGGGCGTAACCCGGCTGCCGCCACCCATAACGCTGAAAAATCCGTGGCCGACTTCCTGACCCGCAACAAAGAAACGATTGCCGCCGCAATCCAGAATCCGGAAATCCGCAGCCAGGTCGAAGCGGTCGTGGAAGGCCAGCACCAGGTGCTGCTGCGCCTCCTGACCGGGGTCGAGCTGCTGGGCGAACTTAGCCCCCGCTCCCTGGACGCGGTGGCGGCGTTCGGTGAAAAGATTTCGGTCCAGGTGCTGGCCGGGACGCTGCAAGACCTCGGCTTTAAGGCCCAGGCCATTTCAGCCGAAGAACTTATTTTGACCGACCGGACCTTCCAGGCGGCCCGCCCGCAGATGGATGTTACCACCAACCGCTGCCGGGCGCGCCTGCTGCCCCTGGTCGAAAGCGGCGTTATTCCGGTCGTTACCGGGTTTATCGGGGCCACCGAAGATGGCGTAACCACGACCCTTGGCCGGGACGGCACCGACTTTAGCGCCAGCATCGTTGGAGCCAGCCTGGACGCTGACGAAATCTGGATCTGGAAAGAAGTGGACGGTGTAATGACTGCCGACCCGCGCATGGTGCCAAACGCCCGGTCGCTGCGCCGGATAAGCTACGCCGAGGCCGGGGAGTTGACTCACTTCGGCGCGAAAGTTATTCATCCCCTGACCGTGATGCCCGCTATCGAGAAGGGTATCCCGATTTATATTAAAAATACCTTTAACCCATCGTTCCCCGGCACCCGGATTGACCACGGCCACGAGCAGACCGATGGGGTGGTTAAAGCTGTCACCAGCGCCCGCAACATGGCCCTGATAACGATTATGGGCGGCGGCGTCCTGACCGTGCCAGGCATCGCGGCGCGCGCTTTTGGCAAGATGGCGGCCCTGAACGTGAACGTCTATATGATAAGTCACGCCAGCAGCGGCCACGACCTTTGTATGGTCGTCGAGAAAAAGGTTATCCCGCAGGTTATCCCGACCCTGCGCAAAGAGTTCGAGCGCGAACTGGAACTCAAAGAGATTGAAGCCATCGAATCCGACCCCCAGATTGTCACTATCGCGGCGGTTGGGTCGGGCATGCGCGGGGCGCCGGGTGTGGCAGGCCGGTTATTCAGCGCGTTAGGCCGCAAAAGCATCAATATTGTAGCTATCGCCCAGGGTTCTAGCGAGCTTAATATCAGCCTGATTGTTTCGGCGGACGATGAGCAGGAAGCTCTGCAAACCATTCACGAGGAATTTCTGTCCCTGACCGGCCTGGGCAAGACCCTTTCGCGGAATATGTCCATCCGCGGCCAGAACTAGCCGCCAGGCGTGGTCAGGATTAAGACCGGGCAGGTTATGGCAAAGTTTGGGCAAGTTACTTTAAACAAAGAATCTAAAATTAGTCGGCAAGGTTGAAATACCTGGCAAGCGAGGTAACGTTCTGAACAAGCAATACATTAACTGGAGCGACATTGAGCGTATGGTCGGCAAGTTGCTGCGCCAGTTACCGATCAGTTACGACAACATTATGGTCATTACGCGGGGCGGCATGGTCCCGGCCTGTCTTATCAGCGAAAAGACCGGGATTCGCAACATTTTGTGCGCGGCGGTGATGTTTTACAACAACCAGGAACAAACCCTGCCCGAACCGATTTTCTTGCAGTTCCCGGAAGATTCGCAGATTTACGGCAAGCGCATCCTGGTGATTGACGATGTCTGGGATAGCGGCACTACTATTATGGCGGTCCGGGAGCGGCTTCTGCGGGCGGGCGGCAACATTGACATATGCGTCCTTAACTACAAACCGTCCCACAACAAGTTCGCGGGCGAGAAACCGGATTACTTCGCCGAGGAAACCGACGCCTGGATTGTCTATCCCTGGGACCCGGAGCGCGAACTGCCCTAGTCGCGCTTCGGGCTAATAGTTTTTAACTAATAGTCTTTTACCTCAAAGACGACCCGGCCCTGCCATGTTCCACCCGGTTGCACGATTAGCAGGTGGTCGTCGGCTAGCCCTTCTTCCTTGAAATTGATGGCATTAGGCGGGCAGGTATACGGCTCGAGGCACAGCGAAGGCCGGTTTGGTTGGGTAAACAGCACCCACTCGTGGAACTGGCGGTCGGCCTTGACCAGCACTGCCAGGCCAGGCCCGGAATCGCGGAACCCGGCCACGCTGTATTCTCCGTCAAATTTTTTGTCGCCGTACATATGGTCAAAGAGATTGGGGCCGAGCGGCCGCCATTCCTGGAAATCGTCCTGCGCTTGGAGCGGTTCGGGCGCGCCGCTCGGCAAACCGCCCTCGGCTGGCCAGCGTTTCGCGGCGGGAATATGCACGTCAAGATGAGTGCGGTCAGGAACTTTCCCGGTAACGGCTAACGGAGCCTGGAAGTAAGGGTGGAGGCCGTACCCGAAAGGCAGCGGCAGCCCGGTGGAACGGTTATCTACCTGCAAATCGTAGGTAAGGGTTGAGCCGGAAAGGGTCTGGCGCAAGGTTAGCAGAAAGTCGAAAGGATACCCGGTCCGCATGTCTTCGGCCAGGTCGCCCGGCTCGATGACCAGTTCCACGAAAGCGCCTTCACCCGAAATACCCCGCTCTTTAACCCGCCAGGCTGCGTTTATCACGATGCCGTGAATGTGATGAATCCCGCCTTTGTCGGTGATGGGCAAATGATATTCCTGTCCTTCAAAATTGTAGCGGGCATTACGGACCCGGCCCGGAAAAGGCCACAGCACCGGGACTCCGGCCTTGAACTTATTGCTTTTAAGCTCGGGCGGCGTCCTGGGATGTTCGATAACTTCGTAGCTTTGCCCGTTTTTAGTAACGCTCCACCCGACGCAGTTAGCCCCGATGCCCGGCACAATATGAGCCTCGGCCCGGCTTTTTTTATCGCGCAATATAATAATCGGTTCGCCCTGCCAGTCGCCCTCTACCACCTCAAAACTGCTCTGTGGCTCCGTCACGATACACTCCTTTCAGCTATTCCGGTTTCAGGTTTCCTTTATAGGACTTTCGCTTGAAACAATTATTTTAAGTTTAATTTCCTCGTACCCCGAAAGCTTCTCAGGCTCAAAGCGAAAGCCGTGCTTGAAGTATTCTAGCACACCCTGTTCCTGAAAAGCCTTCCGGGGCAGTTAATGGACCGGGCCAGCCCACTTTATTTAGGCAAATATTAAGTATCTGGCACAGACTATGCAGAGTACAGGGTATAGAAGCCATCGAGGGATGGCAAAGGTAATGGAACAACAAGGAGGTTAGTTTATGGTTAGAAACCAGATGGTTGATAATAACACCTATAATATCTTGCAGGCCTATGTTTCCACGTTGGAAGCGCTGGAAGCCTATCAAAAATACTCCCAGGACGGCAATGAGCAGCTCTGGCAGCAGGTCGCGCAGCACACCGAGCAGGTCGCGCAAATCTTGCAGCAGCAATTACCCCAGGTTATGCAGCAAATGCAGGGCAGCCAGGGCTCGATGAGCAGCCGGAGTGGTATGTCGGGACAGTCCGGCAGCAGCAGCTCTCAATCTGGTAATTATGGCTCTCAATCTGGCAACCAGTCCGGCGGCTATGGCGCGTCACAAAGCCAGTCGAGCCGGTAGGCAGGCGCCTGCCGGCCCTTTGGAGCAAAATTAAGAACGTTCTTTATAACACCGGGTTTTCCGGCTAAATCTTGATTTAAAGAAGGTTATTCAAACAAAAATATTAAAAAGGCCGAGCCGTTTCAAGCGGCTCGGCCTTTTACATGTTAATGTCAGAAATTATTCAACGTCAGGGCTGGGTAAAGCGACCTGGGCGCCGGAGATTTTACGCTGAGGCCCGGCTACCTTCTTACCTGAGGTCTGCCAGATGGTCTGCCACTTGCCCCTGCGGAAGCGCCAGGCAACCAGTAAAGCCATAACGATTGAGTCGCCGCCCATCGCCAGTCTGCCGCCAATCAGCCCGAGTTTCAGGATTTCGATGAACAAAAAGCCCAGGCTTACCCGCAAAATGACGCTGGTTAGCATACGCACGTAAAGCGGGAAACGGGTATCACCGGCCCCGCGCAACGCCCCGATAAAGATAAACGAGGTGGCGATTACCGGGTCAAACAGCCCTGCGATACGCAGGCCCGGAATAGCGGCCTGGACTACATCCGGTTCACCAATCAGCAAATTAAGGAAAAATTCCGGGAAGAAAAAGAAGCATAACCCCATGGTGGTCATGAAGGTCAGGCCCATTTTGTAGGCAGTGAAGGCGAAAAGTTTGGCGTCTTCCGGCTTGCCCGCGCCCAGGCTCTGCCCGACCAGCACGGTCACCGCGATACCGAGGCCGATGCCCGGCAGGAAGGAGATGCTGTCAATACTTACAATGGAGTTGTGGGCGGCAAAGGTAGTTGTACCCAGGCCGACCAGCATCCGGTTAAAGAAGATGATGCCAACCTGGAAAAGATACTGCTCGGCCATGCTCGGCCAGGCCTGGCTCATAAGAACCGAAGTGGCCTCGCGGTCTATCCGCAGATTAAAAGGCACTTTGAAAGCGCTGTAGGCAGTCCGGCCAATTGTTTTGCGGCCAAACACCAGGGAAAAGGCGACAATTGCGCCCAGCGACCAGGAAACGGCGGCTCCGAGGGCGGCCCCCTGCACGCCCAGGGCGGGCATACCAAACTGGCCGTTAATGAATATCCAGGCTATGCAGACGTTAGTGGCGTTGACCATAAGCATAATCAGCAGGGGCGTACGGGTGTCGCCGCTGCCGCGCATAGTGGCGTTACAGGCGACCAGGACGGCGAAAAGCGGCATTCCCAGGGCGGTAGTATGCACAAAGACAGTGCCAACTTCCTGGAGTTGGCCTCCCGCCCCGACCAGGTACAATAAAATGGGCGCAAAGGTGTACATAACAACAGACGTTATCAGGCCCATAATAAAGGCCAGCATAATACCCTGACGACCGAAATTCCCGGCTTTATCCTTTTCCACTGCGCCGACCGAGCGGGCTACCAGGGCAGTCGTGGCGATACCAATGCCGTTGTACCCGGCCAGGGCAATCCAGCTAAAAAACTGGCCCAGGCTGGTGGCGGCCAGGGCGGTCGCGGCGTCATAGCCAAATTTGGCGCTGACTTCTTTCGAAATGTGGCCGATTAGAAAAACTTCGTTGAGGCCAACCGTCAGGTTTAAAAGCTGTTCGGTAATGGCAGGCCAGGCCAACCGCCAGACCCGGCGGCGGTGTGAAACATTCTCGTTCCGGTCGGTAGCCTGGCTATCCGTGTTTTGAGTTTCCGATATTTCCAAAATAAAACCCCTAAAAAATGCCGGGTTTATCCGGCAGCGTTCTATTATATAATCATTTATCTTTAGATAGATTTTAAAAGTTTGACTATAACATGTCAATAGGCCATAAGACTTAAATACAATTAAAAAAG
>CADDZM010000009.1 GCA_902812345.1 Chloroflexota bacterium | reverse complement strand
GGGCTGTTGGCTGCAAACTGGAAGCCTGAATCGTTCGTTGAACCCGGCCGGGTAGGGCGGTTTCAGGTTCAGGCTGGCCGAAAATTCCCGCCTGCTCAGCAACTTGAAAGTGGACCGGGTCAGGTGAAAGGCGGGACGGGCTTTCAGGTGAGGTTAGGGCAAGTTGTCCGGCAACTACCGCTTCTCCAGGCAAAACCGCTTCTCTTGAGGTATTAGCCGCAGCGGTATCCGCCCTGTTCGCGGCTGACATGCTTTGAGTATTAAACCCAGGCTGCGCTTGCGAGGGAGTTGTTAGCGAACCCTCGGCTGCAACGGCCCCTTCATTTTCGGCGGCCTCAAACAAGCGGTTGACCGGCGAATTAGTCTGGGAAACAAATTCACGGTTAGCGGCGGTTGGCCCGTTTACGACCGGGGCAGATTGGGTTGCGGCAAGCGGGCTGCGGTTGACTACCGGCGGGACCGGGGCAACCGCTTCTGTCACCAGACCTCGCATAAATTGGGGCTGGATACTGGTCTGGCCCAGATTGGTTTCAGCCAGGGTGAAAATACGTTCCTGGGTCTCAGCCGCGACCGCTTCTGGACCAGGCCCTGAACGGCGCACCCGGCGCTGGTCGTAATAAACTCCCGGACCGGCGTCAGCCCACGCCTCAACCGAGTTTGCCGGGGCTTCTCCGCCTTCGCTTAATTGCCGGGCCACGCTTGTGCGGGCTTCCACCCCGGGGTTATTGCGCAAAGCCGCGAGGTTGTTAGCCCAACCGCTTGTCTTGACCGGTCCGTGTAACCCGTTTCCACTCAAACGCCCGGCTTCCGGGATAGTTTCACCGGCTAACGGCTCATTTCCAAGCAGCGAGGCGGGGATTGCCGCGTCAAACCGGGCAGGAGTTGTTTCAGGGTAACTTAAGCCGGAAATCCTTGAAATTTGGGTTGGTTCAGCTTGAGTGTTTCGTTGGACCATCCCTTCACCCTGATTTGCCGCAACTACCGGATTTGCCCTGCTAACAGGTCCGGCAGCCAGTGATTGGCCCGGTTGAGTTGCAGAAGTCGCCGCTGCAGACGCTCGTTGGACCCGATTACCGGCCTGGGCGCTTCCGGGCGCGACTTCCCCATTTTGGACGGATTGGGAGGCGGTAGGATTTGTTTCATGTTCCGGTAACGGTTGGCCTTGCGAAGGTCGAGCCTGCAAAGACTCTCTTTGTGAAGGGTGAACCTGTGAAGGCTGGGCGGCAGGGATGGCGCTTTCACGGGCTTCCAGCAAAACTCGGGTTTCTTCCCGGACCCGCCGGTCTTCCTGCAAATCAGCAGCAGCCTGTTGGGGTGCAGCATCCCGGGCCAGGGCAATATCAGCCTGGGCTGTATCAAAACTTACTCTCTGGACCGGCGGCATATTAAGGGCCGAGATAGCCGGTTGAGGTTCAAAAGCCGGGGTATGCTCACTTTCCCAGGCCGGTTGTTCGCCCAGTAAAACTTTGTCCGCCGCCTGTTTTAACGTCCGGTAGCGAGCCAGGGTCGCGGGAGCCGCAAAGTGACGGGCGACTGACGCGGGACTGGCTCCCAGGTCCGCCGCCTGGTTAAAGGCTGCTATCGTTCCGGCAGGGCCAGGTTGCGGAGCAGTAGCTTCAAAAGTGCGCTGTAAAGCCCGGCTCAGGGGTGGTTGCGCCCGGGGCTGCTGAAGTGGAGCATAAGCCGCCTCGCTATATTCGGAAATATGCCCGCCTGCGCCTACTTCAGCCCCGGATAATTGAGGTGCAAAAGGCCGATTATTTCCCGGTTGGCCGGGACCAGGGGCAGGTTGAACCGCCTCAAACAATGGTGGAGGTGCTGGCAAGTCAGTTGGAACGGCCAGCCGCTCGGCGGTGGGATTAAACGGCATTTCGACCGCCTGGGCTTCCTGTAAAGCCTCAGGTGAATCAGCCGGGATAGGCTGTTCGGCCTGTCGCTCGGTCAGCGGGGTCACGGGGTATTCGGGAGAACGAGCAATTTGTCGCTCAACAGCAAAAGGCAGTTCGGCCTGAAGTACGTTAGAGCGAGCAATTTGTCGTTCAAAATTAGCGGGCTGCTCGACCGGCCGTTCGGGATTTGATAAAAAGCGCAGGTTGGCGGGTTGGAACTCGGTGCGGCGCGCTACCGGCAGCGGCATAGCCTCTAAAGGAGCTTCCCAGGGCAAAGCGGCCGGACTCTGGGCGGCATAGTCGTTCTCAGCATATTGAGAAAGCGGCTCGTAAAAGATTGGTTCAGGGGAAAAGCTATAATCTTCCGAAGTATATTCGCCATAATCTTGCCCGGCTTCAGGCTGGGGTTTTCGGTGGCGTTTGTGTTCGGGTTGGGGCTGGAGCGCTCGTTGAAGCGGCCCAAAGGACCGGTTAAAATCCGTAAAGCGCGCAAAGATAGTGCGCCCGATGGTTCGGTGAATTGGGCTGTTATCGCCCCCAATCCCCAACAATCGGTGGATTACTCCGCCTTCGCGGTTAATGTAGCGGGCCGCAAACTGGGCCGGGTTAAGCGCCTGGGGCCGGGAATTTCCCAGGCTGGCAGGATGGAGAGGCGTGCGGTCTACAGCCCGCCGAAGTATTGCGGTTGAAGCGTCTTTTTTCTGCCCGGCCATACACCTATTCGCCCCTATCTCTTTATTTACAAGTACAAACGATAAAAACACCCGGCATCGCTAAACCAGGAGAGTTAGTAGTCTGTCAACAAAGACTTGTAATGATTAACCTGAAATGTAGGCACAACCTTACCTGTAGAAACTTGCTTGACAGACTAGTTAGTTAATTAGCTGGCGGCAAGCTGGAAGAAATCATAAGCCAGCTCGATACTTTCGGTCATGGCATCGTTACCTTTTGAGTTCAGGCTTGGCCCGGTCCATTTAATCGGGTAAGCCCCGGTCAGTTGCCACCTTTTAGTTACGGTACCGACGCTATCATAAAGAATAATTGTAACATTCTTCTTTTGGACCGTACCTAGCGCCGTATTCTTGTACCAGGTCCATAAATTATCGGAAAGAGTATAACCGGCTTTAAGGGTGATGTTACTGAAATTTGAGCGGTCCGGCAAATGATGGACATGGCTGTTGAGGCCGCCTTCCTTAACCTTATAAGTTTCGGTTGAGGCACTCAAACCGGTACACTCCTGAAAATACGCCTGGATAACCCCATCCAACTCAACCCAGAAGCAATTTGAAGCATAATAATCCGGGGTTGTGGTGGTAGAAGTGCCGGCATTCGCGGTTGTCATAGTCATTGCTCAATACTCCCTACTCTTCGGTAACACTAAGTCTTTCGTTTATCCGGCTAATTTCCTCTACCCACTGCCGCCTTGTTAAGTGGTCGAGATTTAAAATATCGTCAAGGGGCCAGTGAAAATAGTACGCTATATACGCTACCTCCTCGGTTATTTGGGCCGAAGGGTAGCTAACTATCCCCCCACTCCCACCGGCGGGGCAGCCTCCTGTTCGTTTTCAGACTCGAACGGGCGGCCACAGGTCGGGCAAATTGAATCGTCCATGTTGCTGGAATTGATCCGGTTGTACATCGCCTGTAAATAGCCCAGGTCGCTGGCAAACAGGTGCTCGATAATACCCGAATTGACATCAGTGAGCGTGCCTAGCCTGGTTACAACCCTGGAGAGCAGCAGAATAGTCAGGTAAGCCTGGTTTCCCCGCACCCGTGGGTCGCGCAAAGGAGTAATTTCGTCCATCGCGGTCGCCAGGCGCATCGTGCCTTTGCGGTGAAGAGTACCATCGGTATCAACATAGCCTTTTGGTAAAATAAATTCATATTCGGTCTGGAAGCCCGCCATTAAAGGCACTCCTTAATCTAGTTTCTAAGCGTAGCAATGACTTTAACCGGTCTGGCCGCAGCCAGGCGATTAAAGTCGTTACTACGCTTTGCTCAATTTTTACTACCCGGGTCCGGCTATTCCGGTAGCCCTGGCAGCGCCTTTACTCATTATAGCCCTTAACGCCCATCCCGGTATGCTCAATGGTAACTGTGACAGCCAGCGGGTCATTCCCTTTGGCGGAAAGCGAGCCAAAAGAATACTTGGAAACCCAGGCATTCGAGAAAGTAAAGGTCATAATCGTTTTACCCTCAAGGTCGTAGAGGATAAGGCTGATATTGGTCCTGGCTTCGTTGATTTTCTGATTGACAACCGTATCGTACCACTTCTTAATCGGGTCATCCTTGAAAGCGGCATACTTTAAGGTCAGCTTACCACCTTTAAGCGGCATTGCTCCCAGGGCCTTAACAATAACAAACTTGCCACTCTTGGTTACCTGGTTAACCTCGACTACATCGCTCTCATCCTCTATCCCGGATACTTCCTGCAAAGTATCAATCTTGTGGCCGTTCAGGTCAAGATAAAACCGGTTAGAGACAATTGGATCAAAAACCGCTGGCATTTTTTCACCTCCAGAAATAAACGAACTGTCACTAAGTTGTAAAACAGGCTGCCCTTGCATTAAAGGTCAGTTCAGAATTAAGCATCTTAACTGGTATAAAACCGGTCAAACCTTAAAACAATTTTGTTGCCCATTTCACAGTTAGAAATCTAAAATGATTTAAGAGTTGTAGCCTTTAACACTAACCCCTTCGTGTTCAATCGTCAGGGTTATAGTAACGGGATCGTTACCTTTGGAAGTAAAGTTCGAAAAGGCCCGTTTGGAAGGCCAGGCATTGGAGAAGTTAAAGCGCATCTCTTCTTTATACTCTAGATCGTAAAGAATCAGAGAAACGTTCTTCCGGGACTCTTTCATTTTCCCCGCAATTACATCGGCCCTCCATTTAAGACCTGGGTCATCTTTCATGGCCACGTACTTCAGGGTAAGTTTCCCCGCTTTTACCGGGATAGCGCCCATCGTTTTAAGCGGTATGACCTTGCCATCTTTGCTCATCTGGGTCAATTCGGCTACATCGGTCTCAATATCCAGACCTGAAACTTCCTGGATACCATCAATTGATACACCGCCTAAATCCAGGAAGAACCTGTTACTAATCAGGGGATTTTGTTTAAGGCTTACACCAGGCATTGGTATCTCCTTCTAGTTTAAATTGAGGCCAGGGCTGGTGACTCAGAAGAAATTGATCTGAATCACCTGCCCGGACCGGGTTTAGGCGCCGCCCGCCGCCATCTGGCCGATGCGGAAGACTACAAATTCAGCCGGTTTCACCGGAGCAAAGCCGATTTCAGTAACAACGATACCCTGGTCAATCGTTTCAGCCGGATTGATTTCAGCATCGCACTTCACGAAATAAGCCTGGTCAGGCGATGGGCCGAAAAACGCCCCGGTCAGGTAGACCGAATAAAGGAAGGCGTTAACATCGCGCCTGATTCTGGCCCACAGGTCGGCATCGTTCGGCTCGAACACAATCCACTGAGTGCCGTTCTTGATGGAAGCTTCCACGAAGTTGAACAACCGGCGGACGTTGATATAGCGCCAGCTTGCGTCGCTCGACAGGGTCCGAGCGCCCCACACCCGGATACCCCGACCCGGGAAAGCGCGGATACAGTTGATGCCGTTCGGGTTCAGGCCGTCCTGTTCGCCCATGGTAATCTGGCGTTCAAGGCCGACCGCGCCACGCACGATTTCGTTAGCGGGGGCTTTGTGGACACCACGCTCGGCGTCGTTGCGCGCCCAGATACCGGCCATGTGGCCGCCCGGAGGTGAGAACATAGTCTTGCCCTTCTGGACCGGGTTATCAATCTCAATCCAGGGGTAGTAGAGAGCCGCATATTTGCTGTCGTAATTGGCTTCGTTCATGCGCCAGTTGCGAATCTGCTGCGGGTTCATGTCCGGCGGGGCATCCAGGATGGCGACCCGGTTTTTCATGGCTTCGCAGTGGTTCATCATCGCAGTCTGGGCTACCTGCACACCCTTCAGGTCAATCGTGCCGTTGAGGTACAGGGTCATCAGGTCAGGCATAATGACCATCGTAACATCGTCGAGGGCTTCCAGGCCGCCAACGCCGGTCCGGGCAACCGAGTCGCCGGTCAGGTCCGCGGAAGAAAGCACTACTTTACCTTTGGAGGCAGCCGGAGCAGCGCTAATGCCCTGGAGTTCGAACTTACCTGCACCCGGGCGGCGTTCCGCCGGGTTGGCTTTGCTATTATCATCAAGGTCTTTGACCCGGACCAGTTTGGAAGCGGTCTTGCCGCCGTTGATGACGGTTTCAAGGTTGGTCGGCCCTTTGGCGAGGCTGACATCGTGGGTTTCGGTCTCATCCCCGGCCCTGAAGACCAGCCGGAAGAGGTCATCCTTGCCCTGGACGTCGAGTATTTCGACGGCTACCGGATTTGTTACACCGGGGGCCTGGCGGATTTCGATGGCCGGCTGGTTGCCAGCGGCGCGAGAGTTCAGACGCAGAGCCGGGGCCGGGAGTTCAGCCGCCGGTTTGTCGTCACCGCCGAAGCTGTAAGAACCGGCTTTGGGGGCGCGGAGTTCCGGCATATCACGGGAGCCGCTGGCGTCGTAAACCCGGACGAGTTTGGAGCCTTTGGCGGGGTCATTAACGATATTCTCAACGTAGCGGGTAGCGGGGTCTTTCTTGTCACTGCTCAGGTCGTCAAAGGTCTCGGTAACGTCACCCTGCGAAACAGTCAGTTTGTAGCGGCCGGCGATATTGCCATTATCAACTTTAACTGAAACCGGCGCATCCCCGGCGGAAAGCAAAGGAGTGAATTCAAGGGCATCTTTGCTTGAGCGGGCCTGGGGAAGCTGGATGGCCGGGGCTACCCGCATTATGTAAGCGCGAGTACCGCCGTTAAGAAAATAACCATATACGGAAGTCGGCAGGAAGGCGCCTTCGATAAAACCGCCGTAGATAGTGCGGAATTGTTCCCAGTTGGTAATCAACTGAGCTTCGCGCGGTCCCTTTTCGGTGAAGCCGACAAAAGCAGCAACCGAAGTACCTACACCTTCGATAGGTTTACTCCCTCGGTCTACTTCTTCGACATACACGCCAGGGGAAAGATACTGTGGCATAAACTTCTCCTTCGAATTCAGGCTTTAAATTCAACAACCAATAATAGATAAACTTTAGATCAACTCAGACAAAGGAAGCTTGGTGTAGTTCATTGGTAACCGCACTACCCGGCGTGATAATGGTGCCGAGTAACGACAGCGATAGTGAGCTACTATCTCTTAACCCGCCAGGCGAGTTAAGAATGTACCGCTGCTGTTTCCGGCTGCAAAGCTATATCATAGGAAGCAGTCGGGACCACCGTCACTTCGTGGCGCGTTGTAACGTAGCCGGGAGCAACGACGATAAAGGTATACTTGGGCCGTTCCACCAGGTTAGAAAAGGTAAAGCGTCCTTCGGAATCTGTCCTGGTATTAAGCCCCTGTTCAAGTAAAATTACTTCGGCCTGGACCGCCCGGCCCGGCTCGGTGGCGTCGGTAATATACCCGCCCACCTGGTTGAAAATGGTGATGCCCCGGTCATCTTTGGTTTGCCTTGAAGCCCGCAAATAGTCTTGCTGCTCTCGAAGGCTTTCATAAGGTGGGGCAATTCGGATAAATTTACTGCGGACCGGCTGGACTTGCCATGAAATATTCGGGTCAAGATAAACTGTTATGACATAAGGTAAAACCGGCTTTAGCTGGTTGTCCAACGCTGTCCACACATCGGCGACATTTCGCAAAATGCCTTCCGGGTGGGCAACCTTGGTCGCTAAAGGGTAGGGTTGCTCATCCAGGGGTTTTTCCAGAATTTCAGTGGGTATAAAATCATGCCGGGAAAGCGTGGACAGAATGTACCACATTAGCCTGTGTTCATCCTCGACATTGATAGTCCAACAGGTAATCAGATACGACAAATCGTAACGTTTGCCTTTTTTACTCTTGATCATCATACCGGTTGTAGGGTCGCGGTCAACGGTCCATTCAGAATGACTGGGACTGTAATTAAGGTTCTCACGGATGTCGTAAAAGTAGATGTTTATCGTAGGTTTGGAAATAGACCCGCTCCACTCTTTATTGGGCACATCGAAGCTGATATCCACTTCCGCCTGGTTAAGAGGCACTTTTTCAATCAAAAACTTTTTAATTGTTTCGTCAAGGGATTCAATCATCGGTAGTGCTCAAACAATCCAGGGCTTTAGGCCTTTGTGGTTTGCGGGTGAAAATCGTTTCGCTCACGATATTCCCAACCCGGTCTTTTTATATACTTTTACCCGGTAGCCGCGATTTCAGGCGAACTCTCCCAGGCTGTTTCCTTATTTAATTATTTAATTTTCGTAATTGTTGGAAAGTCTTGAAGCGCTTTAGAAAGCCGGTTGGCAGTTCCCCGCTACAAGCCCTCTTTCGAGGGCTCGATAGCGTCTCCAGCTACACTAACAGTTAGTTAGAAACATAGTATCAACTAAACATTAATAACTTCATTACGAAATGGAGATTATAATATCAGGTTGGAAAAATGTTTCTTATGCTAAAAATTATTTTTCGCCCTCGTCCTCTTCTTCCTCGGCTTCGCGCTGGACTTCCATCATCCGCTGGATGCCCTCTTCCTCTTCGCCACCTTCCATTTCACGCTGAACATCCGGGTCGCGCATCATCTGAATTTCTTCGTCATCAGCGGCTTCACGCTGGACATCCGGGTCGCGCATCATCTGGAGTTCGTCTTCCTCGGCAGCTTCACGCTGGACCCCGAGTCCGCCTTCGCTACCGTGCGCGGCATTATGTTCGGCGGCATGTTCGTGTACGGTATCGGCGGCCCCGATTGAGCCAGGAGCTTCTTCGCTCATGCCCTGCTGGATGGTGTGAGTCGCTTCGTGGGTCAAAAGTGACTTATCGGTAGCTGAAGCCCCTTCACCCAGGAAAATGTCGCGGCCTGTCGTGAAAGCTTTCGCGCCCATCTGGCTGCTTAAATCAGCGGCGGTTTCGCCGGAGTGAACCCGGACCGCGGAAAGGTCATGGCCGAGGCTACCTTCGATTTCGCGGCGGACCGTGGTGTCCATCGGCTGGCCGGACGACCGCTCGGATTGAATTTTGGAGATAAGTTCGCCTTCAAGGGGGCCGCCCCCGGGACCGGCCGAAGCCGAACGCTGGGCCTGGCTCACCAGCCGCTGCACCTGGCGGTTGCCGAAATGCTGCCCGACCGATTGAATAATCGCCTGGCGCTGGACTTTATTCATTTTGCCGCTCAACATGGCACCTGCCTGGGCCGGGGAAATTACCGGAGCGACCTCGGCCTCAGGAGTGGCTTCTTCGGTCTCCTGAGCCTCCATAGCGCGCTCGTCTTGAAATTCTCTCATACCATTACCAGACATTATTTACCTCACTTTTATTTCGCTCGTGCAACATTTGGTTGCGTTTTGGGGGCCAGGACAACTGGGAATGCGGCGGTAAGTTTAATTATCGGAAATAATACTAAAGTAGCGGCCAAAATCAACGGCTGTACAAAGTTTGCCCATTTTCTGGAACTCTCGCCGAGTGGCCCGGATAAGGTGGACCATTTCGACCGCCGCCTCGTTTGGTTGGTCTTCCATGTCGCCCGCTGCCAGAAAGGACGCAGCCAGGCAGATATTTTTTATGTTGCCCCCGGCAATCTTGAACTGGCGAGCCATAAACCGCAAATCCACCGATTCGCCCATCGGAACGGTTTTCGGGAAACTGCGCTGCCAGATTTGGAAGCGGTCTTCTTCTTCCGGGAAAGGATATTCGATCATAAAGTGCATGCGCCGGATGAAAGCATCGTCCAGGTTCTTACGCAGGTTAGTCGCCAGGATAACGATACCGTCATATTCTTCCATCTTCTGTAAGAGGTAGCCGGTTTCGATGTTGGCGTAGCGGTCGTGAGCGTCTTTCACTTCGCTGCGTTTGCCAAAAATCGAGTCAGCCTCATCAAAGAATAGGATAGCGTTACTTTCCCCGGCTTCGTTAAAGATGCGCTCCAGGTTCTTTTCAGTCTCGCCGATGTACTTGCTGACCATGTTTGAAAGGTCAATTTTGTACAGGTCCATTTTCAACTCACCGGCAATAATTTCGGCGGACATGGTCTTGCCGGTGCCGCTCGGCCCGGCGAAGATAATGTTCAGCCCTTTGCCGTATGAGAGTTTTGTATCAAAACCCCATTTCTCAAAGACCAGCGAACGATTTCGGACCTGCTGGACGATTTCCTTGAGCATCTGAGCGGGGTCGGGCGGTAACACAATATCATCCCAGCGAAAAAGAGGCTTGATTTTGCGAGCCAGGTTACTCAACCGGGTGGTCGAGTGGCGGCGGCAGGCTGCCTCCAGGTCGTCCATGGTTGGAACGCTTTCACCACGCCAGGCGGCGGTGCTGCGAGCCGAGGTGGCGGCGGAAATAATCTGGCCCCGGCTCAACTTGAACCGGCTGGAAAGCCCTTCCAGATCCAGCCCGAGAGCTTCGGCGCCAAGCTGCTTTTCCCAGATGCGCTGCCGTTCGGAATAGCCGGGCATGTTCAGTTGCAGGTAAAACTCGCGGCGACCAACGTGCCCTTGCAAAGGCGAGGGAGGCTGTTCACTCGAAATAAAGCTGATGCCGGTAAGACCCTGTAAGACCTGGATAATCTGGCGCAGGGCCTCCTGGCTGGGCGCTTCTTCCTTTAATAAGGTTTCAAAGGCATTCAGGTAAAGGGCCGCGCCCCGCAAAAGACATTCGCGCTCCAACAGCCGCAACAGTGAGTCAGCTTTCGCCAGCCCCGGCAACACTCCGGCTTCCATTTTGACAACCTGGATGCCCAGGCGCTGGCAGACCGCCGCGGCCAGGTGCAGTTTGCTTGAATCGTCCTGGCCCAGCAGGAAAGCTATATAGCCTTCGGGAGCCAGTTCCACCAGGCGGTCGGTTTCATCCTCGTTATCGCCCAGGTCAAACCATTCCTCGTAGTCCTGCTCAATAGTCGCCAGGTGGCGCAACCGCGAGTCCAGGCGGTCTTCACCCAGCAGATAGGAGACAATGCCTTCGTCCAGCTTGATGGAACGGCTCAGGAGCGAAGATTGGCGGCTCTGGTTTTCGTCAGTGAATTCAATCAGGCGATACTTTAGCAAAGACCCTTCCGCGTCAAAGCTGCGGCGGGCGGCTACTTGAGCGGCCAGGCCGGGACATAACAGGCGTAAAGCCATGTCAATACTAGGACGGCGTTTGGTGACATCATCCTGCAGATAGGCGTAAAGCTTTTCGAAACGCAGTTCGAGTTCGGGGGCCAGGGCAATCAGCACCACATCCCGTTCGAAGGCGGAAAGGCCAAAAACGTTTTGCAGCCGGGTCAGGCGGGAGACCGGCTCCTGTTCGTTGAGGCGCAGTTTAGGTTGCGCTAACCACCCGGTGTTACCCTGGAAAAGGTCGGGGTCCGCCAGGAGTTGGTTAACTTCCTCCTCCGAAACGTACAGGCCGCGAAACTCATCCTCATCGTTACCGATAGTTGCGCGCATTTCTTCAACACGCAAGGCCACTTTGGTAGTGATGCGCCTTAATTCGGAAAGAAGATGCTCTAAATTTGTGTTGGTTAGCGAAATACTCATTCGACTTCAGCATCCAGACGTGTTACGGCCGGCAAACCTTTCCCTGGTAAAGGGCCACCTGGCAAAAGCATTTCGGACTTTTCAAGGGTTTTGCCGAGCAAAGTGTTAAGTTCTTCCAGGCTTTCCAACCGCCAGGTTGTCCCGGTTTGCAGGTTTTGCAGTTGCAAGACTAGCGAAGATGCAGCATTATCGGAAGTTAAACCGTTTGTCGTGTCGTTTATAAGCCAAAATCGTAGCAAAAAGGACGAGTATTGACGAGAAGACACTTTCTGGCTCCTTTTCCAAAAGTCTCCAGAAATTAATTTGACCTTTAGAATTTATAATTTACGCAACTTTCGATTGAAACATTCGCTAATTTAATTCAGTATATCAGTAATATATTTTTTCCTGCTTAATTTTGGCTTAATTTTGGCTTAATTCTTGTAAAGATTAAGAAAATAAAAGTTCATTAATTTGTTATAACACTGACAGTAAATTTATCAGGTTTTAAGGATTATCTATTCCGCATTAATTTAAGTAGCCTGCCAAAATAATTATATCCCCAATTATGACATATTTATATAGAGAAAATTTCCTACTTTATAACTAATTTTCACCTTAATTTTGCTAATTTTTAAATAATTAAACCGGTATATCCCGTCTTTTTTTAAAGATTTTGGCTTTCCAATAATCAAAAACCCTTATAATAAATACACGACACCAGCTGCACTTAATTCCCTGGTATTAAAAAAACATTAATCTTACTTTGGTTGCAGAGAAATTAATAAAAATAGCCCATTTAGTCCTTGCGCTTAATCAATATCCAAGATATAATTAAGTGCAAATTAAGCAGAAGTATATTCTTAGAGGATTTATTATTAATCCTGAAGTAACTGCTTTTAATTTTTTGTGCGAACCACCACGTTTTGACCCCGACAAATTTAATAAATAGAGATAACGACGCTTATGTGGGTTGACCGGAATAATCCGAGGGTAACATGACGGATATTGCAGGCATAGACGTTGCGCGGATAGAGATACGCCTCCCAGAGGCTTCCTTACGCACAAAAGCCGGTAGTACGCTAGAAAAACCAGTTACACTGGTTAATTTAACTCCCCTGCCAGACTTTTTTTACCTGGCGATTTCCGGCATCCCTGCGCCCTGGGCTTCTTTTGATAAACAGAGCGCCAACCTTTTCCCCAACTGGAGCGATAATATAAATCTAACGGTTGCGGTCCCGGTGGATGTTCGGCCCGGGAGTTACAACCTGATAATCACGGCTAGTGCACGCGCCCAGGAAAACGTCAGCGCCAGCATTAAACTTGAACTTATAGTCGAGGGTGAAACAACCGGACCTGCTGTCCCCCCGGTACATGGAATGATGACGGTTCCGAAAAACACCAATGGCGGTGCCCCAGTCTTCCCGGTCGAGCAACCCGGACCAATCTCACCAGACTTCCAACCGGCGGGCGCTCCCCCGGCCCCTGATTTTCCCAGACTGCAACTCGACCTTGAATCTGGCGAAGTGGTCATTCCCTGCGGGCAGACCGCCGAGCAAGTAGCCCATCTGTTGAACCTTGGGGCCAACCCACAAAATTTTAACGTAAAGCTGGAAGGGCTTCCGCCGGAGTGGATAACGGTGCAGCCGCCGCTCCTGCACCTTTCACCCAACTGGAGCGAGACAGCTCACCTGAAAATCGCCGTTCCGGGAGACGGCATGCCAGGCCGTTATTTAATCGCCGTCATAGCTACACCCGAATACCAACCTGAAGCGGCTACCTGGCGGCAGTTTGACATCGTGATTTTACCGCCGGGTTTTCCGGCTTCGCCTGTTGGACCGGGTATGCCGGCCTCAGCCGCCCCTAATCTGGCTAACCACCCAATTACCCCTGCTACACCCCTGGCAGAGAGCATACCGGTATCGCCGCAACCGGCCTGGAACCCGCCTTTTACACCTGCCGCGCCCGCGCCTGAAACTCCCCAAGCCGAGCCTCGACAGCGTTCCAGGCTGTTTGGTTGGAAAAAGAAAAAAGTCGAACCGGTCCAGCACGAACCTATCCTGTTTGTGCCAATTGCGCCAGCCCAGCAACCATCACCCGCAGCCATTCAAAGCGCTGCTTTAGCGGCTGCACCGGTCCAACCCACGATTGAACCTGCCGCAAGCCTGACCACTGTTGAACTCCCAGCAGTCCTGGAAAATCGCCCGGACAGCCAGGTTTCCCAGGACCAACCGCTGCCGGTCATTAACCCGGCTCCCTCGATGCTCGAAGCCGAACACCTTCAACCCGCTGACAATCAGCCTGTAGTTGCTGAAAGTATTATATTACCGCCCGCGACCACCGAGACAGTCCTGGTCCCGCTGCCTGCTAACGTAGGACAGCCGGAAAATCAGGCGGTGCCTGTAATCGTAGCGGTTGAGCAACCGGTTGAAACGGCGGAAAATACGGACGCCCCTGAAATTAATAGCCTGATTGATGAGGTACCTACTAAAGCACCCTCAAAATTCTGGTGGGACACTCCCGCCCCGACCGCAACGGAAAACTTCGAAACCGGGGTGGCTGGCGAAGAAAACCCGGCTATAACCGGGGTAGAACCAACCGCGCAAGCGACGCAACCCCCGGCGGTTACGGCAGAATCCAGCCCGGAAGAAGGGCTAACCCTGGAACCGGCCGTCTTCCGGAACGAAAATCTTGAATTAAGCGTCGAAAACGTCAAAATCCGCTTTGAGCTCGGGGCCAGCAACGAGCAGCTCATTAGCCTGGTCAACCTGCTGAGCAACCCGGCCTTTTTCGACCTTAAAATCGAAGGTTTGCCCGAAACCTGGTACGGCTTCTCATATTCACAAATCAATTTGTTCCCAAACTGGCGAGAACAGGTTTATTTACGGCTGGAAGCCCCTACCGATACTACCCCCGGGGCATATCCGGCGACCCTGGTGGTAACTTTAGCCAACCTGCCGGAGGATAAGGTACAAGTGCCCCTGGACATCGAGGTATTGCCGTCTGCTGTTTTAGCGGATAAGCTTTACCGCGCCACCGGGGCCGGTCAGCCCGTTAAACTCTCTCCTGACGCCCGGGTAGAACTGGTAGTGAGTACAGCTAACCTGACTTTGAGGCCTGAAGAAAACCTGGAACAAATTGTTAGCATCACGAATTATTCGCCCATTCCCGATTTGTTCGAGCTTAAACTGGAAGGGCTTATGGACTCGTGGTACCAGTTCTCGGCGCCTAACATCAACCTTTTCCCGAACTGGAAAGAAGAATTTTACCTGCGGGTGAATTTACCCCAAAACGCTGTGCCGGGTCTATACCCGGTCCGTTTGATGGTTAAAGGCCGGAACTATTCCGAATTGCACACCGAGCAAAGCCTTTTGTTGCAAGTCTTACCGCCCGTCCCAAAGCCGGTTGAAGTTGAAGACCCGGCGGTCGCAACCGGACCGGCTTTCAACCCGGTCCTGGATGATGTTGACACCGTGCATCCGAACCTTACCGGGACCGCTAGTGTTGAGCAAACCCGGGTAACCGAGCCGGAAGCGCCGGTTGAAGAAATAGATTCCGCCCCGGCCCAGCCTTTCAGCTTTGCCTCTTTCTTTCAGCAGCAAAACCTGGTGCCGGGAGTGGTCTCGCACAATCCTGCGCCCGCCCCCACCCTGCCGGTAGTCCCGGATGCCCCGGAGGCAACCTACAACCAGCCGACCTCGGCTATTGCGGTGCCTGGCGCCGGTCCTTTATTAAATAATGCCCCGGCTTCGGGTAACACCGCCGAGCCTGGAAATGTTTTCGAGAAACGCCCTGCCGTAAAATTGGGCCAGCAAAGCGCCCTCGCCCCCCAAACCTCCCTGGCCGGGATTATCCCGGTTATAACGGCCCAGCCCGAAATGCTCGCACCGGCCCCGCTCCCGCTCTCGGAAGAAGAGCCAGCCATGGCGGTAGCCGGGCTGCCCAAACGTACTTTCTGGCAGCGAATTACCGGGAAGGGTAAAGAAAAACCGGCCCCGGTTACGGCTCGCATTGACGAGAACGTTTTGTGGCGGCAAACGCCCGCCCAGGGCCAGGCGCAGCCCGCCGCTTATACCTCGGAGCAGCCCGCCTCACAGGGAACCCCGGTGAGCCGGCAAAGCACGTCTGCCAATCAACCAACTTCGGCTGCTCCTATTGGCGGGGCCAGCCAGCCAGCCCAGGCGGGGCAACGCTCCTATTCGCCAATGAGCACCGGCGGCGAGGTTGCCCGCGTCCAGATTACCCTGGAAAAGCCGCACATGACCATTGTGGCCGGAAATAACGCCACCCAGCAGATTTTCCTGATGAACCTGACCAGCCTGCCGGATAACTTTGAACTGAACATTGAAGGTTTGCCCTCGAACTGGTTCAGCTTTGAAAATTCGATGGTGAATTTGTTCCCTAACTGGAACGAGCATACCGCCCTTACCCTCAACATTTCCGATAAGGTGAAACCGGACCTCTACAAAGGTCGCATTGTGGTAACCGCGACCGCCCAGACCGGTGTGCGGGCGATAATGCCGATTGAAATCCAGGTGCTTGCGCCACTTGTGGTCCAGGCCCGGTTGCAGCCTCACCGGGGTAAAGGGTACAAGGCCAATTATGAAATGCTGTTGCGTAACCGCTCGATGAGTGAAGGTCTGATGACAATGCAATGGGCGCCTTCCAACGAATTTAGCGTCGGCTCGTTCAACCCGCCAACCGTTGTCCTTGCGCCCGGCCAGTCTCAACACGTTAAAGTACAGGTGATGCTGCGTAAGAAAACTCCCAGCGACCAGGCCCGCCAGGCGCAGCCTTTCAAGGTGCTGGTCCAACCGCAGTGGACCGTTGCCCAGACTCCGGTTGTAACCGCGCCAGTTAGCGTCGAAGGTGAATACATCTACCGCTCGCGCTGGGTCTTTATCCAGCGGCACCCGGTATTGTTCGCTTTCCTGACCATTATCCTGGTGATTGTCTTACTGTGGAGTTTGCTGCTTTTACCGTTCATCCAGAACACCCTTATGGCCTTAAGTCTGGATAAGGTTACATTCTCCGGCGTGGCCACCAAACCTCTGACAGCCAACCAGCTAGATTTTAATGTGAGTCTGAAAAATGCCAACCCCTTAGGGGCGCTGGTGCCGGCGGATGTTAGTTTCGTGGAAGCGCCGGATAAGAACCCTAAAGGGGTTATTACCATTCGGATGCAAGCTTTTGTCTTCACGGCTACGATGACAGGCACCTTACAGGTGGACCCCGTTTCAGGCAACCTGGAATTCGTGGCTGATAAAAAAAGCCAGGTTGGGAGTTTTCCCTGGTTCTTCATACCGCCGGACAAGGTAACCGAGAAGCTCAGCGCCAAGTTAAAGACCTGGCTAAAAGAGCAAAATCCGGCCCAACGGTTGGACGATGTCTATATAGAAGGCAACACGGTCTTTTTGAAATTAAGGAATTGCCAGCCCGGGGAAATAGCCTGTAAGTAGGCCTAACGTTTACGGTCCTTAGCCAAACTCAAGTGAAAATTGGAAATGCTATGTTAGTCAAAGAATTAAAATTAGCCGGAAACAACGAAAAAGCGCAATCTTTGCGAATATTTATGCTAGGTCGTTTTGAGGTTGAGCAAGGCACCCGGCTAATTGAGAGCGAACAGTGGCGCAGCGGCAAAGCCCGTAACCTGTTTAAAATCCTGCTGACCAGGCGGTCTTACCAGATAAGCCGCCAGGAGGCTACCGAGCTTTTGTGGCCAGAACTAGAAATGGACCGGGCAGCCAACAACCTGAATCAGGCCGTCTACAGCTTGCGCCGGACCCTTGAACCGGACCTCGAAAAGCCGAGCAACTCGGTCTATTTACGGACCGAAGGCGCCAAACTTCAACTGAATTACAACCTTATTAGCTGGGTGGACCTGGAGGAATTCAAACGGCTCTACCACCAGGCCCAGCAAAACAACAGCCCTGAACTTTATTCCGAGGCCGCCGCGCTCTACGGCGGCGAATTTCTGCCTGAAGACCTTTACGAGGATTGGTCGGTCAGCCGGCGCGAAGCCTTGCGCCAGGAATGGACCGAGCTTCTATTAAAAATGGGCGCTTTGCACAAGGAAAAAGGCCAGGAAGAAAAATACCAGCGCTGCCTGCAACGTGTCCTTGAAAGCGACTTTTCGCACGAAGAGTCGGCCCTGAAACTGATGCAATCGCTATCCGAAAACGGCCGCCGCGAGGAAGCGATTCAAATCTACCGCCAGTTTGCCAGCAAATTGCAAAGCCGCTTGAATATGGAACCACTACCGGTTACCCAGGAGCTATACCAGAACATCGTGGCCGGGCGCATTACGGCTCGCCCCAATTTAAGCCGGGTTGGAATCCCCATTCCCCTGGTGCGCCCGGAATTCCAGCCCGAACCGGAAACCATTATCAATACCGAGTGGCCGCGCGCCATTGTTAATTATGGTTTAAACCCACTTTTCCCGGTCTCGAATATCCAGGAAGAAACCCATCTGGGCGGGCCGGAGATTATAGGGCGGCAGGCCGAGCAAGCGCTCTGGAAAACCCAGCTTGAAACAGCTTTGCGAGGTAAAGGCACCCTGACCCTTTTTGAAGGTGAAGCGGGTATCGGCAAGAGCCACCTGCTGCAAACGCTGGCCGGACAGGCCCGGTTAGCCGGGTTCCAGGTTTTGCAAATCAACTGTCACCCCGAACAAAACGACCTGCCTTTCAACCCGGTCAGTGAATTGCTTGAACAGGCCCTGGGCCGGATGGATGGGCCGGAGTTACAGGAATGTTTGAAATATTGCAACCCTGAAATTTCGCGGCTGCTGCCTGGAATGGCGCATCTTTTTCCGGGTATCCAGCCGGGCAACCCTGAAACCAACCCGGAAGCGGTCTTTGCGGCGGCAGCCCAGGTCTTAAGCTGGCTCAGCCGGAACCGCCGGATTGTCCTGGTGCTGGACGATTTGCAATATATGCCCGGTCCATCGTTAAGAATGTTGCGGTTCTGGCTAAACCACCCGGCCTTGCGTTCGCTGGTCTTCCTGACCGCTATCCGGCCCGGCACGAGTGAGTTAGTTTCCCCGGAACTAGGCCGCTTATTACAGTGGAGCGGCGGGGACAGCAGCCAGGTCTGCCATAAAATGGCCCGCCTGGAAAAGGTCGAGCTGGCCCAGATTATTGCTCGCAAATTAGGCCAACCGGCCAGCCCGGAACTGCTCGAGCTTGTCCTTGATATTTCCCAGGGCAACCCCTGCCTGGCCCTGGAACTGGTCGTTTACTGGTGCAAAGAAAACCAGTTACAGCTTAAAAACGCGCTCTGGGAGCGGAAAACCGAGTGGGACAACCAGCTTCCCGCCTCGGTATCAGGTTATGTAAAGCGGATTCTCACCGGGCTCAACCCGGAAGCCCAGGTTCTACTGAGCCTGGCAGCCCTGTGCGGCAAGACCTTTAGCTTTGAAATCTTGCGTCAGATAATCCTTTACCGCCAGGACGGAGCCGGCTGGTGGATTGAACTCGATAAGACCAAGTTTGGTCAGACCCTGAACGAAGTAACCGGGAGCGGCCTGATTGAAGAAGACAAACAGGAATACCATTTCAATTACCCATTGCTAGCGGAGACGCTTGTAGCCGGGCTTTCTCACAGCCAGAGGCAATGCTGGCGAGAAGTAATCGGTTGGGCCAATAAAAAAGTTGAAAGCGGCCTTTTAGAGTGGGATTATAAACATGATCAAGTTTGAGATAAGTTCGCAAATCGTCGAAATCGCTCCCAATAATGTTGCTCAAGTAAGCCTGACTATTGCGAACACCAGTCAGATTATTGATTTCTTTACCGTCACTATTGAGCCGCTAATCAGTCCTGAAACTATGGGTCTTTACCCGGGGTGGGTGGAATTTAACCAGCCAACCTTTTCGCTGCGCCCCGCCGGAGATACCGGGCGCGGCGGCGATAGCAGCCAGGTTGTTATAGCTAAAATTAATATCCCACCCCAGGTTTACGCCGGAAATTACGCCGGGAAGATTATCATTACCGCCCGCAGCGGAGCCGATAACAGCGCCGAGATTCCATTTAATATTGTAATTTCCCAAATTGACGCTCAAACCCTGGAAATTCAGCCAATAGAATCAACCTCGCGCAAATCCACCGAAGTCTACCGGGTGGTAGTGAGCAACCAGGGCAACGCCCCTCATATTTACTCGGTCTACGCCGAAGACCCCAACGATGATTTGCGGTTCATTATTGACCCGCCGGAAGTGCCTTTGCGCCCCGGCGAGCAGGCCGCCCTCACCCTTAAAGCCCAACCCCGGACCCGCAACTGGGTCGGCGATGAAGTAAATCACGAATTTAAAGTTAAGATGGAAGGCTCGGACCAGGAAATCCGGGGCACTTTCAAGCAAAAAGCCGCCATTGCGCCCCTGCACTGGTTCGGGCGTCACTGGGGCCGTTTTGTCTTTTTCCTGGCCCTGCTGCTGGTGCTTCTGATTGTAGGAGCTATCTTCCTTTTGCCGATGCTTATTAAGCCAAACATTTCGGCCTATTGCGCCCCGGTTTCCCTGCGTAATGTAAATGTACTGAGCAACGGCACTACCACAAACATCCTGGTCAGCGGGCGTAATGGCGCGCAACCCTACGCCGTAGCCGAAACAGAGCAAGCCGATAAATTGCCGGGTATCTTCGCCAGCCTGGTTACGGTCTCGCCCGATGGGCGGCGGATTGCTTATGTCACCGCCACTGACCTGGCGATGAACGATGCCCGCATCTGGGTTAAGAACCTCGATACCGACCAGGCGCCTATCGCCAGTATTCCGATTACCTCGGGACTGTGGCCGGTTGCCCCGGTCTGGTCCGCCAATGGCGAAAAGCTGGCTTTTGTAGTCCGCCATCCTACTCCAATAGCTGCCAGCGGCACGGCTACCGTGACCACTCCCTCTGCTACCGGCACCGTCACCGGCACTGCTACGACCGCGGCCTCGACAACTGCCGCCGCTGCCACGACCGCCGCAGGCGGTACCCCGGGCGCGGACGCGGCAGCTAACCCCTCCCAGCTTGATCTTTATGTCGTGAAAAAAATTGGGGAAGATGCCACCTTGTTAGCCTCACCGCAGGGGCTCGTACCGGAACTTTTCTATGGCAACAATATCAGTACCGTCCCGTTGTGCTGGGCTTCGGATGATGCCAGCTTGCTTGTGCGGCCTCAATCTACGGACCATAGCCAGGTCCAGGTTGCCCTGGCCGATGGCAAAGTTCAGACGATAACTCCTCAGGCAGGCGGGCTGCAACTGCCTAAACCAAGCCTCCCGAGCTTACCCGGCCTGGTTAGGCCGCTCAACTCCTTAATCGGTGTCCCGGCCAGTTTCCTGCAAGTGCCCCAAAGTCATTTTGCCTCGGTGCAGCAGCAGACTTCTCCGGGGGCCACGACCGGTACAACTACCACTCCAAAGGCGGGAACCGGCCCGGTTACTGCCGGGGCGAATAACGGCAACCCAACAACCACACCTAACACGGCTAACTCCTGTTCGATTGCCCGACCTTTCAGCCAGAACGATCCGCGGTGGGCCGATTTACCGCTCCGACAGGGCGGCACCAGCACCATGGCTGAACTCGGCTGTCCGATTACAGGCGCGGCTATTCTCCTGAATTACCAGAATGTTGATACGAATCCGGCTGAACTGAGCAGTTGTCTTGGCAACCTGACCAGCCCGCTGAACCAGGCCGGTTGGTTCGCCATCAGCCAACAATGCGGCGGTTTCAAGCTGCAAGGCGGCGTGCGGGCTGACTTTAGCTGGGATTTGCTCGATTCCGCTTTGCAAAAAGGCCCGACTATTATCGGATTACTGGGTGGCCCAAGCGGCACTCACTTCCTGGTCGTAACCGGCGGCTTTGGCGGCATCAGTACTTCCTACACCGTGGCCGACCCCTGGGACGGCACTACTTACAAGAACCTCGATTACTTTCTGAGCAAAGGCTACCGGCCGCGCTGGGTTATCAGCTACGAAGGAAACGGTGCGCCCTGCGTCACCGGCATTCCGGACACGGTCAACCAGGTCGGCATTCGTACCACCGGGGCTGTTGACGGCGGCCTGTACCAGACTCCCCAACCGTTCCGCTATGAAGTGACCGGCACAAACGATAATGCGACGGCGACCGTCCGGATTGTCAATCCCCGGGCGAACCTGGACGACCACGGACGGACCCTTCAGCCCAACGAGACCCAGACTTTCTCAACCGAAGGCAATTATACGATTGCAATTGCCGTAAAAGACGCTAACGGCAAAACTGTCCTGACCCGTAACATTTATTTCACGATTGACCATACCGCGCCGGTCATGGGGGCGCGCCTGACGCCAACACCGGATAAAACTACCAACAAGTCGGTGGTGCCGGTAAGCATTACCTTGCTGGCAACGGATGACCTGAGCGGGATTGCCTCAATTGAATACCAGGTCAACAGCAGCCAGTGGCAGCCTTACACCAGTGATACAACCCGGGTGCCTTTAACGTTTTCGGATAACGGTACTTATACTATTAATTACCGGGCGACTGACGGGGCTGGAAATACCGCAACCGCCGAGACTATTAACTTTGCGATTGAAAAACCGGTTATCGCCCCGACTGGCCCGGGCGGGCGTCCAGGTACGGGTGGCACGAGCGCCAATCCCCAGCCATCGCCTTCGGTCAATCCGAACGCCGCCGCCGGGGGAGGAGCCGCGGCTGGCGGTGCGGGTGGGGCTAAAACTTCCGCCGCGGCTTTAGCTGTCCCAACCGTAACGCCGGTGCCGACCCAGACACCCCGGCCCGCTGTGAAAAATACGCCGACTGTCGCGCCTCCGACCACCCTCCCAGCTACGACCCTGGCGGCGACTCCGACAATTTCGACCACGTCCCTCCTACCGACCGGCTCACCGGCAATTACGCCGACTGCCACGGTTCCCTTGCCGACCACGGAAATTATTACGCCAACCGCGACCGTGGCCCTTACGCCAATCCTCACGCTCCCGGTAACAACTTTGACTTTCTTGCCGGATGGAGCCAACCAGCAGTTACAGATTCAAAATACGGGCAACGCGCCCCTGGTCTGGAACCTTTCGCCGGGCAGCAGCAATACTATAATTGGCTTTTCCAGCACCACCGGGAACCTGGGGGTGGGCGGTAACGCCACAATTGATATTTCGGTCCTGGCTGCAAACCTGACCGGTATCGACGAAAATACAACTTTTACCATTAACAGCAACGGCGGTTCGCAGACAGTCGGGGTTATTATCAAATCGCAGCCTTTGCCATCCGCGACTTTAACGCTGCTCCCGGTCACTACGTCCCTGAACTTTACCAACACTATCCAGGTCAACGTAACCGTCCCGAACCCGAATGTTAAACCAAATCATATTGACTTGTACGCCACTTACAAAAACTGCTTGAACAGTTGCGTGGCCGAGCCGGTCAAAATCGGCACCTATACTTATGACAGCAACACTTTAACCGCCCAATGGGGCACCGGCAATATTATCCCCCAGAGCGGTATCAGCCTGAGCGGTAACCTGTGTATAAATCCCGACTGCTCAGTTTTTGAGCAGATTGCCCCTATCACCGACCTATCAATTAGTATGACGGCGGCCTTTGCACCGCCTTCCGCCGATAATACCCTGACCGCCAGCCAGGTTCTAACTATCACCGACCAGTCGGACCGGACCAAAAAGGTTAATATTACCGTCCTGGTCAACGACGTACAAACCCAGCAATTCGTGGCAACCGCCGCTAATAACTGGACTGTGACCTGGGATACCTCGCTTATCTCTCCGGCCAGCCCGATTGTTATTCAGGGTGAAGCCTGTAACACTGAAGATGATACCGGCGTATGCCTGCCGATTCAACCGCTAACCGGCTACCATACCACCATAACCGGCACCGTTGATGCTTTCCCGGATATATCCGCTGCCAAATCGCTGGCGGGAATCATTTCGTTTGTGGTAACTCCAACTGATAACGTTAAGTCGGTTACCGTTAGCGGCCTTTACTCTAAAAGTCTAAACTCTACCCAGGAAGACCAGCTTGCGGGGACGACCTTTGTAAAGGACGCGAACAATACGACGTTTACCGTTCCGGTGGATACCACTTCCTGGCCGACCCAGTCTAACATTAGCCTGAGTCTAAACGTTTGTTTCAACCAGGACGGCACCGATTGTTTGCCCGCGAGGACGTACCCTGGCCTGTTTATACCCGCTGGAAGCGCGGCCATCATAACTGACCAGACCGAACAGCCTAAATTTACAACTACCAATACTTACTTCCTTACCCCCTTATCGGTCAAGATTACCGATATTAAAAACAACCCGGTTGAGGGCAGCCAGGTTGTGTTTACAGTGCCGCCAGTGACCGGGGCAGCAGCCACCGGCAGTTTCGATGGAGCCGGTGCAACTGTCACCGTTACTTCGGGAGCCGATGGGGTTGCAACCGTGCCTCTGACCAATAAACTTAAAGCTAACGGCATTGAAGGAACTTTCTCGATAATAGTGACGCTTGCCAGTGACCCGAATATTAAAACGGAAATTTCACTCAATAACACCAGCCCCGGGGCGAAACCGATGACTATCATCGAAAAAACAGACAAACAGGTTGCCAGAATCGGTCAAAAATTTGGCAGTAACCTGCAAATCCAATTAGAGGGGGCCGGGCCGGGCATTACCGTAACCTTTACCTCCCAGGGAACCGGCGTAGGAGCCACCTTCGCCGGGAATGCCACCACTTTTACCGCCGTCACGGACGCTTCGGGTATCGCTACCGCCGGAGACCTCACCGCGAACCCGTCTTTAATGCTTAGCACGGCTAACTACCCGATTGTAGGGGTGCATAGCGTACGGGCATCCGCGCCAGGTTATACCCCGGTTTTGTTTACCCTGACCAATATTGTCGGCGACCCCTTCTCGATCAGCCCGGTAATAACAAGCTCTGCGGACGTTTATGATGTCCAGGCGGCTACGGTAGGCTATACCAGTACCATTGATACCGCCTACCCGGATATTGCGGTCCAGGTAAAAGATGTTGGCGGTAACCTGCTCCAGAACACAACTGCCCAGAACGTTCAGGTGGCTTTTACGACCTCGGTCGCCCCTCAACCAGGCGTCTTCTTTAGCAATAGCATCAGCCAGACCGTGCCGACCGGCACCGGGGCAACCTCCAATCCAGGCGTGGCAATCGCGACCGGCCTCAAAGCTAACCTCAAATCCGGGCCTTTCAAGGTGAATGCTACGGTTGTGGGTTTCCCGAGTGTTTCAACCAATAATTTTAACTTTATCAACCTGCCGGGTAGCCCAACCAGCGTTGAAATTAATACGCCTGTGACGATTACCATGCAAGCCAACACAACTTACAGCGCTTCCATCCAGGCTACGGTGTACGACAAAGGCCACAATACAGTGCTTGACAGTTCAGGCGCTCAAGTTCTTTTCGCGTCACCAACAATAACAGGACGTTCTGTCAATGACCCTTCGTCGGTTACTTTTACCGATACCAATACCGCAAATACCTCTTACACTGCCAGAGTTTCCGGCGGACTGGGTATTGCAAAGGTCAATACACCGGTTACGGCTACCTGTAAAGTTGGCTCATTCCAGGTTGTAGCGACCCTGGTAAATGTAGCGGCCACCCCATCCCCGCTTGATCTGAGCATTACACCAGGTAATCCGGCTCAATTTACCGATCATAAATATTTCCCAGGCGATGGAAATAACCAGCACGGCCGGATTTTTGAAGCGTTGGGAACTCCGCTCCAAACCAAAATACTGGATAATTGCGGCAACCCTCTTGCCAATCAGCCCGTAACTTTCACGGCTCCTACGACAACCACTGACCCCAGCGGCAATTTTGAAACCGTTTCGTCCGGCCCGGTTTCGGTGACGGTTACTTCCAATTCAGCCGGGCTAGCAACCGCGCCGAGCTTCTTCGCCAATTCCAAAGCGACCCGCGCTTCCTACACCGTGGTCGCTACCAGCCCGGACTTTACCGGCTTTAGCCAGTCCTTTACATTGTTTAACGACCCCGGCGTGCCGAAAACAATTACCCCGTTTGGGGTCGGGTCAGCCTCTACTACGCCTTTGTCCGTCACGGTTGGCACAACCTATAATTCGGACAAAGTTGTGCAGGCTACCGTCCTTGATGCGGGCGGCAACCCGGTCTTCCCGGTTATCCCCGCTGGCGGCAGGCTACCACCGGCGGATACCGCCATTACCTTCGTGGGGAATGTCGCGTCTAATGTAGACCCGAACACAAGCGTTGGAGCCTACTTCGACAGCGCGGCTAACTTTACATTCCCGGACGAAAACGGGGTTATCACCTCGACCTTGCCGCTTACGATAACCAACAAGACCGGGAGTACATATCAAATTAAGGCGCAAGCGGTGGACACCGCCGTTAGCGCTAACTTTAATCTTGTAAATGTTGCGGGTCCAGCCGCCAATATAACTTTGTCTGAAACCAATTTTGACGGCTCCCGCTTTCAGAAGAAGGTTAACTTCATATGCAATAACTCTACCAGTTGTACTGACCGGGAGAAAAGGGCATTTAATGAGTTTAAGGTCAAAGTTACGGACCGTTTCGACAATGTGATAGGTGGAACGCCGGTAACCTTTAACGCAAACCTGGGAACACCTGTCTCCGGTGGGACCGGCAGTCCGACCGCTAACTTCGGCGCTTTGCCGACCACTAATGACAATAACAACCGGTCGTATTCAACCAATACGGATAGCCTGGGCGAAATTACGCTCTCGCCGGGTATAACCGATTCGACCAGTATTACGGATACCGATATTACCGCCTCAACGATTGTCCCGGGTTTTTATGCCGGGGAATATACCATAGATGTGACGACCACCGGGTCTACCCCTGCCACGGCGACGATTTTCATGCGGAATCTGCCAGACTCCATTCCTAACGCGGTTAGCATTTCGATTTCTACCAGCTCGGGTAATCTGGGGTCCGCTGCCAACCCGCTGACCACGACCGTAACGACCGCTTTCCCCCAGTTTAGCGCGGTCGTCAGGGACGCTAACGGGAACGGCATCGGTGGCAAAGTAGTCACATTCGATATGACACCGGCCTCGAACGATATAACCTCCCCCAGTGGGGTTTGGTTGAATCCTTCTGGCAGCCCAACCCTGGATATTCAGACCGATAGTAGCGGCAACGCCTACATCAACAAGGGTGTTTTAGCCCCGGATACGGCTATTACCGATACGACTAACCTCCAGGCTAATAAAAAGGCCGGGATCTTTAATTTAAGTGCTTCGGTTGTAGGCCAGAACAGCGCCATCCTTAGCAGCACCATTTATATGAAGAACACGGCTGAAACCAGGATAGGGGCCAGTTCCATTATCACATTTACTCCGCCCTCGCTCGCTCAGCAGCAGGTGGACCAGCCATTCGGGACGTTCAACCTGCACCTGACCGACCAGTACCAGAACGATATCGGCGGCTACCCGGTGACTTTCTCGGTCCCGGTTTCTGTCACCGGCACTTCTACCGGCATCTTTAGCGGCGGCAGCGGTTCTTCGAAAACTATTTCAACCGATGCCAGCGGCTACGCGATTGTACCGGCTAACCAGCTTACAGCCGGGATAAAGGCTGGTAATTTCAATGTCACGGCTAATATTCCGGTCAGCCTGACGGCTTCGACCTATGTTTCGCCTGCCCCGACTATCACCCTGACCAACCTGGCAGGGCCGGCGGACGCTGACCATATAACTACCAGCGTCGGCTCGTTATACCAGAAGGTAACAGTAAGAACCGACTATGGCTCCTCGATTCTGGTGTCAATATTCGATAAATACGCTAACCCGGTGTCAAGCCCGACGGTCAGCTTTACCATTGAACCCGCCCCCAGCGCGAGTCCGACGGTCGCCAGCGCGGACGCTACTACGCCGATGACTCCCCTGCCGGATACCGATATTCAGATTACCGGCAACCAGGCTACGATTAGCGCGGTCAGGGCTAACACCGTAACGGGCAGTTTCACAATCACGCCGCACGTCAACGGGGTTACTTCGACCAAACCGATTCATTTCACAAATGCCGCCGATTACCCAAGTGTGGTAAATATAACAGCCGGTAACAACCAGACGCCAGAAGTGGGCCAACTCTTTACGGACACCATGAAGGTGAAGGTGTTTGACCAGTACGGCAACACGGTAGACCAGACTAACCCTGGCGGGGGTATAAATCAGGTTGTTTTTACCGCGCCAACTTATACAGCCCCCGCCACCGGTCCAACGGCAATTTTCACCGGCACCGATGGAATCGCCAGCAATATTTATACGGCTACCGTAGGTAGTAACGGGATAGCGGTGGTTGAAGGCAGCGCCGAAGGAACTAACACGGGTAGAGTGAGAGCTAACAACCAGCTAAACACCTACAATATCAACCTGTCAGTGCCGAACCTTCCAACAGGAAGAAGCGTAACTCACGCCGATATCTTTACCATTACAAACCTGGCCGACCTCCGGTTGGTTTCCACCACCCGGCAAGTCAAGCAGGCCGGTGGTGAAGCCTTTAGCGCGCTCGAGGTCAGGGTTTCCGGCGCGGGCGGTACGGGTGTACCTGATTTGCCGGTCACCTTTAGCATCCTCAGTACGCAATATGGCGCTTTCTCTGCCAGCGCCTGCCAGAAGATTACCGATACCCAGGATAATGGCAGCGTTATTTCCGCGACCGTAAATACGGGCAGCGACGGTATCGCCACCATCAATAATTACTGCGCCGGTACGCTCATCGGCAATTATGTGGTGACGGCTACGACCACTATTGGCGGGTTTTCCAGGTCGGTCGGTGTCCTGGTAGCCAACACCGCTACCTTCTCGGATACCGATTACAACGATAACCAGACCGCTCCTGCCAGCGGTGGGGTATTTAACCCGCTGGGAGTAACGGTGCTGGGGTATAACGACGCGACCATACCGGGCGCGCAGGTTAGTTTTGGGGTGACAGATACTACTTATGCCATTATCGCGGCCCCGGCCCTCACGACCACTAATAGCGGCGGGCTGGCCCAGGCCAATTTGACGGCTGGTTCCTACGTCGGCAGCTATAACGTATTTGCCGCTTTGAATACGCCCAGCGGCATCTTAACGCATACCTTTACCCTGACTAACTCCGTGAACGTTGTCTTTACTTCCTCGCCACCTTCCTTGTTGGCCGGGAATACCAGCAGCGCCGGAGAAACCCAGACGATAACCGCCACCGTAAGAAACGCGGCGGGTAAGGGCGTGCAAAATATCAATATCCAGTTCTCTATTGCCTCGGCTGATTCCACCAAAGGGAGTTTCTCCGGCAAGACCGCCGATTTTACCGATAAAAACGGTGATGCGGTGGTAACTCTACAGGCCGGGGGACAGCTTGGCGTCTATACCATCAGCGCTGTCCAGATGTCCGGAAGTAAACAGGTTGGCACGCCTGCCACCCTGCAAGCCACTACAACCGCTCAACTTTCAACCGTTTCAGCGCCAACACCGCTGGCCGGTGGGGCGAGCGCGCCAATTTCGGTGACAGTTACCGGCTTTGGCGGTGGGCCGGTGCCGGTGGCAAACGCGGCAGTCAAGTTTACTATTCCGTCCGAATCGTCCAGTATGGGGACAGTAACGTCTTCGGCTATAAATACTCCCAATACTGGTATAGCCCAGACCGGCCTGACAACCGGGGACGTGGCCGGAAGCTATAATGTGATAGCCAGCCTGGACCCAGCCCAGTTTAGTCCGGGTCCGGCCCCGGTGGTAACAACTACTATCCCGGTTGTTAACCGCGTCAATATATCTTACGATACGTCCGTACCTACCCTGCTGCTGGCCGGTGGCACAAACAGCGGCGGTACACCCATCCAGGGACAGACCGCCGGGTTGGTCTTCACGGCTACGGGCTTTGGGACAACCCCCAAACCTATCAGCGGTGTCAATATAAGAGTGACTTCGGATAATAAAAACCGGGGCACTTTTGCCGGTGGTACGGTAAACGGTAACGCCATTACCGCCACCACCTCACCCACCAACAACGGGCAGGCTACCGCTACCCTTATCGCGGGCGGCGAAGTCGGGATTTACAACGTGGCAGCCGTGGGGATGGTCAACAATGTTCAAATATCCAATAATAGCCTTAATATTGGCGGGACCACTACGGCTTCCCTTTCGGTGGCAAGTTCGCTGGTTGATATTCAGGCCGGTGGCGAGTTGGTGCCGGTTTCGATAACTGTTACAGGTAATAGCGGAGCGCTGGTCAATAATGCACCGGTGCTGTTCTCCTCGAACGACACGGCCAGCCTGAGCACGCTGCCTGTTACCTCAACGGTTAATACCGATGCAAGTGGTATAGCGAAGCTTGACGTTACCAGCACGAACAAGGTCGGTTTCTACACGCTTACCGGTAACCTTTACCTGCCGGGCGTGGCGCCGTTACAGCAACCGCCTGCCCAGAATATAACCATCGTTAATACAGCGACTATCAGCACGATTGCGTCGGCAACACCGCTGGCCGGGAACACGAGCGTGCCGATTTCGGCGAATGTTACCGGCTACCACAATAACCCAATCGTGGGCGCATCGGTGCTATTCACCGTTCCCACGGCAGCCAGCAGCTATGCATATTTCGGAACCAGTTCTTCGCCGGTGCCATCGGTCACGGTTACAACATCAAGCGCTTCTCCCAATGTTGGCGTTGCCAGCACCAATGTATCCACCAGGGCCAAAGCGGGCCGCTATAACGTGCAGGCGTTGCTCGACCCGGCCCAGTTTGGCGGCAACTGGAACCCGACCACTTCGGCGACTATCCCGATTACCAATATGGTAACGCTTTCTATCTCGTCGGACCCGTCACCGGCGGATCTGCTGGCCGCTTCCAACAGTGCGGCGACTAACGGCGGAGTCGCTATTGTGACGGCCATCGTGAAGGGCGCAGGTTCTCCCGGCGTGCCGGTTTCGGGCGTAACGGTAAACTTTAGTACGGATGATACAACTAAAGGTAACGTTAATAATGCCACGGTGCTTGATGACGGCTCCGGCACCTCGGTAACGACCTTACTGAAGGCCAGTAACGGCCTGGGTTCCTATAACGTGAGGGCGCAAGCATTCTCTACCGATAATACTTCGCTTGATGTTGGGTCCGGGATAGTAAGCTTTACGGCTAAAACTTCGGCAACCATCGCGACCGATTCTGTAGGAACCGCTACCCCACTGGCAGGCGGGGCCACCACCACCTACACGGTTAAAGTAACCGGCAACAGTTCCCAGGCGGTCCAGGGCGCATCGGTTGTATTTAGCTCCAGCAACTTAAGCCGGGCCACGGTCAGCACTGCGCCGGTTTCTACGGACAGTTCGGGTAATGCCAGCATCACCCTGACGACCGGAAACGAGGCCGGGCCTTATACCATAACAGCGAACCTGGTGGGTAATCCGACAACCCAAACCGCTACCGCCAACTTTACCAACACCGTAACCATCGCCTATGACACTGCTCCGACGCCGTTAGCGGGTGGCGGGACTGATACGGTGGTTATAACGGCTAAAGGCAAAAACGGCAATATTGGCGGGGTTGACCTGACCTTTACAGGTACAAGCGGCGCCGGTAACACTGCCAACGGCACCGCGACGGGTGGACCCACCGGCATTACCGGTTCTTCAACCGTTACCGTAACTTCCAATAGTACGGGATACGGCGCGTGGACTTTAGGGGTAACTCCAAAAATCGGTACAACCACCGTAAGTAATAATGGCGGCGCTTATAACATCCCGGTAACCAACACCCTGTTGATTTCACCGACGGCTACAACAACTGCTACGCCACCTCACCCGGTAATGAATGGTGGAAGTGGTACGTTGTCTGTACAGGTTTCCGGGTTTGGTACTTATAAACCGAGCGGGGTGCCTGTTACGTTCAGTACAATCGCGGGGACCGGTTGTGGAGGAAGCGCCTGTGGGACAATTACAAGTTCAGCGTCCACGGATCCCAGTGGGGTAGCTCAAGCAACCGTAACCAGCTTAACCGGCACTACACCAAGCCCAACGGTAGCCCAGGCTTACGATGTGCAAGCAACCATAAATATTGGTGGCGTTCCGGCAACCCTGCCAACCCCAACCCCAATACATGTTGTAAACACGGTAAAAATGGCCCAAAGCCCTGGGACAAATCTCGACCCAAGCACACCGATGACCGTGACCGTTACCGATAATGCCGGGGTTGTCCTGAATGGGTTTAATGTCCAATTTACAGTAATGAATACGGCGGGAACAGCAGCGGGCAGTATCACCACTGACGGGTACATGTGCCTCAACAACCCCAGCGCCTGTGACGCAACTCCGACTAAATACCTGGGCATCCGCATGGCAACGGTTTCCGGGAAAGCCGGGGTCAATTACTCGCAAGCGGTTCAAACGGTCTCGACGACCGGCAGCGATAACGATGCGGATTATGCCGTAATCAGCCCTGCTGGGACTACCGGGGTCAGTTTAATCAGGGGTGCCGGCGCAATCTTACCGGACAACTTTATTCTGCGGGCTAAGGTTCTTGTGCCGGGCGTTTCTAAAAGTGATGTGCCGGTCATAGATTTTAATATCCAAGCTACAACTTAAGGTTGGGGGCTAGGCTTTAAGCTAAAGGCAGGGTATAATAAAGTTAATCCTACCTTTAGCGAGATCCATATCTAATTGAAAACGCGAAGAAACCGTTATTTTTCTAGCGGTTTAACAATTTTTTTAGTTTGCTGCTTTAAGGGCTGGTAATATACCCGCTTTCGCCGCCCGGGTATTTAAGAGCAAGTACCAGGGTCCGTTTAGGGGTTTATCGTGTTCCTAAAACGCTGTGGAGAGTTTTGTGAGCCAGAATATCAATATTCGATTATCCAGTAACGTCGTCCAACTGTCACCCGGTGAAGGGACTGTCCTGGCTGTAACCATCGTAAATAACGGCCGGGGAGTAGAACGGCTCGAATTAAGCGTGGGCAATATTGACCCCGGCTGGCTTTTATTTGACCAGAACGAATTGCTGCTCTACCCGGACGCGCCGGGTAACGAAGGCACGGTCAATCTGCAAGTTTCGCTGCCGCCGACGGCCCTGCCCGGCTCATATTCCCCCACCATTGAAATCAGGAACGCCGGTGAACTGGAGGCAAGCGCCACTGCCCAACTGGTGCTGGTAGTAAACCAGTTACAAACGGTAGGGCCGGAGTTCCAACTGCTCCAGGAAAGCGTCCAGACCAAACACAAATGGGCCCGGTTCCAGTTGCAAATTGGCAACCCGCTCGATTTGCCCCAGACCCTTAAACTTTACGGTCGCCCCAGCCTGCCCAGCACCCGGTTAAGAATTATTCCGCCGGTTGTCGAAGTGCCGCCGCGCGGCCAGGCTATCAGCGTAATCGAACTGGAACCGGCTAAACGGAACCGCATCCGGCCCGCCAAACGGTACGACTTTATGGTCGGGGCTGAAAACGCGCCCGGGCAGGTCAACGGTGTCATGGTCCAGACACCTGCGCTTCCTTTACTGGCGAAGATTCTAGCCTCGCCGCTCCTGTTAATCCTCTCAATCTTGCTGCCGCTCTTAATTGTGGCCGGAGTTCTCACCTTTATTCTATGGCCGCGCCCCTCTAACACCACGGTTGCCACCCAGCAAGTTGCTCGTTGCGTCATCACCAATACGGCCCAGACTGCCACCTTACGCATGGGGGGCATCAATACCGATATTTACCTGACCGATGCCGATAGCGGCACTACCCGCAAAGTGCAACAGGAGCCGGCAGAACGGCTGCCCGGTATCTATTCGAGCTTGCTTTCGGTTTCGCCGGACGGCAAGCAACTGGCTTATGTTACCGCCGCTAACGAGGCCCTCGACGACACGGTACTCTGGGTGGTAAACTTAAATTCTTCCGCCAAGCAGCGCATAGCCGGGATACCGGCCGGATTCTGGCCGACTCATCCTATCTGGTCGCAGGATGGCACCATGCTTGGCTACGTGGTGCGGAACGGGGCGCAACTCGATTTTAATACCGTCAGTCTGAACGATAAAAAGGTCACTACCGTCCCGATAAGCCAGATGAGCCCCGACCAGTTCTACGGCGACCCCGGTGTGGCCGGGCCGCTCTGCTTCTCGACGGACAATACCCGCGTGGTGTTGGCCTCCGCCGGGTCCGGCTCTCAGCTTGAAGTAAACCTGGCCGACAAGACTTCCAAGACTGTCAGCAAGCCGCCCCCCGTCGCGGCCGGGCAGGACAAAGCTTTCGCTGCCAACCCGGCTAACCTGACCGCGCCACCGCTGGCCCCGCTTCCCGACAGCGCCTGCGGCGTTAAAACTTTCAGCCAGAACGACCCGCTCTGGCGCGACCTGCAAATGAAAGGCCGCAGCGAAAACGAGAACGACACCATTGGCGCTTCCGGTTGTGCCCTGACCTCGGCCGCTATGATGCTCAACTATTTCAAGGTCAATACCGACCCGAACGAGCTTAACGCATGTATGGGTTCGGACTCCAACCCGATAAACTGGAATATTCCAGCCGCCCAGTGTAGCGACGGTACGGTTGCGGGCGCTCAGCGCGATTACTTTAGCTGGGACGGCCTTAACGAAACGCTCAACCAGGGCCAACCGGCTGTGGTCGGCCTGCTGGGAGGTCAGACCGGAACCCACTTTGTGGTAGTCCTGGGCGGTTACGATAGCGTCGCCTCGACCTACCGGGTTAACGACCCCTGGGACGGCACCAATAATAAATCGCTGGCCTACTTCATCAGCCGGGGTTATCAACTCCAATGGCTGGTCTCCTTCAAAGGAGCTAACCCGCCTATCTGCAAGCCTCGTGTCGGGGCAATCAGCGATACCAACCCTAACTTTGTCCTGAAACAAACCAGCCCGGAGGACGGCCACGCCTACAACCAGCCGGTCAATATTGCCTTTACCGGCGGTACCGAACGGACTACCGTGACCCTTAACCAGTTTGCGAGCAGTTTAACGCCTACCACGACCGGAACGACCACCCCTCTTTCTGAGCAAACCGGCAACCAGCCAGGCCAGAACAGCACTTCCCAGGTGGTTACAAACGGCCAACAGGTGACCGGCGAAGGCGCTTACCAGCTTGTAATTGATTCGCCCGGCGATAACGCCACCAACCAGCGCCTGACCACTAATTTTGTGGTAGACCAGACGCCGCCGACCCTCAGCCGTATTCCGGTGGGCGCTTTTGAAAGCAACCTTTCGCCCGATGGGGCGCAAATCGCCCACGGTAATGTGACTTTGCAACTCAAAGCCACCGACAATTTAAGCGGAATCGCAATTATTGAATATACCGTAAATGGCGGCTCGCCTCAACCATATACTAACGATGTCAACCCAAAACCAAAAATATTTACCGATGCGGGCAATTACGACATCCTGTACCGGGCAACCGACGGCGCTGGTAACGTTTCACAGCAGCAAGAATGGAAGTTCCAGATAGTCCTGGCGAACGCAGACATTGGTGCTGGTGCGAATGGAGCGGCCACGGTTACGACAGCGCCCACCCCGATTGTGACCACGCCCCCGGCTGAAGTCGCTAACGGCGGAAATGGCGCCGCCGCCGGCGGCGGCGGCGGAGGCGATAGCGCCGCGGGTGGGGCTGCCAGTGGTGGTGGAAGCGCGGCCGGGGGAGGCGCCGCAGCCCCGACTACTCCGCCCGTTACAACTGCGGCGGTAGCGCCGGCCCTGCTGGTAGCAGCCCCGAACCAACTGGCTTTCGATGCTACCATGGACAGCACAATCGTCCCGATAAACCTGAGCAATGCCGGGGGCGCGCCGGTTAACTTTACCATTCAGCCTCCGGCCGGGGCTACCGCCGCCTACCTCAAATTCTCGGCCCTGACCGGGACAATTCCGGCGGGCGCGGCCCTGCCTTTCCAGGTGCAACTGGCTTCCCTTAACTACACTGGCCAGCCTGTCCAGGGCGCTTTTAACGTGGTATACAGTGGAAACACTTTGCAAATTCCGTTTACAGTCGCGCCGCAACCGAACCCAACAGTCGCTTTCACCGCTCCGGCGGCCGGACCAATTAGCAACACGGTCGCGGTCAAGCTGGCCGTAACCACTACCGGGGCCGGAAAGCCGAACCATATTAATTTGAGCGCGAAATACCTCGATAAAGTCGGCGGTACGGCGGAAGAACGGGCGCTGGCCGGCCAGGTCAACTCCAGTAACGCCTGGACTTATAACTGGGATGTATCCGGCCTGCCGCCCCAGGAAGGTATCGAAATATATGCCCGGTTGTGCTGGAGCGCCGACGATAGCAACTGCTTCAAGGTTGACCCCGGCCTCACCGGTCTGAGTATTCCTAAACCGACGGCAGCTATTACCCTCGACCCGAATAACGCCAGCCTGAGCGGCACGGTTTCGGTAAACGCGGCGGTCGGCGGCGGTCCGCTGAACCATATTACCTACAGCTACACCTTCAAGCAAAACAACGCTGACGCCGGGCCAATTACTATCACCGAAAAGGCCACGGCGGCGAACCAGTTCAAAGTAAGCTGGGATACTTCGTCTATCCCGCCTCAACCCACCGGCAGCCCGGTTAAGCTCAACGCCCTGGTCTGCTGGACCGGCGAAGATAACCCGGCGACCTGTACGGCCCCGACTTCAATTACCCCGGCGACCTTAACCGTGGAACCGCCCGCGATTGTGGCGACGGCCTTATCCGACGCTGACACCAAAAGTTTACCGCTTCAGGTTGCCCTGGGCGGCACGGTCAGCAAGTTGAATAACCCTGGGGCGACTGTCTGGGTGGATTACATGGTAATCCAGACCTTCGGACAACCTGCCGTCAAGATAGAGGCTCCGGCGACGCTCTCCGCCCCGACTAACGGGACCGCTATCTGGTCGGCTAATATTGATACTACCAATTTGCCGCCCCAGACTATTAACTTTGTGCCAAAAGTCTGCTGGGACGGCAACAAAGACGGCAGTTATTGCTACCCGGTCGCGGTTCCTTTGCCCGGCACTATTCCTCCGATAGTCCCGGCCTTTGCTGACCCCAAACCGGCCGATTTTTCCAAACCGGTTAACCTGATAGTGACAGCTACCCCGCTGGGCCGGGCTTCGTCTATCAAAATTTACCTGAGCTATACCCACTTCACCGGACAGGTGGTAGATTACCTGCCCCTGACCACCGAAGCGACCAGCGCCAATAATTTCACGGTGCCTTTCGACTCGGTTGCCCTGGGCCTCGCGCCAAACCAGACGATAAACTTTAAACTGGTGGCCTGTAACACCAGTAACTATTGCAGCGACCTGGCCTCCGCTACCCCATCGCCCTTCCAGATTCCGGCCAGCACCCTGGCGCTGGCCCCGACCCAGGACCAGTTGCAGCCAAACCCGCTCCCGGCCCAGGTAGCTTTGACCGGGGTTGTGTCCGGGCGAAACGTCGGCGACCTGCAGTTTATCGCGGCTTACAATGATAGCCGGTTTGTGACTTCGGGCACCTATTCTAAAACCATGTCGGTTGGGGCAGTCCAGGCCGGGCAACCGGCTACGACTCCGCCTTTCCCCTACAACTGGGATACTTCGAATATTCCGCCGCAAAGCGGCATTTCGCTGGCCTACAAGTTGTGCTGGAACGGTACCCTGGATAGCGGTTGCACCACGCCAACCTTTGCGTTTACCAACCTGACGAAAGCTGCGCCCGGTATCGCCAGCGTTTCGATAAATAACGGCCTTCCTTATAACCAGGACGGGGATAAAATTCTGCCCATCCCTTACAGCACTCCGATTATAACCGGCACGGCTGTAATCTTCCCGATTACGGCGGTCGTTACCGACACTAAGATTAGCTCGATTAAGTGGCAGTTGCAGGGGATAAACGGCCGTGGTAACGCCGGTTTTACCAAAGACCTGGCTAATACCTCCGTTTCCAACGGGCAGGCGGTTAGCAGCATTTCGCTGAACCTGAGCGACCTCACTGGCCTGGCAAACCCTAATGACGCAAGTGGGGCCATTGTACCTGACTTTAACCTGGTGGGGATGCCGGTCTGGCAGGGTGTTACCACGATTACCGAAACGGGTAAAATTAAGGTTGAGCCGATAAAGTTCATAACTTTTGATGTGAACATGCGCGGCTCAAACACCACAAATGTTGTTGCGCCCACCAGTTCGGTTGGGGGAACCGCGGATGCCTTCAAGACCAATACGACCATGATTAGCACCACCACCGGGATAAGCCTGAGTAATTTCTCGACAACCGGGCTGGTCCGGCGGGCTTACTACAATGTATCGTATAACCTGGGGTCTACCGCGCCGCCCAACACCGCTCCGCAGACAAACGTACCGATTTCAGCGGCGGGTTCTTTGGCTCCGAAAGTAGGGCTGCTCGCCAGTAATTTCCAGTTAAACTGGAACCACGCAACCGACCTGCCAAAAATCCTGCCCCAGGCCGGTATCAGCCTCTACTGGCAGCTTTGTAATACCGATGCCGACGATGATTCAGGCTGCTTGCCGCTTACCCTTCCCGGCAGCTTTAATCACTTAGATAACATGACCCTGGCCGGAATAAGGTACGACCCCGACCCGCTTTCCAGTGACACAAACGTTAACAAGGGGATTTTAAACTTCACCACGCACTACTTTAACTCGACCTTCGATGCCTACACGAAAGTGATTGGCGGGACGGCTATCAAAGCGGTGCGGTATATCGCCTACCCGACCCCGGCAACTTCCGGCGCCACGCCCGACATTACAAAAGCGGTTGTCCTTAATACCCGGGACGTGACAACCAGTGCGGACGGCTCATGGAAATCGAGCGTCTACTGGCCGACCCCGGATGCTGGCGTACAACAGAACCAGCAGACGCAGGCTGCTGCGTTGCTAAACGCCCTGGGCACCAATCACCTGAATATGTCGCTGTCGGTACAGATGTGCAGCGCCGTGCCATCTGACTCTAACAACGCAGGCGACCCCAGTTGTTCGGACTGGAGCGGCAACACCGGGAGCGCCCTTGACCCTACCGCCAAAGCGCACGTGGACGGCAAGCTGGGTATTGTGGTGGTTTGGGGACCAATGTGGCCCTGTGAGCAGGTAAGTCACGGCAACAGTGCTGATCCTCAATGTTCCAAGCCCGATAGCCCGAAAGACCCCTATTCGCAAGCTATTCAGGATGGTACAAGGAATCCCGACGAGGATAGCCGCAACTTAAATTTGAATATATATAAGGTACCGAACGCGGTAAATAATACAGACTTTAGGACCGGCTCAGGAGTTTCAATCGACACCCAGTATATTGTGGGAAACACTTCCACCCCGATAACTGGAACGGATGTAGTTTTACCACGCCTACCAGCCGCTACAACGACTTATTCTTTACAAAGAACCTGGTACGTCCGAACCTTGAATCTGCCTACTGACCCGGATTTCCCGGACCAGCAGCGCAGCGTCAAGCTCCAGGCGGGGGTCAGTTTTGTGATTGACTCCGGCGACCCGAATATTGCGCCCAACAGCTATATTGCCTACGCCACCGTCCCGACCAAAGGTAAAGTAGGTAGTTACAGCACAACTGCAACGGTGGGGGCAACGCCCACCGCCACGGCGGTTCCTTCTTCAACCGCTTCGGCTACGACTGCGACGGCTTCGACTGCGACGGCTTCG
>CADDZM010000008.1 GCA_902812345.1 Chloroflexota bacterium | reverse complement strand
TAGCTCTCTTTCTTATAGTTTCTTATAGTTTCTTATAGTTAGGACTTTCGCTTGAAACACTTAAAATGGGTCAGCCTTTCTCATACCCTCAAGGTTTTCCAGGTTCAAAGCGAAAGTCGTGATAGTTTAATTAAATAAGCCCAGGACTTACCGCGTCAGTTTCAGTTGCTCGGCCAGTTCCCCCGAGCTGACCACCGGTTGCTGGCAGGCGTAATTCTGGCAGACGTAGGCGGTCGGCTGGCCTTTCTGGCGCGACCGTTCTTCCAGCAAAGGCCACCCGGCGCTTGCTCCGCCTTCAGCCAGCAGCATCACGACCCGGTTCGGCAGGTAGTTGCCATAGACTATCTTTAGAAATTCCCGGGTGCCTGGCTCACTCTCGTTACCGACCAGGGCGATTTCAAAGGGCGCGCCCAGGTAAAAATCGAGCGCACCGAGCAACCGCCCGAAGGAACCGGGGTTCTGGGCCGCGATTTCACCCAACCGTCCCAGCACCCCGGTAGCCTTAGCCGTGTAACGATTATCCGGGTCGCCGGTAAGTAGCGCCAGGCGCAGCAGCACGTCTGCCGCCACGGAGTTGCCGCTCGGTACGGCGTTATCGTAGAAAGAACGGGGCCGCGTGACCAGTTGTTCGTGGTCGCTGGCAGTATCGAAGAAAGTCCGGTCACTTTCGTCCCAGAACTTCTCAAGCATAATATCGGCCAGCCTGCGGGCTTCCTCCAGCCAGTTCAAATCAAAGGTAGCTTCGTAAAGGCCCAGAAGGCCGTCAATGAAATAGCTGTAATCTTCCAGGAAGCCGTTCAGGTGAGCTTTGCCCTCTTTGTAGGTGCGTAAGAGCCGTCCTTCGGACGTACGCATGGTTTCCAGCACAAAGCGGGCGTTCTTCAGAGCGATTTCGCGGTAATCGTCTATACCGAGAATACGCGAGGCCAGGGCAAAGCTTTTTAACATCAGGCCGTTCCAGGAGGTCAGCACTTTTTCGTCCCGGCCCGGGTGGACCCGTTGTTCGCGCGAAGCGAAAAGGGTGGCCCGTGACCGCGCCAGGCTTTCCTGCAAAGCTTCCTCGCTAACCCCGGCCTCGGCGGCGACTTCCGCCGTGCTGGCTGTCACGTGCAAGATGTTGTGACCTTCCCAGTTGCCCGCCCTGGTGACATCGTAGTAACGGCTAAAAAGGGCGGCGTCTTCTTTGCCCAAAGCCTGCTCGATTTCAGCCTGGCTCCACACAAAGAACTTGCCTTCTTCGCCTTCGCTGTCGGCGTCCTGGGTCGAGTAAAAGCCCCCTTCAGGCGAAAACATTTCGCGGGCCACATAGTCGAGCGTTTCGGTCGCAATTCTTTTGTAAAGCTCTTTGCCGGTAGCCTGGAAAGCGTGCAGGTAAAGCAGGCTTAGCTGGGAGTTGTCGTAGAGCATTTTCTCGAAATGCGGGGCCAGCCAGTGGCCGTCGGTCGAGTAGCGGTGAAAACCGCCGCCAAGCTGGTCGTAAATGCCGCCCTGGGCCATTTTAGTTAAACTCAGGTCGAGGATTTGCAAAGCGGCGGCGTCCCCGGTCCGGTAATAAGTGCGCAGGACGAAATCGAGCGTCATGGGCTGGGGGAATTTGGGCGCGCCGCGCAAGCCGCCTTCTTTCAGGTCGAATTGGGTCGCCAGGCCGCCCTTGACCGCCTTGCCCTGTTTGTTCACCCCCTCGTAATACCAGGCCAAATCCAGCAACTCAGGCGAAAGCGGCTGGCCGCTCCCAGTGACCTGCAAATTAGCGTTTTCTTCAAGGTAATTTTTAATCTGGGCGGCGTTCTGGTCTACCTCATCGCGCCGCTCCCGGTAAGCGGTAGCCAGACCTGCCAGGACATCGGTAAAACCGGGCATACCGCCCCGGCTGGTCGGTGGATAGTAGGTGCCGCCGTAAAAAGGAACGCCTTGCGGGGTTAGAAAGACCGTCATAGGCCAGCCGCCGTGCCCGGTGAGGCTGACCACCGCGTCCATGTAAATACTGTCCAGGTCAGGCCGTTCTTCGCGGTCTACTTTTATACAGACAAAGTTTTCATTCATCTGGGCGGCAATCGCTTCATTCTCGAAGCTTTCGCGCTCCATAACGTGACACCAGTGGCAGGCGCTATAGCCAATACTAAGGAGAATAGGTTTATCTTCCACCCTGGCCCTGTTCAGGGCTTCCTCGCCCCAGGGATACCAGTCAACGGGGTTGTGAGCGTGTTGCAGGAGGTAGGGACTGGTCTGGGTATTCAGGCGGTTGGTATACTTATGGGTATGTTCTTCCAAAGTTTCCTCGTTTTCCTGGTGACAAGAGCAGACGTAACGTCCAGGTGTAATAAGCGAACTCATTGTAAACTTTTACAAAAATCGTGCCAATAGCAAATCACCTTAATTTAATTATACGAAGACTGGCAAATATGCTCGCTGGTTTATTTTTTAGTTTGGCGGGATATAGGGGTTTATCCACATGAAGCTTTACATAAAAGACTATATATTGTAGAATCATGTGGACATGTGGACTACTAATAGATAAATTTAGAAAACTGGCTTAAAATACATATCCCTATCTATTGACATATCCCTAAAGTTGTGTAAAATAGAACCATAGAAACAAACGAATTTGCAGGGCGGTTTCGAAGGGCTGGCAAGTAAAAGCAGTCCAAAAGGATTAACAAATAAACCAGGGATATTCAAAGCGGGTGCCGACCAATCCAGGGAAAGCCGTCCCGCGAGAGCAGCGGAGTGACAAAATCAAGGGTGTTACTCGAACCGGACCGCCGGCGCTGTATTGAAATGACTACCCTCCTTCCGCGCGGCCATAAGGCCACAAAGAGCAGTCGCAGTTCCGGCGACTGCTCCTTTTTTTTATAAATTTTCTCCCAAAACATTTATTAGCCTTTAAAAATAAGCCTTTCATACGATGACAACCGGGTATCTTTAGTTATAATAGGCCGTGTTTATTATTGCTGGATAATAATAAGTAAAACAGTAAGTAAATGTTAAGGACAAGCGTGTAGCGTTGAAGCTCAATTACCGGCAAAATTTGGTTGAAGACAATATTAAAATGCCTCCACCGGGCATCGAAAACGAAAATTACCGGGCCAGGCGAAAAAGCCTCTGGTCGGATAAACATATCGCCAGCCTGATTGTGGCGGTCGGCATCTCATATCTGGGCTTTGGCCTGGTTTCGCCCTTGCGGACCCTCTACGCCCGCTCGGAGGGCGCCACCGGCGGTGAAGTCGGCCTGATGGGCGCGGCCTTTCTCTTTTCAGGCTTCGTTTTCCTGTTCCCATTCGGCTGGTTGAGCGACCGGGTGAACCGGGTAAACCTTATTGTCGGCGGGTTGCTGGCTCACCTCATTATTACGCTGCTCTACTCCCTGACGACCAGTGGTGAATTGTTCATCGCTTTGCGGTTTGTCGAGGGCATCTCGACTGCCGCGGTAATGCCTGCCGCCCGCGCAACCCTGGCCGACCTCATCCCAAAAGGGCGCAACGGCGAAGCTTTTGGCCTGATGGGCGCGGCTTTAACCTTCGGTATGCTGGCTGGTCCGCCGGTCGGCACCTTCCTGGCCGAGGCTTTTGGCTACACGGCGGCGTACTGGCTGGCGGCGGGAATGTTCCTCCCTGCGGTTGGCCTGGTACTTTACGCTTTCCGCAATTACCGCCAGGCCAGCCTCAAGGCTGAGAAGCTTGCCGACCGCCCGGTGAAGCCGGAAGTGCCGGTCGCCCGCTCGGAAACCCTCTGGACGGTCCCGCTTGTGATGGGCTGCCTGTTCAGGATTGCTCTCGGTATCGGGCCGGGCCTCGCGATTACGGTCTGGAGCATCTACATGGCCGACCTGGGTTTTTCCCTGGTGCTGATTGGCTGGACTTATACGGTTTACGCCATCCCGATGCTGCTGGTCAGCCCGAGCGCCGGGCGTTTCTCGGACCGCTACGGCCGCCTGCCGATGATGTTTGCCGGTGGGCTGTTCCTGGGCGTGCTGTGGGTGCTGTACGGCCTTGTAACGGTCTTTGTGGCCTTTATCATCCTGGGTATCATCGAGGGTTCGCTGGACGCGATTGCCCGCACCGCTAATGACGGCTACCTGGCCGACCACTCGCCCGCCGGGAAACGCGGCAAGGCCCAGGCTATTTTTAATGCCTCGACCCAGTTCGGCAGCCTGTTCGGGGCCGTCGCCAGCGGATTTCTTTACGAAGTGAACAAGTCGCTGCCCTTTATCGTCTTAGGGATTTTCCAGTTCGTCCTGACGGCTCTTTGCCTGGTTATCCTGGCCCTCTACCAGCGCCGGCGGCCAGCCACACTATCTCAGCTTAACCGGGCTACCTCAAAGTAACCTTCCGGGCCGATATATACTACCTAAGTTAAATTTTGCAGAAATAAAGCCCGCACGAAAGGAAAATTACCTCTACTGCATATAAAAAAGCTCCCTTTCTTTTGTCAGGAAAGGGAGCTTTTATAGTTTTAGATTCAATTTGAGATAGGAAACATCGGCAGCGGTCCGGTCCCCAGTTTAGGTTTAGTGGACCCCGGCCAGTTGTTTCCCGGCACGAGGGCCAACCATACAGGTTTTGTGGGTAATGTGGTACTCGAATTCCTCCCGGAACAGCTTCAGGGCACTGTTGTAAGGTACCGGGGCCGAGTCGCCGAGCAAGCAGAAGCTCTTTCCGGCGATATTGCCGCCCACATCGGTTATCAGTTCCAGGTCGCCTTCCCGGCTCTCGCCGTTTTCAAGGCGGTGCAGCATCTGGACCAGCCATTGAGTGCCTTCCCGGCAGGGCGTACACTTGCCGCAGGACTCTTCTTTGTAGAACTCGACCAGCCGCAAAACCGCTCCTACGATACAGGTCTGGTCGTCAATCACGACCACGCCCGCCGAACCCTGCATCGAACCCCTGGCCGCGATACCCTCGAAATCCATCGGCGTATCCATAACCTCGTCGGTCGGGGCCAGCATCGGGGTCGAAGAACCGCCCGGAATAAAAGCCTTAATGTTGCGGCCTTTCCAGGCTCCGCCGCCCAGGTCATTAATAAGGGTGCGGAAGGTCGTGCCGCATTCCAGTTCGTAATTGCCGGGCCGCTCAACGTGGCCGCTCAGGCAGTAAACGCGAAAGCCTTTGGTCTTTTCGGTGCCAAACTTGGAATACCACTCCGCGCCCTCCCGCAGCACGTGCGGTACATTCGAGAGCGTTTCGCAGTTGTTGATAACGGTAGGCCGGGCGTAGAGACCCGCTACCGCCGGGAAGGGCGGGCGCAAACGGGGATAGCCGCGTTTGCCTTCAAGCGATTCCAGCAAAGCCGATTCTTCCCCGCAGATATAAGCTCCGGCCCCGGAGTGAATGACTACTTCGCAGTTCCAGCCGCTGCCTAAAATGTTCTGGCCGACCAACCCGGCCGCCCGGGCTTCCTCGACGGCGCGTTTCAGCACCCGGATACCGCGCGCAAACTCGCCCCGGACGTAGATAAAGCCGTTCTCTGAACTGATGGCGTAGCAGGTAATCAGCACGCCTTCGATAAGCTGGTGCGGGTTGTTCTCAATCAGCTCGTGGTCCTTGAAAGTGCCCGGTTCGGATTCGTCGGTGTTGCAGGTGACATACTTCGGTCCCGGCCCTTTGGGGATAAAGCTCCATTTCATACCCGCCGGAAAGCCCGCGCCACCGCGCCCGCGCAGCCCTGAAGCCTTTACCACGTTCACGACCTCATCCGGCTGCATTTTCACGGCGCGTTCGAGGCCTTTGTAACCGCCGTTGGCCCGGTAAACATCGAGCTTTGCTATACCAGGGACGGCCCGGTGCTTGAGCAACTGGTATTCAAAAGGCGGCTTCTGGGTCAGAAGCGGCGGGGGAGGCGGAAAAATCTGCTCTTGTTGTGCCATTTTTCTATTCTTCTCTCTTGAGCCAGCTTCCAGGGAAGCCTGGAAGTTTCGAATTGGATTATTTGCTGCGGAAATTTGCCAGCGTTTGTTTTAATTCTTCTAACGTGGTCGCCCCATAGCCTTTACCATCCAGCCAGCACAGGGCCAGTTGGGTATCACGGGCATCCTCGTCCCGGGCCAGTAAGGCGTAAACGGCTGCTAACTGCTGGTGTTCGTCCTTCCCCGATACCGCCGGGAGTTCCTGTTCGAACCACATGCAATACCGCGCCCATTCGTCTTCGCCATAATCCCTAATAGCCCAGCGGCGGCTATCTACCGCCATATCGTGAATGGTTAATTTTGGTTGGGCCATTCCAGCACCCTTTTACGGGATAAAGTAGGGGTTTTTATCAGCCGACTTCAGGCTGTCCAGGATTTCGTCGAGTTGCTCCGGCTGAACGTTATAGACATATTCGTCGTTCACCTGCAAGCAGGGCGCTGCCCCACAGGCTGCCAGGCATTCTATCTTGGATAGTGTAATCTGGCCGTCCGGAGTGGTCTCATTAAGTTTCGTGCCGAGCCTGTTCTGGCCGTGTTCGAGAAGTTCGTCTGAGCCGCGCAGGTAACAGGAGATACTGTCGCAAATTTTAACGTGGAACTTTCCGACCGGGCGCTGGTTGTACATCCGGTAGAAAGTTACGACCTGCTCGACATCGCCCCGCAAAATACCCAGGATTTCGGCAAGCTCGCCCATTGGTTCGGCTGGAATAAAGCCAAACTGGGCCTGGACCACGTGCAGCGCCGGGAGAATCGCCGAGCGGGCGCTGGGGTACTGCTTTTTAAGGGCTTCGATTTCCCGGCGCGAGCCTTCGCTAAGTGTAAATTCTCCGACGCGAGATTCCAAATTATCCGAATAATTATCTATCATTTTAGCGGTCTACCTCGCCCAGGATGATGTCAATACTACCGATAGCTGCCACAATGTCGGCGAACATGGCGCGGCCTTCCAGGGTCGGCCCCAGGGTCTGCAAGTTGGCCAAGCTAGGGCCGCGCAGGTGCATCCGGTACGGCTTGTTGGTGCCGTTGCTGACCATGTAACAGGCTAACTCACCCCGGGCCGACTCGACCCGACTGTAAACTTCGCCGGTAACCGGCTTGTAGCCTTCAGTGTACAGCTTGAAGTGGTGAATAAGCGACTCCATTGTTACGGCAATCTGGTATTTTTTAGGCGGCACGATTTTAAGGTCGTTGACCTGCCATTCGCCGTCCGGCAGCTTTTCAAGAGCTTGCTCGACGATACGGATACTCTGGTTTACTTCCAGCATACGCACCATAAAGCGGTCGTACACGTCGCCGTTTGTGCCGGTCGGAACTTCAAAATCGTATGTCTCGTACCCGGAATAAGGGAAGACCTTCCGCACGTCGTAGGGGATGCCGGTCGAGCGCAAAACAGGCCCGGTGACGCCCCAGTTAAGGGCTTCTTCCTGGGTCATGCTGCAAATGCCTTTAGTCCGTTCGAACCAGAGTTCGCTTTTGGTGAGCATCTTGCCGTAGTCGGGCCAGATTTTTTTGAAATAAGTGATAAACTCCTGGACTTTTTCCTTGAAACCGGGCGGCAGGTCGGCGTAAAGACCGCCGGGCATGATGAAACTGGTCATCAGGCGCACGCCCGAAATCATCTCGAAAATGTCCAGGATTTTCTCGCGGTCGCGCATACCGTAGAGGAAGGCGCTCTGTGCGCCGAGGTCCATGGCGTGGGTGCCGAGCCAGACCAGGTGGCTGCTGATGCGCTGCAACTCCGAAAGGAGGACGCGGGCAACCTGGGCGCGGGGCGGAATTTTGTTGGTAATGCCGAGCAGTTGCTCGACGGCCAGCGAGTAGTTCAGGTTGTTAATCAGCGGGTTAAGGTAATCGGTCCGGTCGGTCAGAGTCAGCGCCTGGTTATAGGTCTTGGTCTCACCCTGTTTTTCGATGCCGGTGTGCAGGTAGCCGATAACCGACTCGCACTTGACCACTTCCTCGCCGCGCAGAGTTACTACCAGGCGCAAGACCCCGTGGGTGGACGGGTGCTGCGGCCCCATGTTGATGGTCATGAGTTCGCTGCTGGGGTCCTGGTAGTCGTTATTATCTTTTAAATACTGGTCTTCGTCGTCTTCGAGCCAGCGATCTTTAATTTGAAGGTCTTCCATTTTTTACCTCATTGAGCCGGGGGCAGAGTAGGACCGCTGCGACCTTCGGGGCGGAACTCGTTGGAGGGCAGGTTCGGGCGGCGCGGGCCGGTTATCGGGTAATCTTTGCGGAGCGGGTGGCCCTCCCAATCGTCGGGCATCTGGATACGGCGCAGGTCGGGGTGGTTCTCAAAGACGATACCGAACAAATCGAAAACTTCCCGCTCGAACCAGTTTGCTCCCCTGAAGACGCCGGTTATCGAAGGCACGCTCGGTTTATCACCGGGCAATTCTACTTTGAGGCGAATGGGTTGGCGGGCCGTTAAATTCAGGAAGTGGTAGACCACCTGGAAACGCGGTTCTTTAGGCAGCCAGTCTACCGCCGTTACATCCTCAAACAGGGTAAAGCCGCTCTCTTTAAGGTATTGAGCCACCTCCACGATTTCCGCCGCCGGAACAATAAAAGTCGGCGTCCCATCGGCGGAACGCATGGGGCTGGGCCGCACGTTAGGGAAACGGGCTTCCTCAATGAGGGAAGGTGTCGGAGCAGGCGCGGGCATCTCTTCTGGATTAAGCGTGTCGCCCGAAGTTTGGGTCACGGACTACCTCCGGCATATATTCTTTAGGATCCTGGGGCTGGGGTTCGCCTGCAGTAATCCGGTCCTGTAGAATCCGAACGCCTTCAATCAGGGCTTCAGGGGTCGGCGGGCAACCGGCGACATATACATCCACCGGGATAATCATATCTACACCCTGGACAATCGCATAGTTGTTAAAGACGCCGCCGCAACTGGCGCAAGCGCCCATCGCGATAACCCATTTCGGTTCAGGCATCTGTTCCCAGATTTGCCGTACTGCCGGGGCCATTTTCGCGGAAACACGCCCGGCCACAATCATCAGGTCGGCCTGCCGAGGTGAAGCCCGGAACACTTCTGAGCCAAAGCGGGCAATATCGAAGCGGGGCGCGGAGGTCGCCATCATTTCAATCGCACAGCAGGCCAGGCCGAACAGGGCGGGCCAGATGGAGTTGGCGCGGGCCAGGTTCAAAACCTTGTCCAGGTTTGTCGTGACGACCCCGCCAATCGGCTGGGCGCTGCGGTACGACTGGAGGTCACCCGGCATAATCGCGTTATTAGTGAAAAAATCGCGCTGGCTATAATCTTCTGCCACTATAAGACCTCTTTCTCCCAGTTAAAAGCGCCCTTCCGCCATAAATAGATGTAACCGAGGCCCAGCACCAGGAGGAAAATGCCCATTTCGATAAGGCCGAAAAGTTTTAGCTGGTTGAGCAAGACCGCCCACGGAAAGAAAGCTATCGTCTCGATGTCGAAAATCAAGAAAAGCATGGCGACTTCCAGGAACTTTACGGGGAAACGGCGGGAGGTCTCCTGGACTAGTGGTACGCCGCCTTCATACGGCGAGTTTTTAAATTCATTCGGCTTTTTGGGACCGAGCAAAAGCGCCCCGACGGCGGTAACTGTTACCAGCCCGGCGGCCAGGACAAACATTATCAAAATCGGTAAATAAGCATCCAACATGGCTGTTTACTCCAAATGAGCCAACACCGGTCATAATTGCAAAAGGGTAGGAATTCTGTGTAACCGAGTAATAGTCACGGGTACAGTATCACATACCGTAAACTCAATGTCAAGGCAATTCGTGAAATTCCTGACAATCTTTTTAGCGGCTTTGTTCGCCAGACCGGTCCTCGGATTGGTCCGTAGAATGGCCTTGAGGGGGAGTAGGTGGCGGGGGCGGCAGGTAGACATTTCTCTGGGCGGAAGGCAGGGCTTTGATGTTTTCCAGAGCATTCTGGGCGGCCCCGGCCACTCGCCGGTCGGGGTCAACCGCCACGGCGCTGAGCGGTCCCGCCGCCGACTGCACACCCAATGCCCCAAGCGCCTGGGCGGCGGCGGTACGCACCGCCGAACTGCGGTCTCGCAGCAGCGGGATAAGAGCTTCACCCTGCTCGGTCTCGCCCAACCGGACGAGCGTTTCGGTCAGGGCAATCCGTACTTCGGGATAGACGCTCGTCACCAGGGGCAGCAAATAAGGCACGGCGGCCCGGTCTCCACGCTGCCCGAGGGCGATTATCAAACACTGCTGGCGGCGGAAAAGTTTGTTTTCGTTCTCAAAGGGGGCGAACCGCAAATACCCGGCCATCATCTTGAAGCTTTGTTCGCTGCGCAGCATGCCCAGGGCGGTTGTGACCGACTCCAGCAAGTCGGTTGGCTCGTCGTCGGTGAGAGTATCAATCAGGGTTTGGTTCCCGGCGGGCTGGTCGAGCAAGCCCAATCCCAGGGCGGCAGCCTGGCGCACCTGTAACTGCCAGTCGCTGACCGAGTGTTTGTAGCCCTTTTTAAGCATCTTGATTAAAAGGCCGGCAGCGCGTTCGTCCCGGAGGCGCCCGAGGGCAACCAGACCCTGCACGATGGCCTGGTGTTGGACCAAAATGTTCGGTCCGAAACGCAGCACCCGCTCGACCATGTGCAAAAGAGGCTTGACCGCGCGCTCGTCGCCGGTAAGACCGAGGGTAGTTGCGGCGGAGGCGTTAACCGCGAAGTTCTTATCATTTAAAAGCTCGATAAGACTCGGTACGGCCTGGGGGTCACGATAAGTATTGAGGGCGTGGGCCACCGCGATGCGGACCTCGGCGTCCTCATCTTTCAACGCTTCCAATAAATAAGGCGTCACCTGGGGGTTATTCGCTTCAGCCAGATAAGTAGCCGCCCTTATTCTAACCTGTGGCCCGCCGTAGCGGAGTTCATTTATTGTCTGGTCGAAACTCATTATTACCAAGAAACCTACTAGGTTTAAAACTTACAATTTCCAAAATCCATCATACTTTAATGCCATAATAAAGGAAAGTAAGAAAGAAATTAGAAAAAGCAGTTAATAATTATCCCGTCGCTTCAATCAACGGTATTATACACTTTAAATGTAAGGCCGCATCCACAACATCGCTACTATATCTTCTTTTGAAAATTTTTTCACATACTTATTGTATCTATATTCCGATTATGATTGACATTGACAATTGATATAGCCGTAAAGTAGTTTGAGGTATAAATCGTATGTTATAATTTGCCCGGCAAACTTGCCGGAACCAGGTACGGCTGGATTCGGGCTGGTTTAGTGGCCGGGCACGGAAAGGTTTTGCCGGCTCAAACTCTGCCGCCCGTTGCGGGCTTGAAATTTGATGAACAACATAGTTCTAAGATTTAGTAAAAATTAACCCGGCTTTCGCTTTGAACCTGGAAAGACTCCAGGATACAAGAAAAACAAACCATATTAATTGTTTCAAGCGAAAGTCTTAATTAAATAGAAAAGAAAGAAGGAGCGAAGAAATGACCGCTTCCAATGGTCAAACAGGCTCATATGATTTAGTAATTATCGGTAGTGGTCCCGGCGGTTATATCGCAGCCGCCCGCGCCGGTCAGCTTGGCCTCAAAACCGCGATTGTCGAACGCGAAGAACTGGGTGGAGTTTGTTTGAACTGGGGTTGTATCCCTTCTAAAGCGTTATTGCGTTCCGCCGAAGTTTTAACCCTTTTTGCCCGCTCCAAAGATTTCGGTATTACCGTGAGCGGCGTCGAAGCCGATTATGGCGCGGCCATCGCCCGTTGTAACGACATTATCGGCCGCCAGGTCAAAGGCGTCGCCTACCTTATGAAAAAGAATAAGGTAGATGTGCTTCGGGGCAACGGACGTATCGAAAGCCCCACCAAAGTAGTGGTGGAAGGCCCGGAAGGCGCCCAGGAAGTTAATACCAAAAATATAATGATTGCCACCGGTTCGCGCGTCCGGCTCGTGCCGGGAATGTCCCCTGATACCGTGGACGGCCAGAGCATCGTCACCAGTAAAGAAGTGTGGAAGTTAAAAGATAAACCGCAGTCGGTCGCTATTATCGGCGGCGGGCCTATTGGTGTGGAATTTGCTACAGTTTATCGTAGCTATGGTTGCGACGTAACAATTGTTGAAATGCTGCCTCGCCTGGTCCCCCTGGAAGACGAAGAAATCAGCGCTCACCTTACCCGCGAATTTAAAAAGCGCGGCATCAACATCATGACCAACACCATGGTCAAAAAGGTTGAAAAGGGCGGCGACGGCAAGAAAGCCCGGGTAGAAGTGCAGGCCGGTAAAGACGGCGCGACCCAGACCCTGGAAGTAGACCGGGTGCTGCTCGGTATCGGTTTCGCGCCCAACAGCGAGAACCTGGGATTGGAAAAGGTCGGCGTTAAGGTCGAGCGCGGCTTCATCCAGATAGACGACCAGATGAAGACGAACGTCCCCGGCATTTACGCTATCGGCGACGTAACCGGCAAACTGCCCCTGGCCCATGTCGCCTCGGCCATGGGCGTTATCGCTTCCGAGGTTATCGCCGGGGAACACGCCCAGAAATTGAACTACGCCAACATGCCGCGCTGCACTTACAGCGCCCCGAATATCGCTTCGTTAGGCCTGACCGAGGCCCAGTGCAAGGAACGCGGTATCGAGGTTAAAGTCGGCAAGTTTATGTTTAACCCGAACGGCAAAGCCCAGGCGCTTGGCGAGGCCAGCGGGTTTGTGAAAGTGGTTTCCGATGCCAAGTACGGCCAGGTTCTCGGCGCGCATATGATTGGTCCGGAAGTGGTCGAGCTAATCGGTGAGTTCAGCCTCCTGACCCTGCTTGAAGGCACTAACCAGGAATTGGCGATGGCGGTCCACCCGCACCCGACGTTGTCGGAAGCCCTGGCCGAAGCGGGCCTGGCGGTGGATGGCCTGGCCTTGAACGCCTAAAAAATAGAAACAGAAAGACGCCAGACTGCGGGAGTAAGCTAAAGACCCCCGCAATCCTGGCAGAAAAGAGATTACGACTATGTTAGTACGTGAAATCATGACCCCTGACCCGATAACCGTCAGCGAAGATACTACCGTCCAGGATGCCGCCCGTCTTCTGGTGCAGTACCGCATAACTGGCCTGCCGGTTAAAAACCAGGCTGGTAAAATCGTCGGCATCGTCAGCGAAGCGGATATTTTCAGCAAGCGCGGCGCGACTGTCGGCGATGTCATGACTCGCGCTGTTATCAGTATTACTCCCGATACTACCGTTGAAATTGTGAGCCACCTCTTAACCGACCACCGCATCCGGCGAGTGCCAGTGATGGATGGTGATACGCTGCTGGGAATTGTCAGCCGGGCCGACATTGTGAGGATGATGACAATGTACTGGCTGTGTGAAGTTTGTGGCGAAGCAATTCGAGGCGAACATGCTCCGGAACACTGCTCGAAATGCGGCGCGGATTCTACCTATGTCCACGCTATGCAAGCTCCCGGAATGTAAAGCCATAAGAGTAAAGCCATAAGAATGGATGGAAGAAAATGACAATTGAAACCAAGCCTGATAAAACTGCCTCTAATGGAGTTGGAACGGAAACCGCTGGCGGGTTAAGCCCGGAAGCTATTAAAAAGGAAGACCCGGCGACCCTTCTCAGCTATTATCATATGATGGTGCTGATTCGAAAGTTCGAGGAACGCTCGGCTGAAATGTATACTAAAGCCCGGATTGGCGGCTACTGCCACCTGAACCTGGGCGAGGAAGCGACGATTGTCGGCCTGATGGCGGCTCTGCGGCCCCAGGACTATATTTTTACCAACTACCGTGAACACGGCTATATCCTGGCCCGTGGCGCTAAACCCGGCGCGGTTATGGCCGAACTGTTTGGCAAATCTACCGGCGTTTCCAAAGGGCGCGGCGGCTCGATGCACCTTTACGATGTAAACCTGAATTTCCTCGGCGGCTACGGCATCGTTGGCGGCCAGTTGCCCCTGGCGACCGGGGCCGGTTTCGCCCTGAAGTATAAGGAAAAAGAAGGCCTGGTCGTGGCCCAGATGGGCGACGCGACTACGAATATTGGCGCTTTCCACGAATCTTTGAACCTGGCCCGTATCTGGGATCTGCCCGTGATGTACCTCATCATTAATAACGGCTACGGTATGGGAACCAAAGTGGAATACGCCTCCGCCCAACCCGAACTCTACAAACGCGCCGCCGCTTACAACATTGTCGGCGAACGGGTTGACGGTAAAAACCCCCTGGCCGTCCGCGAAGCCGTTAAACGGGCCATCGAGCGGGCTAAAGACGGTGAGCCGACCGTCCTCGAAGCCATGAGCAACCGCTTCAAAGGCCATTCCGTGGTTGACCCGGACCGCTACCGCGACCCTGAACTGGTCAAGAGCTTCCGCCAGTCCGACCCGCTCTTTAACTTCGCCCGTGTCCTGGAAGAAAACGGTATTATGACCGCCGACCAGGACAAGCAAATCCAGGAGCAGGTTGACCAGGAAGTGCAGGAGGCGATTGACTTTGCCGAGCAGAGTCCTTCCCCTGAAATTGATACGATGTTTGATTTTATGTACGCCACGCCGGTCGCTAATGCTATTGACCCGCAGTGGGAACAGTTTAAGCATGCCAAGGAGGCCAGGTAAGTAATGCCAGTTATAACGTTCCGCCAGGCTCTGACCGACACTTTGCGCGAGGAGATGAAGCGCGACGAAGATGTTTTTTTGATGGGCGAGGAAATCGGGATTTTCGAAGGTTCTTATAAGGTAACGGCCGGGTTGCTTAAAGAATTTGGCGCTAAACGGGTGGTGGATACCCCTATCGCCGAGGAAGGTTTTGTCGGCGTCGCGGTGGGCTCGGCTATGCTGGGCCTGCGGCCGGTCGTGGAAATCATGACCATTAACTTTATCATCCTGGCAATGGACACGATTGTGAACCACGCCGCCAAGATTCATTATATGTTCGGCGGTCAGAGCGCCGTGCCGATGGTTATCCGTACCCCTGGCGGCGGCGGGCAGCAACTTGCCGCGACCCACTCCCAGAACCTTGAACCGTGGTTCGCACACGTACCGGGCTTAAAAGTGGTCGCGCCTTCCACGCCCTATGACGCCAAGGGACTGTTGCGGGCCAGTATTCGCGACAATGACCCGATTCTGTTCCTGGAAAACCTGGCCCTTTACAACGTCAAGGGTGAAGTGCCGGAAGCCGGGTCTGACGGCGGTGACTATATCATCCCGATTGGCAAGGCCGAGGTTAAAAAAGAAGGCACCGATGTCACCATCATCAGCTACTCGCGCATGGCGGCTATCTCGCTCGACGTGGCGCGCCGGTTGGAGGAAGAAGAAGGCATCAGTTGCGAGGTAGTAGATTTAAGGTCGCTTCGACCGCTCGACCGCGAGACCATCATCAACTCGGTTAAAAAGACCAACCGGGCGGTTATCCTGGAAGAGGACTGGCGCTCCTACGGTATCGGGGCCGAACTGGCCGCGACTATCCAGGAAGATGCTTTCGATTACCTGGACGCGCCTGTGTTGCGAGTAGGCAGCCTGGAAGTGCCGCTGCCCTACTCCAAACCGCTAGAAGTAGCCGCTCTGGCAAGCGCCGGTCACCTGATCGAAGCCATACATAAGGTACTGCAAGGCAAACGCCGCTAAAAGGAATCTAGGAAAGTAACTTCGGTTACTTAAGAAAGGAACGATAGAGCTATGGCCGAAGTAACAATGCCTCGCCTGAGCGATACCATGACCGAGGGCCATATTGCCGAATGGCTCAAAAAAGAAGGTGATAAGGTCGAAAAAGGCGACGTGTTGCTCGAAATCGAAACGGACAAGGCGACCATGAGCCAGGAGTCTTATGACACCGGTATCCTTGAAAAAATTGTGGTCCCGGCGGGCCAGACTGTGCCAATTGGGACTGTCATCGCCATTATCGGCAACGGTAAGAGCGTCTCGGCGGCAGCCCCGGTGGGCGCGGCTGCGCCTGCGGCTACCCCGACCGCGAATGGCGCCACCAAGGCCGGGCCGGAAGGTACTATCACCGGGGGCGGCGCGGCCCAACCGCCGACCGCGACCCAGGCCGTTGAACCGGGTAAGGTAACTCAGTCTGCGTCTGCTCAACCGGTCGCTGACGGCGAACGAGTTAAATCATCGCCGATGGCCCGCAAAAAAGCGGAAGAATACGGTCTGAACCTGGCTTCGATAAAAGGTTCCGGACCGGGCGGTCGTATCCTGGCCGATGATGTGGAAGCGGCCAAAGCGGGCGGCACCGCTACGGCGGCTCAACCGGCCCAGGCTCCGGCTTCCCCGACCGCCGCCCCGGCATGGGGCGGCGCGGCTGTCACCGGCGAAGCCCCGGCTCCACAGGCCGCCGCTCAACCGGCTCCTTCCGCTCCGGCCCCAGCTCCGGCTGCGTCGACAGCCGACTACGAAGAAAAAGAACTCAGCCGGACCCGCCAGGTAGTGGCCCGCCGCATGACCGAGGCCAAGCAGCAGGCTCCCCATATCTATCTCACCACCGAGATTGATATGACCGAGGCTCTTAAATGGCGGCAGACCATCAACGCCGCTCTTGAAAAAGACGGCGGCTCGAAAGCTTCGGTCAACGACCTTATAATCAAGGCCGTCGCCAAGACGCTCAAAAAGGTGCCTGCCCTTAACGCTACTTTTGCCGACAACAAAATCCGGCTTTACAAGCGGGTCCACGTCTCTTTCGCGGTCGCTCTCGAAGACGGCCTGATTACGCCCATCGTGAAGGACGCCGACCAGAAAGCCCTGGGCCAGATTGCCGCCGAGACTAAAATCCTGGTGGATAAAGCCCGCAAGGGCAAGTTGGCTCTTGACGAGTTCCAGGGCGGCACTTTTAGCATCTCCAATATGGGAATGTACGATATTGACAGCTTCACAGCGGTCATCAACCAGCCCCAGGTAGCCATCCTGGCGGTCGGTTCTACCGCCCCGAAGGTCGTGGTCAAGGGTAACGGCGACACCGATAACCCGGAGTTCGGCGTCATCCAGGCCATGAAAGTCACGCTCTCGGTAGACCACCGGGCGGCGGACGGCGCAGTCGGCGCGCAGTTCTTGCTGGAGTTGAAAAAGATTTTGCAGAACCCGCTTTTGCTGCTGGTCTAACCTTCAAAAAATAATTTAGCTTCACAACAAAAGGCTTCCCTGAAAAAGGAGACCTTTTGTTTATAAAGAAAAACGGGTAGATTTTTGTCGCTCTGAACTTGTTGAGGAATGACAAATACCTACTCGTCCGTTGTACTTATTAACTCATAATCAAACGGCTGCGCTGGAACCTTGCCATTACAAAGCTGATTAAAGCCAGGTCCAATACCAACAAGATTGCCGCAATTGTCAGGATGAACCCATAATCGCCTACATTCCCGGTAAAGGCAAATAATGTACCCAACCACTCGCGGGGTAGCAACTGCACCCCGGCAATCAGACCAAAGAACACTATCATATAACCAAAACTCAAAGTTTGTTGAGCCTGCCGGACGGTAGCCGTTTTCAAGGAAACCAGGATGCCAATAATTGACATAAATATAACTGTCAGCAAACTTAGCAGCAGGCTGCCCAGCAAAACTTGACCTGAGTAAAAAAGAAAAGAGCCATTGCCGGCCTTTATGTTTGCCACAACCAGACCAACTACCAGCAGCCCCAGCGTGCCGATAAAACCGTAGCTCATAGCAGTGACCATTTTTCCAAACAAAATAGAGCGATCCGATAACCGGGAAGCCAGTAAGGTTTCCAGGGTATGCCGCTCCCGTTCTCCCGCGAAAGCGTCCGCTATAATATTTAACACCAGAAAGACCGGCTCCATCACCATCAACAAAACCGGCAGGGGTGAGTTAAACCATAACTTGCCCTGCTGAAGGGGGATTATAGTGCCGACCAGCGCTATAAAAAACATCAGGCGCACCCAATTTCCAGAGGCGGAAAAGAATTCACGTGCTTCTTTCCAGATTACCGCTGATAGATCTTTAAACATTATAGTTACTCGCTTTTCTTATTTTCCGTTACAAGGGTTAAAAACACTTCTTCCAGGCTTTTGCGCCCTTTGCGAACTTCCTCGATTTGGCCGCCCTTTTCTACCACAAGGTTTACCAGTGGGGCCAGGCGGCTGGTGCCGGTCAGGTCCAGGGAGAGCAGGTTATCCTTCAAGTTTACTCCGGCTATTTCAGGGCGCGCTTTTAAAGCGGCGATAAGAGCGGGGGTAAAATTAGTTCCCTCTATTTCCGCCTGGGGCGTGGTTCCCTGGCTCCTTAATTCGGCGGGGCTGCCATAGGCGATGATTTGACCCTGGCGGATTACCGCCACCAGGTTGCAGAGTTGCTCGGCTTCGGCCAGGTTGTGGGTAGTTAGAAAGATGGTTGTTCCTTCGTGCCTGACCAGATCCCTCAAATCCTGGTGAAGCTGGGAGGCTGAAACCGGGTCCAGGCCGGAAGTCGGTTCATCCAGGAAAATCAGGGCCGGCCGGTGAAAAATAGCCCTGGCGACGGCTAATTTTTGCTTCATACCCTTGCTCCACTTGCCAACTACCTCTTTGCGCCGCTCCCAGAGTCCTAGCTGGCCCAGCAATTCCTTGCTGCGGGCTTGCCTTTCCGAAGCTGACATACCCCAGATTCGCCCGTAAAACTCCAGGTTATCCTCGACGGTCAGCCTTTCGTACAGCCCGGTGTATTCCAACAAAACCCCGGTTTGCCCCCGAATTTTCCCGGCGGCGCTCCTGATGTCGTAGCCCAGCACTTTAGCCGTACCCACCGTCGGTGCCAGCAAACCTAATAAAAGGTGAATGGTAGTGGTTTTTCCGGCCCCGTTCGGCCCGAGGAACCCGAAAACTTGCCCGGTGGGAACTTGCAAATTCAGGTGGTTGACGGCGTGTATACCCTTGAAATCGCGAGTTAAATTTTCAGTAATTATTGCTTCAGAATCTGCCATTTCAAATCCTCATCCAGTTTATAACAGTTTGAACATGCTCATTTAAATGTTGGTATCACTTGCAACAAATTATACCTCTTAATAAAAAATTGGATTTGCCAGAAAGTTTTAAAACCAGCCTGAAATGAGCTGGCCCTTGTTTGGCTCCGGCGCATACCTAAAATTCTTTGCAAAACCTTTACAGGGGTTTAAAAGTTTTGGTTGAATTGAAATTTTATTTAGAGTAAGCTTTAAGCTGTATAGACCATCAAAATTTTTGGGAATCTCATTTATAAGCGGTTATTTTTAATGAAAAAGCCTCGTGCGCCCATCTATTTGCTGCTGGCCTGCCTGCTATTGACAGGCTTACTGGGTTTTACATCCCTGAATCCCACCGCCCAGGCTGCATCCGGTGATGCCTCGGCTCTGGCGGCACCATCTCCCGGTAGGGGTGTTAGCCGCCCCCAGCCTAAACCTACCGCCCAACTGCGGTTTTCCGGGGCCGACGCGACTATAAGCCCGGCTGTTTTAAGTCCCGGCGCGCCGATGACCTATACCATGCATCTCCTGAATGAAAACGGTCCGGCCGGTGATATGACGGCCCGCAACGCTACCCTGGAAATTCCCTGGAACGGCAATCAAAACTTTGTGGATTTCAGCACCGATAATACAAGCTGGAAATTAGCCAGTCACGATGAAACCGGCGTAATCGTTGACCTCGGCGATGTTAAAGTTGGCGATAGCGGCGGTATAACTATTCACGCCACTTTCGCCACCAACTACGATAAACCAATTTTTCGCCAGACGATTTATTTAAACTGGAATGATGATAATTACGCCCGGCGGGCCGGTACGAACCTGACCGCTTCGGTTAATTTGCCCGAAGCCGCCCCGGTCACGGTACCAACTATCCCTATCACGCCTCCGGCAACGGTCCCGGAAACCGGAGCTTTCGCCCCGATAGCTAACCGGGCCAGCACGGATGCGCTGTGGTATTTCCCGGCGACTAAACATACCCTGGGCGGCCAGTTTTTGAACTATTGGCTGGAGCACGGTTCGGTAACAAACCTGGGCTATCCGATTTCCGAGGAATTCCAGGACAATGGCCGGACTATCCAGTATTTTGAGCGGGTGGTGATGGAGTGCTGGCCGGAAAATCCCGACCCTTACAAGGTGCTGCTGCGGGCGCTGGGTGATGAGCTTAATGGGGTTGACCCGGCTATCCCGCTCGGTACGCCTCCCGCCACAGACGGCTCGGTCTTCTACACCGAAACCGGCCACTGGCTGGATGGCCGCTTTGTGGATACCTGGGAAAGTATGGGCGGGCTGGCTCAGTTTGGCTTTCCTATCACTGAGCCGGTTATGGAAGGCGACAAACTGGTCCAGTGGACCGAACGCGCCCGTTTTGAACTCGACCTCTCCCGGCCTAACCAGCTTGTGATGCTCGGGCTGGTCGGGGACGAGGCGGCCAAAAGCAAGGGTCTTTTAAATTAGTTCCGGTTCCGGGTGAGCGTGCAGCTTGCGGTAATACTGCTGGACGGTGCGCTCCTGGGACTTTACTTCCACCGAACCGGGCCGGGCTCGCCGCACTTCGGCGATAGCCTGACTCGGCGGCATACCTCTTTTTACCAGATAACAGGCTAAAATGGTGCCGGTGCGGCCATACCCGGCCCGGCAATGCACCAGGACCGGCTGGTTATTCTCCAACCTTCGCTCGATATAACTGACCGCTTTTTCAACCAGTTCCAGGCTGGGCGCTTTGAAATCGTCCACGGGCAAATACTTGGATATCATGCCGTATTTTTCAAGCAGTTCGGGAACGCATTGCTTGTGGCAGAGCGTAACAATCGCCCGGATTCCCTGGGCTTGCAAGAATTGAAGGTCGCTTTCTTCCGGGCCATGCCCGCCGGGCCGGGCCGAACCGGCCAGTTTGCCCTCGATTAACCAGCTAAAGTTGTCCAGCCCCATATTTCTTCTCCAGATGGAACGCTTCAACAACCTGAATATTTTCTTACTTTGAAACATTTTTATATTACTCAGCTGAAACTAGCCCTTGATTTTTTAGAAAGATGCCGCCGGGCCGTTTGCCATAACGTTTCATCGTCAAGATTTTGCATTTGTGCTAATAACTCCTTATTTTTATACCAGAATATACCACATTCCAAATCAATCAGAAATTCTCCCTGAACGCGCAAACATTGCCAAAAATTGAAGCGTGTGCTTATAATAAAATAACAGGTATAAGATTAACCCTGGAAATATTTAATTAAACCGAAAACTGAGGGTTTAACCCTAACCCTGCACAGGTTTTGATGGTACAGCCGCTTACCCGTTACGGGCCAATTGAATACAAGCCGCAGGATTACGCCCGGCAGTTCGAGGAACGGGTCAAACCCGGCGAAGAACGCAGCCCTTTTGAGAAAGACCGCTCCCGGATTATCCATAGCGCGGCTTTCCGGCGCTTGCAGGGTAAGACCCAGGTCTTTGTGAGCGGGTCGGGCGACTTCTTCCGCACCCGCCTGACCCATTCGCTTGAAGTGGCTCAAATCGGCAAAGGGCTGGCCCAGAGCCTGGGGGCTGATCCCGACCTGGTGGAAGCTTGCTGCCTGGCCCACGACCTCGGCCATCCACCCTTCGGCCATACCGGGGAAGCGGTCTTGAACGAATGCATGAAGGATTACGGCGGCTTCGAAGGCAACGCCCAGAACGTGCGCGTCCTGACCCGCCTTTCCACCAAGTCGCTCGTCTATGATGGTCTTAACCTGACCCGCTCGACCCTGGACGGCACTTTTAAATACAAACGCGCTTTTGCCACCGGCTCGAAAAAGTTCTTTTATGATGAAGACGCCGAACTAATGGTCTGGGCCACCGACGGCGGCGTGCCGGGCGAGAAATCTTTCGACTGCCAGATTATGGATTGGGCCGACGAGATTGCCTATTCCTGCCACGACCTGGAAGACGGCATGAAAGCCGGGATGATAAACCGCGCCCGCCTCAAAGCTAACCGCCGCTTGCGCAAAAACCTGGGCGAGGAAGAAACCGAGTGGGTTCTGGGCAAACTGGCTTTCGTCGAGGAACAGCCGACCGAGCGCAAGCGTAAAGGGGCGCGCAAGGTTTTAACCTCGCAGCTTATTCACGAATTTGTCACTGCCGCCGACCGCGAAATCAGGCCGACCGCTCTACCAACTTCGACCGACCGCTACCGCTACCGGCTTAATATTGACCCTATCCAGCACCGGCACGCCATGGCCCTCAAAGACATTATGTTTGGCCTGATTGTGGAGGATGTGCGGGTGGCGACCCTTGAAAACAAGGCCGAGCGCATTATCAGGGGTCTTTTTGATATTTTCTCCGACTTGAGCGAGCGCACCGCTTTCTTGTTCCCCGAAGACTTCCGCGACATCTGGCTCGAAGCCAATGACCTCGGCAAAATCAGGACGGCCTGCGACTATATCGCCGGGATGACCGACGACTACGCCGAACGGGTCTACGCCCGGCTTTACCTGCCCCAGGCCGGTTCGATTTACAGCCTCTAAACCCAATCGTTGAATAGTCCCGGTACGTCGAGTATAATATTAATGTTTTTGGTAACTTCTTTAGTTTCCTTTTGGGTCTTGTTTCGGTATCTTTTCGTTATCTGGCCTTGCGCGAGGTTTAATTGGCAGCAGCGGCGCTAACCGGTGAAGAAAAATCGGTCTCTTATTTACCCCATCTCCTGATTACAAAAGGGCCACAGGCTGGCGCTTCTATTCTAATGGACTTCAAGAGCCTCGAAACCGCTCCCCTGACACTGGGCCGTCTTGCCGGGGAATGTGATTTCGTGTTGCAAAGCTTCCAGAATAAGGTCTCTCGCAAACACGCTTATTTTTCCTACCGAGCCGAGGACCAACTTGTTATCGTGACCGACGCGGGGTCTTCCAACGGGACCCAGGTAAACGGTGAATATATCGCCGGGGCCACGGCCCTTTTTCCCGGCGACACTATCGCTTGCGGCGATGTCGAACTGGTTTTTGTTATCCCAATTCCGCAAATGGGCCTGCCCCTGGCGAAATTGCCTGGCCAGACTGAACGCAAGTATCTTGAAGATTCTGAACCGGGCGTGGCACGGCTGGAAATAGTGACCAGCCGCGCTGCTGCCATTCGTGCCGGTTCCTTTTGCCGCCTGACGCCCGGCCACCCTTTCCTGATTGGCCGTTTCAGCTCGAGCGATTTACCCCTGCTGGAAGAAGGCGATAAAGCCCGGCTGGTCAGCCGCCGCCACGCCGAGATTCGCTGGAGCAGTTCCGGTTATATTATCCGCGACCTGGGCGCGGCGAACCCGGCCTGGGTTAACCAATCCCGCCTGGAAGCGCCGCGCCTGCTAGAAGACGGCGACGCGGTCCAGGTTAGCTCAACCCTGCTGCGCTACCGGGCGCCGCGCCTGCCCCTGGCCGCCAACTCAACCAGCCCTGCCGGAGCCGGGCAGCTAAAGACCTATATTTTAAAAGTTCCACCGTCCCAATCCCTTTTGAGTGGGCCTCAGTTGCTGTCCCTGCCAACTAACCGCCAGATTTTGATAGGCCGGGCCGAGGGAAACGACGTGCGCTTGCTCGACCGCTCGATATCGCGCCGTCACGCTCGCCTTTTTTATGAAGCCCGCCACTTTTTCCTGTACGACCTGGGTTCGGCCAACGGCACCCGCCTCAACGGGCGTGAAGTGACCGAGCCGGTGGTATTGCAGCCGGGCGACTACCTTAAATTCGGCAATTTTGAATTCGTGCTGCAGGAGGAAACCTTCAATTCCGAAGTGTCTTCCAACAGCCTGCCCCTGCCCCTGGTCGAACCGGTGGTCTATCGGCTCGCCGCTGAACCGGCCAGAGACCCCGCTTCGGACCCTGATGGAGCGGTCGCGGAGACCGTCCGGCCTTCGTTCCACCAGGATACCTCTACTTCTCCATCTATCATGCACCCGCTGCGTAATATAACCCCTTTTAACGAGCTTGACAGCCAGTCCTTTACCCTGCTGGTCCCCCACTTTAAAGAAGTGAGTTATAAACCAGGCCAGGAAATCGTGCGGGAAGGCCAGGAAAAAGGCGCTTTCCTGGCGATTCTGGAAGGGCGCGTCACGGTTTCGCGGGCTCTCAACGACAAACAGCGCCTGGTCGTCGGCGAACTGGCTGCCGGGTCGGTCTTTGGTGAACGCACCGTTATGGAAAATATGGCCTTTGCCAACCGCCTTGAAGCAGCCACCATCGTACGGGCCTTGCGTCTCGAAGAAAATGTCTATAAACGCGAGTTCGGCCACAACCGGGCCATTCAGACCTTTTTCCAGCAGCAGGTTTCGGCAGCCTCGGCGACCAACTGGCTCCGGGCGGCCTTACTCATGCGTACTCTCAGCGAAAAAACCCGCCACGCCATGTCTAACCGCCTGCGCTACCGGGTCTATAATCCGGGCGAAACCCTGGCTGATTGCGGGCAGCCTGCCGAAGAATTTTTCCTGGTGTTGAGTGGCGTCGCCGTGGCTTACGTGACCGATTCGCGGGGTGGCGAAAGTCCCCTGGCGACCCTCGAAGAAGGCGACACCTTTGGTGACGGTATTTTTGCCCCCGGCGAGACTTACCCGATGACCGTCCGGGCCGAGCATAAGACAGCATGTTATGTCCTGGCCCGGGCCGACTTTGAGAACGTCCTGGCAAAGAGCGGCGACCCGGTAGCCAGCCTGGGCGCGGGCCTGGGCGGCTTGCCGCTGGGCGCAGTCCTCAACCGGGTCGGCCCTTTCATGCAGTTGCCGCCGCAGCTTGTGACAAAAATCGCCGCCGAGATGAAACCGAAATTTTTTAAAGAGGGCGAAACAATCGTCCAGCAAAATGAACCGGCCAGCGCCTTTTACGTCATTCGCAGCGGCAAGGTCGAGGTTAGTTTTCGCACCAGTGGCGGAGAGGTCCGTTCGGATATGCGCCTGGGGCCGGGGCAGTATTTCGGCGAGGCTTCGCTTCTGACCAATACCGCCCGCGCCGATACCGTCAAAGCGGTCGAGGATTGCGAACTGCTGGCGCTCTACCGCAACAAGCTTGAGGGCGTCCTTAAGCTGGGCGAAAGCTACGACCTGGGCCAGTATTTCGCTAAAGGTCTGACCAAACGGTTCCGGCCCAAACGCATCGAAGGGGTTCAGGTCAGCCAGCAGACCAACGCGACCGGCGAGGTATATTACCTGTTGCGCCGGGATGGCGGCGAACAGTTTTTTAAACTCAGCGACCGCAGCCTGTTTCTCTGGAACCTCATGGACGGCGATAACAGCCTCAATGACCTTTCGATGGCCTACTTTCTCGAATACAAAAAGCTGGACCTGGAAGGCGTTTCCAACCTGGTCGGCCAGTTGCAGGCGGCCGGCTTCCTCGAAATCCCGGCTATAGACGAAAAATTCATTGACCACCATAGCAGTAAACGTTCGCACGGCCCACTCTGGCGCGTCTTTAACTGGCGCTACGAGTTCAAGCATATAGACCGCTTCTTTGGCAGACTTTACAAATTTGGCGGCAAAATCCTTTTCTGGCCGCCGGTAACGTGGCTGCTCCTGGCCGCGATACTGGCCGGGTTTGGAACCTTTCTTTACTTCGGCCTGCTCAGCCCGGCTGCGTCCGAGCTTGGAGTTGTCCGCATCTTCCAGGGCGGCGGCCTGGGCGCTCTGACCGTACCGGGCGCGTTGCCGTGGTGGGCTTTGTTGCTGGTCTTGCTCTTTAACTTTATCATTCACGAAACGGCTCACGGCCTCGCCTGTAAAGCTTACGGGCGGCGGGTCATCAGCGGCGGCTTTGGCCTGCAACTGGGCTGGCCGTTCTTTTTCGTCAATACAAACGAAATCTGGCTGGAAAACCGCCGCCCGCGTATTGTGGTCAACCTGGCAGGTCCGGCCAGTAACGCCTTACTCGGCGGGATTTGCTGCCTGGCCCTCCTTTTTACAGGTGACCCGGCCTTGCGGACGGCGCTTTTCCAGGCGGCTGCTATCGCCTATGTTCTGGTTTACATAAACATTAACCCTTTGATGGAGTTGGACGGCTATTTCGCCCTCATGGACTGGCTTGAAATACCAGGGCTGCGGCGAAAAGCCCTGACTTACGTGCGCCGCCGGGTATTAAGGCGGCCTCAACCGGGCCAAATCACAAAACGAGAACGCCGCATTTTCGAGTGGTACGCGGTCCTGACGCCGCTCTACATCCTGTTTACCATGTTTCAGTTCTCGTTTTTCCTTGACAGCCTGGTGGACGTACCTTTAACTGAGGGGTTAAAGTGGCTGGGAGTTGACAGAAGTATCGGAGATGGTTTAATTTGGGTTTTGGCCCTGGCTATTGCCGCCCTGCTGGCCTGGCCGTATTTTGCCGAGATTTTAACTGTAGGGCGTGACGAGGAAGAAATGGCCGGTCCAAAGGCGCGGCGGAGGAAGATTCGATGAGCAGCGGTGAGAGCAAAAATTTTAAGTCAACGCCTTTGCGTCAGATGATGGTATTTGACGTGGTAGAAGGCCCGCGCACCGGGGAGAAAATCAGCGTGCCGATGCCGGAACCGGGCGAACCGCCGGTATTAATCGGGCGCAGCCGCGAATGTCAAATCTGGATTGATGCCCAGAATATCAGCCGCCGCAACACCGAGATTTTAAGCGGGCCGGACCGCCGCCCGGTCATCCGCGATATGGGAAGCGTCAACGGCACCCTGGTCAACGGCCAGTCTATAAGCCAGACCACTCCTTTGCCAATCCATAAAGGCGACCGCATCCGGGTCGGCCTGACCGAGCTTATCTTTCAGGATTTAACAGCGCTGAATGTCCCCGCTCCGGTAACACCACCGCTGCCCTACCCGGTCCAGCAATTTCCCGGCTCGCCGCATATCGCCGCGCCGGGCCTCGCTTCGCCATCAACGGTAACTTTTACGGCGGGACAACGCTCGCCCGTGGTTAGCCCGCGGCCCCTTTCGGGACCGGTATCACCCACTCCCGGGTCCGGGGACTATTTTGTTTACCTGGAGGTCCGGGGCGGTGAACGCTATCTTTTCGAAAACGAGGAAGCGACGGTCGGGCGCGGTCAGGCGAACGATATTGTGATAGATAGTAATTCGATTTCTCGCCAGCACGCCCGCTTCCAGAAGACCGTGGCCGGGGTCTTTGTGACCGACCTGGGCAGCACAAACAAGACTTTTGTAAACGGCGTACAGGCCGATGGCCCAGTCTTGCTGCGCAACGGTGATGTTATCCGTTTTGGCGACGTTGAGGCTGATTTCCGGCTGGAACCACAGCGCCTGACCACGCTAAATATGGCGGTGCCGCGCCCTGACCCTTTCGACCCGAACGATGCCGATAAAACTTTTATTAGCATAGGTTTCCAGACCACGGAGCGCGAACCCCCTTCCGGTGAGCAAAGTTTCGTGGCTAAAGCGGCTGAATCAACTTTTATAAGTAGCAATGCCCTCAAATACCCTGCCAATACCGACCAGAAAAAGAACCAGGACCAGGCCGAAACAGCCCTGGAACTGGATATCAGCCAGGTGAAGGTGGTCGGGCGTAACCTGCGCCAGGCTTCCCAGGTCATACCGGCCCTGCCCGGCACCGCTCCGCTCGACCGGAAGTCCAGCCAACCGGCGCTCCAGGAAGTCGCCCGCCTGGAAGATGTATTTTTAACCGAAGGCATTGGTCGGGCCGCGGAGTTGCTTTTGCACAATTTGCGCTTAGAGCTAAAACCGGGTGAACTGGTAGCCCTGGTGGGGCCAAGCGGTAGCGGCAAGACCGAACTCTTGCAGGTGTTGGGCGGCTTGCGGGCGGCGGACAAAGGCCGGGTGACTGTTCTGGGCCGTAACCTGCCTACCGCCGAGACATCCGGCGGCAACCGTCCCAACCTGGAAAATGACCGCGAGTTGGGCCGCTGGCGGACCCGCTCGATTGGCTACCTGCCCAGGGAGGCTGACCTCAGTCCCAAACTGACCGTTTTGGAACAAATTATTTTTGTCCTGGAGCAGGGCGGTTTCGGACGCGACCCGCTTGAACGCATGCAGAAAGCTACGGCCCAGCTTGGTTTCGTAGGTATGGCCGGCCCGGAGATTCTCCGGCTGCGTCCGGCTGACCTGAACCGGACCGAGCGTAAACTGGTGGCCCTCGCCCGCGCTCTCGCGCTCGACCCGCCGCTTATCCTGACCGATGAGCCGACCGGGCGCGTACCCAGCGCTTCGGCTGAGCGGATTTTTAACCTGCTCAAACAGGTCGCCGCCAAAAACCAGTCCGTCTTTATGGTGACTTCCGACCAGCTTTGGGCGCGCAACGCTGACCGCCAGATTGAAATCATTGACGGCTCGATTGTCGGTACCCTGGTTTAATTCTTCTAAATCTGCTCCGCCGGTTGCTTTTCAAGGGTAGGCGGCGCATTTTAATCCCCGGTTATTTCTCAAAGGCGGCCCAGTAACATTTAAGCCGCCTCTCTTCCATATTTCGAATAATATTGCCGAACATTATCTTTAAGTCTGGTCCGAATAAGAGGTGCAGGCCAGGCTGGGGAGTGGTAGGCGGCGGGTCGGAAGGTCTACTCAAAGGGCATCTTACTTGCTGTTTTCCAGGCGCAGAAAACTTTTGTACTCTTTCTGCATCATCTCCCAGAACGAGCGGTAACGTCTGGCACCGGGCAGCCAGTTGGCGAAAAACCAGGCTTCCCATTCTCCTTCCGGCGTCACGACCTGTGGGTTGAGCAAAAACACGCACGAGTCCCCAATGTTGCTAATTTGCAGGGAAGTAAGCATATGGGCACCGCGAAGGTATCCATTTTCTTCATTCTTATAATTGAAATATTCTTCGTCCGATACATCGTCGTTATTATCTGCCCAAATAAGCGCCCAATCTTCGTTTTCCACCCGGAACCATTCCACCTCTTCGGCTGAACGCATTTTATAAATAAAATGGGTCAGTTGGCCCCAGCCGTTGGTCACTTTCAGGAAAGAACGGTAAGAAGGCGGCAACTTTGCGCCAAGACGTTCTTCGGCCTGCCGGATTTGCTCGTCACTGGCACCAGGATAACCCAGCCACCGATTCTTGATGGCTTCCGGTGATGGTTCTAAATGTAGGCTATTCGAGTTGAGTAGGGCTACACTCCAACCGGTCAAAAGTATTTTCCAGTCGTACCCTGCTGCTTCTTCTTGAGTCAGGTCGGCCGGTTTTCTTGTATGTCCCTTGTGGGGAAGTGGTTTAATATGCCGAATGGCACGAACAGCAGCTTCCTTAATTTTTAAGTCATAGGGGTCAACGCTTTCATCGTTTCTGGCAATTTCTTTAAGAGCAGGCAAAGCCACTTCGTCACGAATATCCCCTAATAAGCTCACGATAGTGTGGCGGACGGTTGGGTCAGGCTGGTCTAGCGCTTCAATAAGGCTCAGGGTTGCCGCTTTACCGAAATTCCGCAAGGCAATAATTGCGCTGTTTGCAATGTTGAAATCAGGGTCATAAAGGAGGGAAATAAGCGGCTTAACCGCTCTAGCATCACCTATTTGCGCTAAAAGAGAGGGTACCATTTGACGAACCATTGAAGAAGGGTCAGCAAGGGCCGCAATAAGTGGTTCGACTAACCGTTGATTGGGTTGGGACTTGCTGCGCTCGTGCAATTGCCGTAGGGCTTGCAGCCTGACCTGGTAATCATGGCTTTTGAGTTTGAGGATAAGTTGGTCAATTGAATCGTCGGCAAAAGAGAGTTCGCGGGCCGTAACCCCGATTTGCGCGAAAAGTTCCTGGAAGTGGGCGGGCCTGCCTCCTTCCGGTCGTAGCAATTCTGCCAGAAGTTGGTTGGTCAAATCTTGGATCGCTGGAGAAGGAGTCGTCAGCGCCATCAAATCTTTAAGATAAGTATCGAGGAATCCGAACCCGCCAGGATTTGGTATCCAGGTTTTGTTTTCACCTATACTTTCATTATCAGGGTTGTTATTATCAGGGTTGTTATTCGGTGCGGTTTCCTTGTCATCTTTATCCTTGCTCATAGTTCTTTACCTTACTTTTAACTTGACTTGCTCTAAATTGTTCCAGTAATTATTCTTCTAGAGTTATTATTTAACATTATCAACTCTCCTGTCTACTATCCAGAAGGGCTATTGGAAGTGCCGTTGACCTTCTTATTAGGTTCTACCGTCCACTGACCGCTTAATGACCCGGAAATTTATACAATCTTAATTTGACTCTGCTGCAATAAGCTTTATAATGTATTTATTATATTTGTCTGACAAATAGCCTTTTTATAAAAGGCGCTGGAAGGTCTGATGGGCCGGGAATTTGCGGCTAAAGGAAAGTGAGAAGGAGCATGAATACTAAATTTGAGCGCACCTTACTACCCCCTTGCGGTGAGTAATGCTGGCAAGGTAAATGCTAAAGATAACGGGAAAAAAAGAGAGAAATCGGCCATGCGGCTCGATACTCTCAAGGTGCCACGGGCCAGCGAACTGGTGGCCGATAAATTGCGCTCGCTGATTGTCGGCGGCGTGGTCCCCGAAGGCGCGAACCTTCCTTCCGAGAAAGAACTTGTTTCTCAACTTGGCGTCAGCCGGGCAACCTTACGGGAAGCCCTGCGTATACTGGAAGCGGAAGGTTTAATCTCGACCAAAACCGGCCCGAAAGGCGGCATCCTGGTCAAGCGGCCAGGTTCGGCTAACCTGACTCGCTCACTCTCGCTCTTGTTGCAGCTTGAAGAAACGCCGTTCAGTGATTTGCTCGAAGCCCGCCGCCTGCTCGAACCGCTCTGCGCCAACCTGGCGGCTCAGCGGGTTACGCCCGAAGAAATGGCCGAACTGGAAGGCATCATCGCGCAAATGCGCCTTAACATGGACGACACCAATGCCTATGTCCGGCAGCAGTTAGCTTTTCACCTGAAGGTGATTGCCGCCGCCCATAACGACGTTTTAAGACTTTACACTATCTCGGTCGGCGAACTGATTTCGGCCAGGGCCACCCAGGTCGGTCTCAGTGTGGAACAGCGCCGTATCGGGCTGAAAGTGGCGGAAGGTATCGTGGTGGCTTTGAAGACGCGCAACGGCAAACTGGCGGCCCGCCGGATTGAATTGCATCTCGAAGCCTTTGAGACCATTATCGAAAAAGAGTAGCAACAAAACCGGTTTCGTTATTATTCTTCGCTGTGTACCCCGGTTTGAACTGGAAGGTCATTGTAGCAGTAAGTAACGTTTATGCTTAATTACGGTTCAGGATAACAAATAAAAAATTGGATATTGGAAAAACCGGTAAAATGGTAGAACTGCCGGTTTATTGAGGAGATAGGAGAATTAGAATTGCTTTTCCCTAGTTTATACGAACGCCTGGAACGGGCTCGCTGGGACTTTAACTCGATTGATTTTTCGAAAATTGACCGCAGTAAAGTTGACGAGCACCTTATTCACGAAATTAAACACGTCTGCCTGACCGAGGTTGGTTCTATCCCGGCCACGAGCATGTTCATGCGCGATTTCAGCCACGACATAGATTTTCAGCGCTTCGTCTCGGTCTGGGCCTTTGAAGAAGGCAAGCACAGCCTGGTCCTGGAAAAATGGCTGAACGCAGTCGGCGTGGACATCATTGAAGAGGAGATGGCGAAGGTTAATATCACTTTCGAGACCGCTCCCTGGATTGAAACGCTGACAATGCACTTCCTGGGTGAGCAGCGCCTGGGCCTGTGGTACGGCGCTTTTGCCGGGATTGCCCCCGGCGCGAAGGAGAACCCGATTGGCGAACCGGTGTTGCGCCAGATTCTCGAACTGATGGCCCAGGACGAGTGGCGTCACGCCGGGTGTTATTTCGCCTTCCTCAAAGAAGCCGTCGAAACCGAACCGGCCAGCCTGGAAAACATTGGCAAAATGACCTTGTGGATGTTGCGCGGCCAGTACCGCCACCCCACGAATATTACCCAGCCTTCGATTATGGAGCAGTTGCCGGACCCCGGCTACTTCGCCCCCATGATTGACCGGCACGTCACGCCGGCTTCCATGAAGGTTATGGAAAAGCGGGTCCTGAAGTGCTACGAATTGCTGGCGAAAGAGCCGATTGAGACCCAGCGCGACCTTGCGAAATTCCTGCGCAAGAAGTTCGGCGCGAGGTCCGAGGAGCAACTCGCTACCCTCACCCTGAACTAATAAGGAAGAACTTGCATCGCCAGGAGTTAGACAAAATCTAACTCCTGTTTTATATTTGCCCTACCTGAGAGTATCAACGGGGATTTGTCAGGCTTCCATTTCTGACCCGGCCTGCCTTTTTATCTTTCCTCAGTACATAACTTTCTCAGTGTTAGAAGGAGCAAAATTATGGATTTCGAAATACCGGAAGAACTGGTTGACCTTAAGAAATCTATCAGGGAATTTGTAGACAAGGAATTGCTGCCGGTTAGCCAGCAGGTCGAGGACGAGGATAAGATTCCCGACAATGTCATGAAACAGATGAAGGAGTTGGGCTATTTCGGCCTGCCTTTCCCCGAAGAATACGGCGGAATGGGTGTAGGTTACCTGGGCTACTGCCTGGCCCTCGAAGAAATCGGCCGGGCTAACGCCGCCTATAGCAATATCCTGGGGGCGCACACTTCTATAGCGGGCGGCACTATCAACCTGGGCGGCAACCACCAGCAAAAAGACAAGTATTTGCGTGGTATGGCGGAAGGCCGCTATCTGGGCGCGTTCGGTCTGACCGAACCGGGCAGCGGTTCGGACGCGGCCAGTATTCGCACGACCGCTGTCAAGAAAGGCGACCGCTATATTATCAACGGCCAGAAAATCTGGATTACCAACGGCCCTTATGCCGACCTTATTACGGTCTACGCCACCACCGATAAGACGCTGGGAGCACGCGGCATTAGCGCCTTTATCGTGGAGAAAGGTACGCCCGGCCTAGACTACGGCAAGACCGACCACAAGATGGGCCTCCACGGCAGTCATACCTGCCCGCTTTTCTTTGAAGACATGGAAGTGCCGGAAGAAAACCGGCTTGGCCCGGAAGGCACCGGCTTTTACACGGCCATGAAAGCCCTGGACGGCGGCCGGGTTAGCCTGGCGGCAGGGGCGGTCGGCGGCGCTCAGTTCATGCTCGAAGCGTCCGTCAAACACGCCCAGCAACGGCACCAGTTCGGCAAGGCTATCGGCGAGAACCAGGCTATCCAGTGGATGCTGGCCGATATGGAGACCGAGATTCACGCTGCCCGGTTGATGGTCTATCACGCGGCCTGGCTGCTCGACCAGGGCAAGCGGGCCAGCCACGAAGCGGCCATAGTCAAGGTCTACGCCAGCGAGATGGCCGGGCGCGTCGCCGACAAGGCGGTCCAGATTCACGGCGGCATGGCCTACATGCACGACTCGCCGATTGAACGCGGCTACCGGGACGTGCGTATTTTGCGCATTTATGAAGGCACCAGCGAAGTCCAGCGCATGATTATCGCGGGCGACCTGCTTAAAAATTCGTCCCGCTAATTCCTGGTAAAAATAACCGGCCCGGCGATTGTTCGTCAGGGCCGGTTTTCAATTAACGGGAGAATAGTCAGGTGAGTTCCTGGTCGAGGATAAGCCCTGACCACCGCTTCTTCCGGGTCGGCCAGCATCAGCAAGTCGAGAAATCTTTTCCGGTCGCCTTCAATCTGCAAAATCCTGGTAGACATATACTCTACACCTGATAACTAAAAAATGGGTAATAAGCCCGTTTGAAAAGAATTAAAAAGAGCTGCCGGGTAAAATGCAGCAGCTCTTTTTATAAAACCTGGGTTATTTGACGAAAGTGTAGATTGCCGCGTGGGCTACTTCAGCGCCGTCCTTTTTGATTACCAGCCAGGCGGAGTGGTCAGACTTGCTGGCAGCCGTTTTGCTGGATGTCATAACCACCGTCACTTTACCGGATTGTTTGGCCCCCAGCGCCAGGGTGCCGCCCCTGACAGAATAGGCAACACTCGCATCCTTACTCTCAATACTAAGCTTAAAGATGGCCGGTTGATCCGTGGTGTTGGTCAGGGTTACATCAAAAGTTTTAGTTTGGCCTGCGCCCGAAGGTATCGCGCCAAAGCTGATGCTGACCGGGTCCAACGTTACCGGGGTTGCTACCGCCTGGTCCAGTTGTTCCAGGCCCGCTCCAATAATATTCGGGTCAGTCACAATCTTGCTGCCGGTCTGATAGTCTTTAAGAACGTCCCGGGCAGCCGTATTAACGATGGCCGAGCGTACCTGGGCCGCACTCCAGCTAGGATGCTCCCACAGGACAACCGCCGCCGAACCGGCCAGGTGCGGGGTTGCCATAGAGGTTCCCTGGAAGAAAGCCCAGCACGGCGGGGCGCTGCAAGCTGTATGCGGTAGCGAGCTAAGGACATTTACGCCCGGTGCGACCACATCCGGTTTTACCCGGTAGGTTACATCGGTCGGCCCCTGGCTGCTAAAACCGGCCATGATATTTTCGTTATCGGTAAGGAAATACTGGAGTTGCGAAGCAATGGTCGTAGAAGCGTTATCTTTATTTAGATCCCCGAGGGTCGCTACAGTGCTTAAAGCAACCATATAAGCCGGTATGGTCGGCTGGTCGGCTGTGCCATCGGTCCCCATTGCGGTCGGGTCGCCCGCCACATTATTGGCGACAAGCACCGCGACGGCACCGGCCGCCTGAGCGTTACGGATTTTAACCGTAAAGGTACAGCTACCGCGTGAAATAAGGGCAATTTTACCGCTCAGGTTAACAGACAGGGCGGCGCAGGCTGTACTAAGGCCGTTAACCGGGCCGGGGACAACCGCCAGCGATGCTGTGAGGGGCGTCGAAACGGTTGCAAAATCTCCGGCTGCCGCGCCAACGTTAGTTCCGCCGACCGTTACCGGGGTTCCCACGAAATGCGGTACGGTGCTGGCTCCTGCGGTTAAAGCTCTTTCAGCCGCGCCGGGTGACTCAACGGTATAATGGCCGGGACCGGAATTTCCGGCGGCGATGGCAACTACCATGCCCACCTCGTCCAGCTTATTAACGGCCTGAATAACCAGGTCTTGCGCGCCATTGGAACCGCCGCCCAGGCTCATATTTGCAACATCAAAGCCATCTTTGTAAGCGGCTTCCAGGGCGTTAAGAATATCTTCGGAACGCGCATTTTCAACGTTTCCGGGGAAAACGCTGTAGTTACCGAGCAAAGCCCTGGGGGCGACCCCGGAAACAGAATAAGGAATCTCGACGCCATCAAGGTTAGCCGGGGTATTAGCGTTACAGGCTACCGTTCCGGCAACGTGGGTGCCGTGTTCCTGGATAGCTTCGGGGGTATAGTGCTGGGTGGATTGGCGGTTATTAAACACCTTCGCCACAATCACTTTGTTGTTGGTAAAATTTTTATCGCCAAGCTGGGTTTGAGCAGGGTATCCATCGTCGTCAAAACAGGGGTGCGTAATATCAATACCTGTGTCAATAATGGCAACTTTGACATCTTTACCCGCGTCAATCGGGTTTTTGCCACCTGCTGACCAGGCTTCCTTGGCTTTGATAAGCGAAAGGTCAGGGTCGTCTGCCAGGGGCCGGTACACCCCTTCATACTGGGCAGTTTGAACCAGGCTGGATTTGCTGATATTGGCCAGACTTTCGCCATTAAGCTGAACGGCTACGGCGTTGAGGGAAGTATCAAACTCGCCGGTAATTTTTGCTTTAGGCGCGTTTGACTGCAACCACTGTTTATACTGGTTGCGAAGGGCTGCTAGCTGGGCCTGGTAAGACTTGACAGAGGTGTTAGTGAAGTCAATCTTTTTGCCCTGGGTCGGGTGCGTCTTAACGTAATCGGCGAGCGCGTCGCCCTTTAACTGGACTATAGCGGAAGAGGCGTCAATATTTGCGCCCTTCTGGACAGCGTCGGATGTATTGGAACGGATAGCGGTGGGAGCAGCGGCATCAGCAAACATTGTCACTGAACTGAGAGCAAATGCTAAGATTGTCAGCAAAGCAAAATACCGAATAAGCCTTTTCATAGGCGAGTGTCTCCTATTCTTTTGTTAGCAGAACTTTTTTGTGAAACCTTTACCCTTACATTGGCGCAAATCTAAATTTGTGAAAATATGTCTGTGCTGGAACAGATTAGGTGATTGTAGGCACGGATAATCAATTTTAGATTTATGTCACAAATACTACCATTTATTTAGCTCTAACGCAATCATTATTAAATAACATTAATATTTTACCAGGACTTTCTCACCAAATTTTATTGTAGCCTGCTTCATTTTATGAGATAATTAATCTTATAAAAACCTGGTTAACTCGGAAAACGGTTGTAGCTGGTGCAAAGGAGCAACGAAGCTATGCATAACCCTAATTATTTGATTAACCCCTTTTACCAATTCATTACGCCTGTAGAAAATCTGTTTGATCGTACCCGGGCTCTTTTCTCGCGCCTGAAATTATCGGCAGGGCAGTCTATCTATTTCCAGGCTACTATCAGCGCTGGGCCGGGCACCGATTTAAGCCCGGACCTGCTGGCTGAAAAGCCCTGGTTGCGCTACTACCCGCCCCAAATACCGCTCGATATCAAAGCGAACGATGAAACCTTGCCGGGGATGTTAAGGGATAGCGCCCGCCGCTTTCCGGCCCAGACTGCCCTTATTTTTTACGGCCATAAGATTTCTTACAAAGAACTGGACGAGGCTGCGGACAGCTTTGCTCTCAGCCTGGTCGCGCAAGGGCTAAAACCTGGCGACAGGGTGGCCCTGTTGCTGCCCAACTGCCCGCAGTTCGTGATTGCCTATTATGGCGCGTTACGAGCGGGGGCGATTGTGGTGCCGTGTAATCCGCTCTATGTCGAGCGCGAACTTGAGCAGCAACTCGCCGACGCGAAGGCAAAAATCCTCGTGACGCTGACCCTGTTCTACAAGCTGGCGAAGACGGTCCAGCCGAAAGTCGGGCTTGAAAAAATCATTGTCGGCAATATCAAGGATTATTTTCCACCCGCGCTGAAAGTGTTGTTTACGGCCCTTAAAGAACAAAAAGAAGGCCACCGGGCGAAGCTCGACGGGCCGGAAAGCCCTGCCTGGGCGGATTTCCTGGCCGCTCACACGAGCAAGCCGGCGGTCTATTTGCCGGGCGTCAGGGCGGACGATGTGGCCCTTTTTCAGTATACCGGCGGGACTACCGGCACACCTAAAGCAGCGGTTTTAACCCAGCGCAACCTTGTGACCAACGCCCGGATGTGCTGGGCCTGGCTGGGTAATGGCCCTAAAGCCTCGGCTACCACCCTGGCCGTTGTACCTTTTTTCCACGTTTACGGCATGACCGGGGCGCTTAACCTGACCGTCTATTCGGCGGGAACCCTCGTGCTTTTGCCAAAGTTCGCCACCAAAGATGTTTTGAAAGCTATTCACCGCTACCACCCGACCCTGTTCCCGGGTGTCCCGGCTATGTATATCGCCCTGCTTGATGCGCCGGATGTCGGCAAATATGACCTTAACTCCATCGAAGCCTGTATCAGCGGGGCCGCGCCGTTGCCGTTGGAAGTCCAGACCCGTTTCGAAAAGTTGACCGGGGCGCGCCTGATTGAAGGCTTTGGTATGACCGAGGCCAGCCCGGTAACGCACGGCAACCCGGTCTACGGACGGCGCAAGGAAGGCAGTATCGGCCTGCCTTTCCCGGGGGTCCGGGCTAAAATCGTGGATCTTGAAACCGGCCAGACCGATTTGCCGGTGGGGGAGATTGGCGAACTGGTTGTGGCCGGACCGATGGTGATGCAGGGCTACTACAACCGCCCTGCCGAAACCGCCAGCGCCCTGCGCGAAGGCTGGCTCTTTACCGGCGATATTGCGCGCATGGATGAGGACGGCTACTTTTATATTGTGGACCGCAAAAAGGACATGATTTTAAGTAACGGCTTTAACGTTTACCCCCGTGATGTCGAGGAAGTCCTTTACCAGCACCCGGCTATCAAGGAAGCGGTCGTTATCGGCGCGCCCAATACCAGGGGCGACTCTACCGTCAAGGCGTTCGTGGTCTTGAAAGACGGGCAGACCGCCACCGCTGACGAAATTATCGCCTTTTGCCGGGAGAGGTTGACCCGCTACAAAGCCCCGCGTCTGGTCGAATTCCGCGATGAACTACCCAAGACCCTTATCGGCAAGCACCTGCGGCGGGTGCTGGTAAAAGAGGAAGAAGAAAAACTGGCCTCCAGGCGACCCCCGGACATGGCGGAAGGCTCACCTGACGGCCCTGAAGGGGAGCCGGACGAAAAGAGGGCCAAAAAGGGCTGGCATTTCCCGCTTGGCAACAGCAACGGCCATAAACATTCGTAGCTTTGGTAAGTCCTATTAGGGGAGTGGTTTGAATAGAAGGGGAAGTTCTTACAATCTGATTTAAGGTGTGTTATTTGGGGCAGGCAAAGTTTTAAGAAAATCGGCAAGCGATAGGAGAAGAACTCTCATAGACCGTATTTTTCTGCTAAATACTGGTAGCGAGTATCCCCCAAATCGCTGTCACTTGGAATTGGTCTATTCGGTTTTAATACTCCCCTTAATTTTTCGATGAGAAGAATTTCCTCTACCAAACTATTTTATAAGTTGGGCTTAGTGAGTGAATGAGCCGCTATAGACGAAGTTCGCGCTGGTATCGAGGGTTTTGGCTTCAAAAAGCTGGGGTGGGCTGGCATTCATAAAGTCAATAAAACGCTGCATATCGGCTTGCCCGCCTGACCCGGCCCAGCGCGGCACCTGCATCTCGCCTTTGTCCTTGAGAGCGGCCCCTATAACAGCGCTTGAGATTACCTGGTGGTCGAAGACCAGCGCCGCGTATTTACCCAGGTTGGCCCGGCTGTACTCGAATATCCGGGAGTTAGGCCGCAAATCAAAGCTCAGGACCGGGCTGGACTGGTTAAAGTTGTTCGGGCTGCCCTTGAAAGAGACAAAATCGTGATTGTCGGCCACAGTCGGGTAGGTTGTGGTATCTTTAAGGGTTAATCCACCCAGCAAAGGGCTGGCGCTGGTGGAGATAATCGCGCCTTCGTCGAGATTTTTTGCTCCCGCCCCCACTATCTCTAACTTGCCGACGCTTGAGAGCGCCAGCACCTGTTCGGGTGTGGCGGAGGCCGGTAGCAGGGCAAAAATTTTATCGTCACCCAGCGTAAAGACCAGCAAACCATTTGTGATTTGGGATTGCTGGACGGCCCGGTTGAAAAGCATGCGGGCCGCTTCTTTGGCTCCCCCGGCTTTTATATCCACGCTTACCCGGTCCAGGTTTAAGGCATACGCCTGGTAACTCCGGGCCGCGCCGGTCTGCGCCTCCGCGATAAACGATACCGGCGTGATGGTCGCATCTTTACCAGTCCTGGCCCTCAGGCGGTCACGGTTGACACCTTTAACGAGCAGATACCAGCGGTTGCTTTCGGTCCACGAAGCCCAGGCCGGAAAATCGGGCCGGTTGCTGACCATGGTTTGCTCGGCTTTCTCGGCTTCGTCGGCGTACTTAAAATCGGTCCAGGCGAGGTAAGCCAGGGCCGGGGCGGGTGCTGGAATAGC
>CADDZM010000007.1 GCA_902812345.1 Chloroflexota bacterium | reverse complement strand
GTCTAAGTTTACCAGCTTAGACCTTACCTGTAAAGACTTACTTGACAGACTACTTAGGTTCAATGTTTAGAGTTTGTTTTAAAACGAGGCAAAAAATTTTCAGCTTAGGTCGCTTTTAAAACAGCTTCTTAACGTTTAACGCCCGTTTAAAACTTATCAGGGGTTCCTGCGTATAATTAATAGCAATATAAAATGCTCTATTTTTATCACAATCTTATAGATAAACCCATAAAGAGACGATTTTTAAGAAAGAGGTAATTCAAGAATGACACAGCGCGAAATCGCGACTCTGGCCGGTGGCTGCTTCTGGTGCCTGGAAGCGGTCTTTGTCCAGTTAGAGGGCGTGGAGAAAAGCGAGTCGGGTTATACCGGCGGCCAGGTGGCTAATCCTACTTACCAGCAGGTTTGCAGTGGCCGGACCGGTCACGCCGAAGCGGTCCAGGTTACTTTCGACCCGTCGGTTATTTCCTACGAAGATTTGCTGAAGGTTTTCTTCACCATGCACGACCCGACGACCTTGAACCGCCAGGGCTATGATACCGGCACCCAGTACCGCTCGGCCATTTACTACCATTCGCCCGAACAGAAGGCCGCTGCCGAGAAGGTTATCGCCGAGTTGACCAGTGAAAAGGTCTGGCGCGACCCGATTGTTACCGAAGTAACCGAAGCCCCGACCTTCTACAAGGCCGAAGCCTATCACCAGAACTATTATGAGAACAATCCGGCCCAGCCTTATTGCAACGCTGTCATTACCCCGAAAGTCTCGAAGCTGCGCAAGTATTACTTCGACCGCTTGAAGAAAGCTTACGCCTAACTTTTATAAAATTAAGCCGCCTGCGGGCGGCTCTTTTTATTTTATAATAAGATACCCAGAGGTAAGATTTTGAGATAAGTCCTTTGCTGAGTAAAGACCTGATAAAGTTCCTTAGCCGGGGGAAAGGATAATTTTACGTGGTTCGCAAATCACTCCCGAGTGAGCAAATTCTGACCATGCTTGAAGAAGCGCCTCCGTGGATTGGCAAGCTCTGTGCCGGGTTGACGCCAGGGCAATTACGGACACGGCCCGAGCAGAATAAATGGTCGGCAACCGAAGTGCTGGCCCATCTTCGTTCGTGTTCTGATGTGTGGGGCCAGTGCATAATGACGATGCTTTCAGAGGACGCCCCGACATTTCGGGCGGTCGATCCCAGAACCTGGACCAAAAAAACGGACTATCCCGGACTGGAATTCCGGCCCTCGTTTCAAGCCTTTACCCGGCAGCGGGCCGAACTATTGGAAGTCTTGAAACCGCTGCCGCCCGAAGCCTGGGCGCGAACGGCGACTGTGACGGGGGCGGGAAAGCCTCTTGAACGGACGGTGCTGTTTTACGCGCAGTGGTTAGCTCGCCACGAACGGACTCACTTCAAGCAATTTAAATACATCGCTCAAACCGTGCAGCAGTAGCAAAAGCCTGACCGGGATAAATCAGACGAACTTTAAATCTTAAAAAATTGCCAGCCTCTTTCTTAACCGCTATACTTTCACCATGCAAACCAACCGTCACGACATTATCGTTATAGGAGCGGGCCACAACGGCCTGACCTGCGCCGCTTACCTGGCGAAAGCGGGTTATAAAGTGCTGGTCCTCGAACGCCGCCATATCGTGGGCGGGGCTGTCGTGACCGAAACCGACCTGGTGGAAGGCTTCCGGCTCGACACCTGCAGCAGCTATCACGTAGTCATTAACGGGACGCCGGTCGTGTCCGACCTCGAACTGGAAAAGTTCGGCCTGGAATATATCGAAGTGGACCCCTGGGGTTTCGCGCCTTTCCCCAACGGCAACCACATTATGTTTTACCGGGATGTGGACCGCACCGCCGAAAGCATCGCCCGGTTCTCGTCCAGGGACGCCGAGGCTTACCGGGTCTTTATGCGCAAGTGGATGCGCTTTAACGAAACCATGATGGCGGTCTTTTGCGCCCCGCCGACCGTTCCGGGTATGGCCGGGGCCGTGCTGGGCCACGAACTGAAAGATGGACGCTGGCGCAGCCTTTTTCAAGAGTCGCTGACCGGGCCGCTCGAAACCGCCCGGTTGCTGCGGACCATTTTCAGCCCTTACGGCAAGGTAATCCGCGAGACTTTCGAGTCGGAAGAAGTGCGGGCGGCCCTGTCCTGGCTGGGCGCCCAAAGCGGCCCTGGCCCTGATGAACCGGTTAGCGGCGAACTGCTTGCCATGCAGCAGTCGCTCTATCATTTGCTAGGAGTGCGGCGGCCTAAAGGCGGTAGCGGCATGCTGACCCAGGCTCTCGCCCGGTGCCTGGAACACTATGGCGGCACGGTGCTGGTCAACCAGGCGGTCCGGCAAATCCTGGTCGAGAATGAGCGGGTAACAGGCGTGGAAACCGTCACGGGCGACCGTTATTTTGCCCCGCTAATCGTTTCCAACGCCCACGTCCAGACAACCCTTTTAAAACTGCTGCCCGAAGGCGTTTTGCGGCCGGGGTTGAAAAGGCGGGTCGAGAATATCAAAGTGGCGAACGGCTTTGGCATGACGGTCCGCTACGGCATGGACAACCTGCCCAACTACACCGCTTTGCCGAGCGAAATGGTAGCTGGCAAGGTCCAACCGGGCGAACAGCATCACGGCATGCAAATGCTCTGCCCTTCGATGGATTATCTTGAGAAGACTTACGCCGACGCGAAGGCCGGACGACCACCCGAACGCCCGGCGGTCCTGGCTATGACGCCGAGCGTGGTTGACCCATCCCTGGCTCCGCCCGGTAAACAGGTGCTGTATATCTGGGCGCAGACCCATCCTTACAGGCTCTCGAACGGCGAAAGTTGGCCCGTTATCAAGCAGCGCGAGGCCGACAAGTGCCTGCAGGTGGTCGAGGATTTCGCGCCGGGTATTCGCGAGGCCGTGGTCGGGCAATATATAAAAACGCCGCCCGACCTGGAAGAAATCGGCGGCCTTGTGCGCGGAAACCTGATGCATATAGACATGTCCATCGGCCAGATGTTTATGCTGCGTCCGCTGCCGGAACTGGCAAATTACCGCACCCCGCTCAAGGGACTCTACCTGACCGGGGCCAGCACCCATCCCGGCGGCGGCGTGAGCGGCGCCCCCGGCTACAACACGGCCCGGCGAGTGCTGGCCGATTTAAGGCCGGAGGAAACCTCGCCTGCTGCCAGACTGGTAAAAGCCGGAGCCTTTGGAGCCGGGTTTGGCCTGGGCGCCCTGGCTTACCGGAAGTTTAAACAAAGCGGAAAAGGAGCAGAAAATGAGTGATAACAGGACGGCTTTAATCGTGATTGACGCCCAGGTGAACATGTCTGACCCGGACTACCCCTGCCACGACTCGCGCGGCGTTATCGGCAAGCTGCGGACCCTGGTTGACCGGGCCCATGCCGCTGAAGCGCCCGTGATTTATATCCTGAATAACGGCCCCGAAGGCTCGGTAGATGAACCGCATACGCCCGGTTGGGAACTTGACCCCGACCTTACCCCCGAGCCCGGCGAGCCGGTTATCGAAAAGACCGCGCCTGATTCTTTCCACGAAACCAGCCTGGGCGCGGAGTTAGCAGCCCGGGACATAAAAAATTTGGTAATCGCCGGGTTTCAGACGGACTGGTGCGTCCAGGCTACCACCCGCCAGGCTGTCAAATTGGGCTACAACGTAACGTTGGTCAAAGACGCGCACAGCACCCTTGATAGTGATACGCAGAAAGCGCCCGAAATTATCGCCGAACACAACGAGCAACTTGGAGAAGTCACTACCCTCAAAGATACAAACGAAGTCAGTTTTTAAGCCGTAAAGCAGGAGCGAAAGCAAGCGATGCCACAGGAACTGCTGGGTGAACTGGTCCGGGAAGGCAAGACCTTCACGCCTTCGCGGCTGGCCCTGGTCTGGCGCGACCAGGAGACCAGTTATATAACCCTGGACGGTCAGATTGACCGGGCGGCGGCCGGGTTCCGGCGGCTCAAGGTCCGGCCGGGTGACCGGATTGCTTTCTACCTGCACAACCTGCCGCATTTCGTGGTGGCTTTCTACGCCCTGCAACGCCTGGGAGCGGTGCCGGTGCCGCTCAACATCTACTGGAAAGGCCGCGACCTGCGCTATCTTTTAGAAGAAAGCCGGGTCAGCGGCGTTATCACCATCGCCCCTTATTACGACCGTTTTAAAGAACTCCTGCCGGTCTTGCCCGAAATAAACTGGGTCGTTGCCATAACCGCTGGAGGCAGCCAGCCGCCCGGCGCTCTTTCCTGGGAAGAAGTCCTGGCCGAGCCGCTTTCCGAGCCGGTCTACTCCGATGCGGACGCGGTTGACCCGGCTTTACTGGCCTTTACAGCCGGGCGCACCGGGCCTTCCCGGCCGGTTTTACTCAGCCACTTCAATTTGCTGGCGAACTGCCAGCAGATGCAAGACCTGTCCCAGGCCCAGTTCCGGGGCGGCGGCAACGATGAAGACGACGAAGATACAGCCGGGATTCTTCCAAGAGCCAGCGCCTTTGAAGTAGCGCTACTGCCGCTGCCTCTCTTTAATCTTTTCAGCCTGAACACCGGCCTTAACATGACCTTTTTCCTGGGCGGCACGGTCGTGTTGCAGGAGCGTTTCGACCCGGCCCAATCGCTCGAACTGATCGAACGGCACGGCTGCACCCTGGTTTTCGGCTCTCCGGCCATCTTCAGCCAGCTTGTCAACGCGCCAGGTTTTGCCACAGCCAAACTGGACAGCCTGCGTTACGCTTTCTCGTATGGCGGCCCCTTACCAACCCAAATAAAGGACGGCTGGCGTAAAAAGACCGGCACGCCCCTTTTTAACTGCTACGGTGTGACGGAGGCCGCGCCCCTGCTTTGCTCGGAGGCGGCCAGCGAATTTTCGGCGGAAACGTCCAACGAGGATAACGTGGGGAGACCCCTGCCGGTTGTCCAGCTAAGTTTGCAGGGGAAAAGCGGGAATACTCTGCCGCCCGAACAGGCCGGGGAATTGTTGGCGAAGGGCCCGAACTTGCTGCTCGGCTACTTCAACCCGGCTCAACCGGACCAACCGCATCTTGTCAAAACCGAGGGGGGGTTCCCGACCGGCGACATGGCCGTGGCCGGCGAGGACGGCGACCTGCATATTATTGACCGGCGCGAAGACGTTTTGCTGCTGCCTAAAGGCGAACTGCTGGCCCCACGTGACATCGAGCGGATCCTGGAAACACATCCGGGGGTGTGGGCAGCAGCGGCTTTGCCCTATACTACCCCCGAAGGCCGTAACCGGATGGTCGCGTTTGTGGTCCTCAACCAGGCCGGGCGCAAATTGACCGAGCCGCTCCTCCTTCACTATTGCGACCGCCGCCTTCCGGCCAGCCACTGCCCCGAACGCATCTTTGTCTACCAGGAACCCGACTTTCCCCGCCTGCCTAACGGCGCGGTCTGGCGGCGAGCCTTACGCGCCCAAATCCCTGAATATTTGTAAGAAAAGTAGGAAGTAGTCGGTAGTCGGTAGTCGGTAGTCAGTGAAATCGCAGCAGTTGATTTAATATGACTAAAAAGCCTTAATGATATAACCGATGAAGACCTCGAACAGGTCGCCGGAGGTTTCAGCGCTGGCCCGGTTTCCGATGGCAATAAATCATCCCCACCGCAAGCAGCGGGGAATTCAACCCAAAGAGATTAAATTGAAGATGCGGGGCGATCTCACGCAGGTAAAACTAAATCAGACCGGGCTTAAAGACATCATTAAAAACGAGGGCCATCTATAGTTCCGAACAGGAGTAAGTAGTACTATAAAAACAAATTATCCGGCAGACCGGATAATTTTGTTTCTTACTGAAAAAAGATATAACCTGCCGCCCCGGCTGCCAGCAACATGAAAACAACGTGGACTCGGTTGGTCAGGCCGACCGCGACCGTAAGGGCCGCAATAATCCAGCCTTTCCAGTCTATTCCGGGCGCGCTGATGAGAGAACCGGCCGTTGCCAGGAGCGAACCGACTACAGCCAGGGAAAGACCGCGCATGACGCCCCGGACGGCCGGGTGATGCTCGATTTTCGAGTAGCCCGCCGCCACCAGCAGCACAATAAAAGGCGGGATAATAATAGCCGCGAGGGCCAGGGCCGCGCCCAACCAGCCGTAGGTGATATAGCCGAGGGCGATTACCCACAGACCGTTCGGGCCGGGCGTAATCTGGCCGACCGCAACTGCCTTGCCAAAGTCGGACTCGGTGGCCCAGCCGTTAGCCAGCAAGTCCTGGTGCAGGCTCGGCAGGTTGCCCAGGCCGCCGGTCGAAAAGAGCGAAGCTTTCAGAAAGATTAAGAAGTAAAGTAGCGGGTTCACGGCTGCTCCTTCGCTGGCTCGGCAGCGGCCTCGACCTGTTTGGACGGGAACAGCGGTGCTTTGAAGAAAATCCCGCCCAGGCCGGACCCCACCAGCAAAACGCCGATTACCGGCCACTTGAGAAAGCCAATCATAAACCCGACCAGCAAAATAAAGGCAAAAGTTAAAATCAAGCGCCGCTGGCCTTCGCGCAGCCCTTCTCTAACCAGGGGCCGACCCATATTTATCATAACCATAAACATCAGGCCTGCGGTTGCCGGGATAACACCGCGCAGCACCGCCTGGAAGGGCGGCCAACTCTGGATAGCCGTAAAACCGGCCGTCAAAAGAGCGGTAATCAGGCTGGAAGGCACCAGCAGGCCGCCCACGGTAGCCGCGATACCGGGCCACCCGGCCAGCTTGCGCCCAATCAGGGTTGCAAAGGCAAGCTGGTTGATGCCCGGCGCAAGCGTGCATAAAGCCCACATCCGCACGTAATCTTCATCGGTCAGCCACTTATGCCTGACAATCATCTGGTTTTGAATTAGTTGGAGAGTAGAGGGGCCGCCGCCAAAAGATTGTGCGCCAATGCTAAACCAGGATAAAAAGAGTTTCAGGGGAGTGGGAGGGTCGTTCGGGGCAGCCGGGTCGAGAGCAGTAGAGGTTTGCGCCAGTTTGGGTTACTCCTTTCGTGGTTCAAGTTGGATAAGTTCCTGACCACAGTTATAACAGTTTTTCTCTGATTCCTCCACTAAATTTGCCGCGCCGCAGTTCGGACAGTCGCAGGTTTCCGCGGTCTTGAGGGCGCTATCATTGGCGGCCGCCGGGGGAATTCTTTCCCGAAAGCGGTAAGGGTTGGGGTTAGGGGCGTAATGCTGGGCCGTCAGTTCCCGCTCCGGTGGCGCAATCACCCGCACCGGCACCCTGGGCCGCAAGCGCCGCTCCAGCATATAAAGTAAAGCCTGGCGGGCCGGGCCTGTCAGGTTGGCCGGGTTAAATTCGGAAACCCGCAAGGCGTAACTTATTTTCAAGGCAACAACCACGTACAGGCAGAATAAAAAGAGGATGCCGCTCAAGGAGAGCCATTCCCAACCCGTCCCAAAAAACGGCTGGCTGAGCGAAATCAAGATGTTGTAGGTGCCGTGGGCCAGGATGGAAAGGACGAGGCCGGTAATTATCAGCCGGAACCGCTTGGGCCGGGAAGGTTCTCTGAGCGACAGGCCCAGGGCCGCGCCCCACATGGCCGAGAAAAGGATGTGGCCGAGGGTGCTAAAAGGCCCGCGCAACAGCAGGACCAGCGGGCCTTTGTTCAACACATAAAAGACGTTCTCAAAGCTGGCAAACCCAACCGCCGCCGCCGCCGCGTACACGATACCGTCCATCGGCTCGTTAAAAGCCTTGTTGGGGTAGGCTACAGTAAAGACCACGAAGAATTTCGCCAGTTCCTCGATAACGGCTACCACGCCCAGGTAAAAGAGGGCTGCCACGAAGAAACCTGAATGTTCGGTATAAGTACCGCTGCCCTGGTCCAGGGTGTATTCCAGCAGGCCGGACAGCACCGATAACGGCATGCTCAGGACAAAAATCAGCAGGACGAAACGCTTGGGTTCTTTGTCAAAAATATCCTGGCGGTAGTACCACCACAGCCAGAATAAGCCAAAAGCCAGCGACAGAACGGTTGAAACAAGAAACTCCACTTACACCTCATTAAACCGGCGGACCCCTGCCAGGGTCTTCAGAGTAAAATTACCGGGCAAAGCAAAAGCGCAAACTGAAAGCGCGGCCTTCCCGTTCGCTCAAATAGGGTAAGACCATGTCAAAAAGATACCCGGTTATCGGCTTTAAAAGCCTGGACCAGCTTTATGATTATTTTAGCATACAAAATTGGGGATTAAAAGAAACAGGATGCTAGATATCCGGCTCACGGTAGTCGTTAAAGACGCGCCGGACCGGGTCATGAACCCCCAACTGGCGCATTTCTTCCAGCATTTGCAGGACGATGCGGACGCCTTCGAGGTTCACGCGGCGGTTTTGGGTCAGGAACTGGATAAAGCGGGTCTTGCTGATGTCATTCTGGGAATAGCGGCGGCGCTGGGTTTCGGTCCGAAACGGCACCACCAGGCCTAGTTCTTCGTAAATACGAAGAGTGCGCGGGTGCAGCGAAAGAATATCGGCGGCGATGCTGGAAGGAAAAATAGGCTTGTCGCGGTTGACTCCACCGGCCCCCAGTTTACCGTTTCGGGGAGTAGCCGGACGAGCGGGGCGGCCCCTGGTGCGGAAATTCTCGGGTTTAGGGTTAGGAACTTCCGGGAGAGGTGGTTCTTCGGAGAAAGTAAGTTCGTCGTCGGCCTCCTCGGCCAAATCAAGGTCGTCCGGGTCGGGCTTAGAGTTGGTCCGGTAGTTGTTCAGGCCGGAAATATCGGCCAGGTCTACTATTTCCAGTTTATCTTCTGGTTCTTGGGAATCGCCCTTTTTCAAATTGAGACCCTGTCCAGTTACCTGGTTTACTTCAAAAAGACCTGTAAAAGAAGCGTAAACGTAATGCGACTTAATTTTATGTTAACATAAGACACATGGCCTGTCAAGGCAGAGTTTTATAAAAAACGATTTTTTATAGACTTCTATTAAACCAAATCTGTTTGTAAAGTACAAAAAATAACAAAAGCGTGGGAACGTCAACCGGACCTGTGAAAAAATTCCCAGGCCCAATTTAATGAAGCAAGACCGGCTAAAAGTTAAACAACCGCCTTCTTCCGGCCGCGCGGTCTGGCCGGTTTAGCGATGCTGGCAACTTCGGGGTCTTCAGCTTCGGCTTCAGCCTGGTCCATCAGGTTTGTAGCCTCTAACTGGCCGAGCACCGAAAGTTTCAGGGTGTTGCTGGCGGTAAAACCGGGAGTCTGGGTTTCGGGGATAGTAATGCGCTCTTTGGTCTTGGGATTAACGCCCCGGCGGGCGCGGCGGCGGCGGACCTCGAACGTACCAAAGCCGGTGATGACAACTTTATCGCCATCTTTAAGGCGGCGGGCAATCAGGTCTACCGCGCCCTTAATCACTTGGTTTACTTCCTTTTGGGGAAGGGTGGTCTCTTTTGCTAATTGCTTGATGAACTCATTCTTATGCATTTGTGTTACCTCGTTTCCCTTAACTACACCAGTAACCCTATTCAAGAAGACCAACCGGGGCGAAGATAAGACTAACTAAAAATAGTGAGGTCAGAAATGGAAATATCAGTTCCGGCTTACTTTGCGAGCTTTTAACCCTTGCCTGCTTCCGACAACCAGGCCGATAAGCAGGGCAATCACCAGAAAACCCAGCGCGCCCGCCAGAGCAGAGGGTTCAAAGGTGGAACCGGGGAGTTGCCCAACCGGCTCAAGATGAAAAAGCTTCTCGAAAGGGCCGGTTAGAATACTGCCCGCCTGGGTGAGTTTCCGGCCAACCGGACTAAGTTCGTCGGCTGCCAGTAACCTCAGCACGAACCGGATAAGGCATAGCACGCTGGCTGCACCGAGTAAAGCGTACCCAAAAGATAATGGTGTTAGATACTGCCGGACGTTTTTCAACGAGGCGCTCCCTGCTTGCGCAAGAAGGCAAATATAGCTACCAGGACCAACCCTCCCAGGATTGAGCGGACGACCGGTAAATCTTCCAGCCTGGGTTCAATCTGGATTTCTACAGGCAGGTTTGAGAAAAACCACGCCCCCAGAATACCCAGGGCCAGCGAACCTAAGAAGCCAAATTTCGGCGCGTTCCCAACGATACGTTCAGCCAAGAAGGCCCCTACCAATGCCAGGAGAAGGAAGGCGAAAACCTGGGGCCAGGTCCAGTTAAGATTGATATTGGAGAGTAGATTCACAGGCCACTCTCTAGCAAATTATAGGTTTTGTTTGAGTTTTGTACCAAATTAAGTTTAACTTTATGTTTTGCGTGAATTGATGATAGCACTGCATTTAAGCTTTGTCAATGAAATATTTTAAAAGTGAATATCGGCATTTGCCGCGCAGATAACTACGCCAACCCGCGCGCCCGGTGCAGGCTGTACCTTGCCGGTTAGCAAGGCTGCTATGGCCGCTGTCCCGGCCAGTTCCGATGCAATACCGAGTTCGGTCCAGAGCCATTCCTGGGCCTGGGTCATTTCCTCGTCGGAGACCAGTACGATTTCGGCAACATTCTGCCGGATAATATCATAATTCAAGGGGTCGCTTTTCCGGGGCGCAAGCGTTCCGACGCTCGTCTCGATGCCCGCCAGTTCGATCACTTCACCCGCTTTAAGGCTTTCGTAAAGCGTGGGTGCGCCGACCGGTTCGATGCCAATCATTCGCACCTGCGGGTTGATTGTTTTGACCGCCTGGCTAATACCCGCCATCAGACCGCCGCCGCCAATTGCCACCAGCAGCATATCCAGGTTTGGAGCGTCCTCCATAATTTCCAGGCCGATAGTGCCTTGCCCGGCAATCACAGCCGGGTCGGCAAACGGGTGGAAATAAGCCAGACCCTTGCGTTCGGCCAGTTTCAGGGCCGCCACGTTCGCTTCGTCCCAGACCTGGCCCCAGTAAATCACTTTCGCGCCCCAGGTGGCGATTTTCTGGGCCTTGCTGGTCGGGGTCGTTTCGGGCAGCAGGATAGTGGCCGGTTTCGAGCGGACCCACCCGGCATAAGCCACCCCGAGACCGTGATTGCCGCCCGAAGCCGTGACCAGGCCCGGCAGTTCGCCGCCGGTTTCGGCTTCCAGGGTTAGCAGTTTGTTAATCGCGCCCCGCGCCTTAAAAGAGCCGGTAATCTGCAAATTTTCCAGCTTTAGATAGAGCGACCAGTCTGCCGCCAGGCGGGACCGGAGCGGTTTAGCTGCCAGGAGAGGCGTGCGCCGGACGAAGGGGGCAATCCGCCCTGCCGCCGCCTGAATATCGGAAAGATTTAGCATATCCTTATTATAACGCAACTCTAACACCAATGCTCTTTCCGTCCCTATAGCGTAATGTTACAATTGTTCCTGACCGGAGTAAAAAGGTCGCCAGGCGGCAAATGGCGGTGTCCGGTAGGTGTTTATTTAACACACGTGTTAGCTGACAGGCCGCGTCGGCTAGAAAGGAAAATATTATGAGCGAACGAAACGACCCGCCGTCGTTGCAAAATATGTTTGCCCAGGTTCTGCGCGAAATTCAGTCTGGTATTTCCAAGCTGGAGCAGACCGTTAACCAGGCCAACTCCAACGGCACCGGTTTTCCGCCCGTTGGGGAGTCCGCGCCACCGCCATCACCTCAGTCCCAGGCCCAACCGCAACCCCAGCAAGCTCCTAAAGCCCCAGCCGAACCCTACAAAGGCGCTCGGTGGGAATACAAAGTAGTTTACGTGAACTTCCGGGGCCAGATTTCGTCCGAGGGCGACCAGGTAATTATTGGCCGGGGCGAACGACGCAGCACTTTTGTCCGGGAATACCTGGACGAGCTAGGCCAGCAAGGCTGGGAACTCAGCGGGGTTAGCCCGCTCGCCGATACCGAAAACAGTTACTTCATCTTCAAACGCCCCGCTACCGGTAACGCCACCACTCCGGCCGCTCACTCGGCCCAGCGCAGCCAGGTTGAGGAAGTTGAAGATAACGGCGGACCGGTCGCCCAGCTTTAGTTGCCGGTTTAACCCGGTTTTACCGGGGCAAGGTTTTTTGACTGACTAAACCATCCTTCGAGATGAACAAAGCCGCTAATTTTATTGGCGGCTTTTTTGGCGCCGGCAACCGGACCGCCCTCGCCCTGACCGGGGATGACACGTAGGCCTCCCACCAATAAAATAAGAATAAAATAAGAAGGAAGAACCCTGTTCCTCCTTCCACCTAAATTGTTTTGTGGCTACTACGTAGATAACTCTGTTACGCCATTGTAACGCAGAATAGCTTACCGAGCCTCTTTGACCGGGACTATTCCACTGGAATATCATGGGTAGGTAGTATTTTTATTATACTGGTAAATCACCCTTTTAGAAGTTAGAATAACTCCCCCTTTAGCTAAATAAAAAGTTTAGCTACCTTTAGCCGGAACCAGGCGGGCTAATGCCGAGGTAAACCCGGTTGTACCAGAGTAAGACACCGCTTGCGATATTAAACAGCAAAAGACCGCCGACAACGGCAACCAGACCCCAGCGCCACCACCACCCACGAGCTTTAACAAATTGCCACAACCGGACCACCGCCAGCCCGCTACCGAGGCAAAACAACGGGGCGGCGAAAAGCATGTGCTTTTGCAACAAATTCACCCGCAGGTCAACAAGGCTAAATAAGATAAAGACCAGCAGCCAGCACCACCATAACAGGGTCAGGGAGGAAGCCCCTGACGGCTTTTCTTGAGGTTCCTCAATCCCGGCATCAGTCGTAGCCGGGTGGTCCGGTTGGGCCGGTCTGATAACCCTGCTGCGCTTTGCTACGTATTCTCCCACCAAAAACCCGAGCAGGGCCAGGAACGGCCAGAACCGGAAATGCTCCCAGAGTTGCGGCCAGAACCCGCTCAAAAGCGGGCCGCCCAGTTTGGCGGCTTCGTGACCGACCGCGCCGCTTTCAAGCTTGCCAAAGAGCAGCGGCAGGGTCTGCCCGACCAACCCCGGCACGTACCAGCCGTAATAGAGGGCAAAAGCAATAATTAGCCCCGCCAGCGTCACAAAGGCAACTATCTTTCCCGTTGGCCGGGTGGAGCGGCGAACCAGGAGCAGGCCGTTAAAGACTACCATCAGCGCGCCTAACAGCAGCAGAGTGCTGGTATGGGCCAGCAAAGCGGCCGCCAACGTTAAAATTAGCCAGACCACCGGCCAGCGAGAAACCTTTTCCCCGGAAGCCCGCCGGCGCAGCCAATCCACCAGCAAAGCCACGAAAAGGAGCGAGAGCCAGGCCGCAAAAATCGAGTTATAGCCGCCATCGCTGAAAAGCAGGAAGCCGAGCGGGTAGAAGCCAAAGATAGCCCCGGCCAGGATACCGGCCCAACCGCTCCCGGTGGTGCGGTAAGCCAGCCGCGCAATCAAATAAAGCAGGAAAATCTGGGTCGCTTCCAGCCAGGTCGCCAGGTCGTTGACCGCCGCCAGCAAATTAACATTGTGGTAATCGGGCCAGAAAAAAGAGAGCGGGGCCGCGAAAAGATAGAAAAGCGGCGAATAAGGCAGGGTGGCCTGCAAACCCCACTGGCCCAGCACCGCCGAGCCGCCTTCCTGCCCGGTGACGGTCGTCCCGGCGCTGACGCTGTAGTATTGCTGCCAGAAAGCAGCCGGTTCGTTCCAGAAACGGTAGATCTGGTGGACCCGGAACCAGTGGTCAACCACGCTGAAAGCCGGGTAGTTCAGGCCGGCGGCCTTTACCACGAACGCCGCCAGGAAAATCAGGCCCAGCCAGCGCATCTGCGCGGCCGGGAGTGCCAGGTTGCGCCGCGACAGCCACCACCCGGTCGTCCGCAGGCCTAGGACCAGCAGCGCATAGACCAGGGCTAGCGTCAGGAAAAGCTCTTCGATAACCGGGGTAAAGACCAGGCGGGCCGAACCTAATGCAACCGCCGCCCCCAGGCCAAGAATACCGCCAAAGACCGCCGCCAGCATCGGAGTCCAACCGGAACGGACCAGGGCCAGGTAAATCGCCAGCAAAGCCGCCAGCAGGAATACAAAGTGGGCCGGGGACGGCACTACCGGACGGCCCCCGGCGCTGCCGCCGGTCAAGCGGACTTGCGTCACCACCACACCCAGCGGCAAATCGTGCCCGGCTTCTTTGAAAGAGTTCTGGACCTTGAGGGTAAAAAACAGGTCGCCATTCGCGAAATTACCGCTCTCCTGTAAATCAAAAGAGTAGAACTTCCGGCCAGGCGTAACTTCTACCTCACCCAGCATCTGGCGGTCTTTCCAGACCTGGACCACTGGCAAAGGCAAATTAGCCGGGCGGCCTCCTGATAGCATTTCCAGTTGCAATTGGGCCGAAGGCAGGCGGCCAACCCCCTGAAAGCGCAAATAACTTTCGTCGGTAGTCCAGCGAAAGCTAAACTGGTTATTGGCTTCGGCTGGATTAAAACTTTGCAGGTAAAGAAAGTCGTTAGCGCTGGCTCTGCCCAGGGCAAAAGAATAATCGAGTGGTGCCTGATAAGCCAGGGCCAGGACGAAGGTTAAAAATAGCAGCAGGGCCGCGACCGGCCAGGAACCGAAAGCTTTTGCCAGGTAAGCGGCTTCCTGGTGGAGGGGGTTTGAAATTCTACGCCAAAAAGCCTCCCTTGAAACAGGAAGGCCGGGCGCAGCGGGTGAAGCTGTATTTTCAGGGGTTGGCTGGGAAATTTCGGGAGGGCGGCTTAATTCTTTCAAGATAAGTCAAACTAAGAAAGACTCATCCGGCGGCTGCTGATAACCCCGGTGTTGAGGCCAATCGTATTTAGGCCGCCGAAAAAGCGGGCGTGTTCGATTTTAACGCAGCGGTCCATAACCACTTCCATTCCGGCCTCGACCGCTTTTTGCGCTGCTCCCTCGTTAATCACGCCGAGTTGCAGCCAGAAAACCTTCGCGCCGATAGCAATCGCGTCATCCACCAGGGGCGGCACATCGCCCGGCTTGCGGAAGATATCTACAATGTCAACCTTTTCGGGAATGTCGCGCAGGGAAGGGTAGCACTTGCGGCCTAAAATTTCCTTTTCCATGGGGTTGACCGGGATAATGTTGTAGCCGTTCGCCAACATGTAAATCGCCGCGAAGTGGCTTGGCCGGAAGGGATTGCCCGAAAGACCCACCATCGCGATATTTTTGTACTTGTTCAGGATGCGCAGCCGGTCGGCGGCGGAAGGCGCTTCATAATGGGTGATGGGCATTTTCGAAACTCCTTGCTATAGAGCTAAAAACATGGTCCGGTTTAGACCGGGTTACCTTGAAGCTTAACACCAGCCCTACCCGGTGTCAATCGGGCCAACCCGGGCAGCGGCTAACCGGCGGTCAGGCGCTGGACTTCTACGAGTTCGAGCGCGGCAGACTCAGTTTCCGGCTTGGACTGCTCCGGCAGCGCGTTCCAGGTTTCGAGCAACTCGGTCAGTTCATTATAGCAATAGCGGACCGGGTTTTGAGTGTGCTTGGTACATTCCTCGCGGAGCAAAGCGGGGCGGTCCAACCTGATCCAATCGAACCCTTTCGAACCGTCCGCCGCAAACATCGGCCCGACCAGAAAAATGCCGCCTTTGTGCCAGGCCCAATCCATGAACCGCTCGAAACGTTCCTCGAAATCCTGCCGGGTCGCAAGCTGGCGGTCCAGGGCCAGGCCCAGTTTGCGCAGCCGTTGGATTTCAGCCCAGAGTTGCTCTTTGAAGCGGCTAAGGCGAATCTGGTTGTGGCCCTCGTTCACCCTTTCGATCAAGGCCCGACTGACCAGGCCGCTCATGGTCACGCAGGTAAGCCCGGCCACTTTCTTGCGGATAATATCGGTCAGCTCGGATTTGCTGTGATGCTTGAGCTTGTTTATTTCCTCCCCGACGATTACGGTGACGTTGGTGCGCATCGTATCCATAAAGTCGTAGGTCAGGTTCACCGGCAGCAGCGTGGTCTCGACGCGGGCCTGTTGGACAAGGCGGATAACCGCCGCCCGCATCTTGCAAAACCGTCCATCCGGGCTAACCCGGCCTTCCGGCAGGACCAGCAAGCTGCCGCCTTTTTCCAGTACCCTGATTAGATACCGCAGTTGGGCGTGCATTGTTGCATGATGCCGCTGGCGAATGCGGCTCGCGAGCGGTTCGCGGAACATTCGTGGGGTGGCGTATTGGGCCAGGACTTTCAGGTCGCCCTTCAGCACAACATCTTTGAGGGTCAGGCCGGGGCGGTGGCCCATTTCATCCCCCAGGAGTTTAGCAAGCCAGGTTTCGTCAACGGCTTCCAGGGCATCCAGATTGCCTTCAATCCGGAGCGTTTCGTTTAAAAGCTGGTTGGCGGTCTGCTCGTCCGGCAATTTAACCGGACAGGCTTGCAACATTTTGAACCAGCGGCCAATTACGCTCGTACGGCTAAATAGAGGCCGGAAGAAGTCCAGAAAAGGCAGGTAAATCGTCAGGAAACCGCGCTCAAAGACATCGTCGCGGGCGGCAATATACAAATCCCGCACCTTCCTGGCGTGCCTTTTCGGCTTCTGGAAATGATAAAGAAGCGGGATAACTACCGGAATATCGGTATCGCGTTTGTGGCCTAAAGCGATAACGGTCGAAGGCGTATGAGTAAAGTTTGCGTTGCCGCGCACTTCCACACGGTAAACGAGGTCAGAACCCCACTTCATGCGTAAGACTACCGTATCACGGTAATAATGATGGATCTCTTTGCGCATGCGGGCGAGCCAGAACGGGGCAGCTGTTTTGTTCCACAGGCGTACTAAAGCATTTTTAGACTTGCCATTTGATTTTTGATTAACAGTCTCGGAAACCTGACGCCGCCGGGCCAGGTACGAAAAGCGCACGATTTTCCCACGCATCAAAATTCACCTACCGGATATTAAGTGTGACTTTTTATATTCGAATGTAAGACGTTGGTAAAGCCATTAACTGCAAAATAACCTAGACCTTTAGCTTAGGTCCGTAACCTTCCACCAGAGCGCGGTAGATCTTACGAGCGTCAATCCGAGCTTCCAGCACAATGGAGTCATCTACAACCATCACCGGGATGACATATTTGTATTTCTCGAAAAGAGCGCTATCAGTGGTAATATCTACCTCTTCCAGCTCAATTTCGAAGTCGTCTTCCAGCTCAAATAAAGCTTCCCTGGCATTTTCGCAAAGGTGACAGCCTTCTTTACTGTAAAGAGTAATTTTATGTAAACTATTCTTTTCGCTCACCGTTCGAAATAGTATACTAGAGTTGAATTAAACCGGCGACAAGCTCGCTCACTGTCGCTCGTCCAGAATAGCCAGCGCTTCATCCGCCCGGTTCCTGGGAACCATGACCGGTACAGCGCCCAGGTCACCGACCGTAAGGCCGAGTTTTGCCCCGGCATGGAGCAGGACCGGGATACCCGCGCCTTCAAGGGTAGCTTTGATTAACTGAGCGTCCAGGTATCCAAAGGCCCGGCAGACCACCACTTCCCGTTCGCCTTTCGGCCAGGGAATTTCCTGGCTGAGGGTGTCGTCCAGGAACGCTTCGCTGCCTTCGCCTTCAAGGTCTTCAAGTGGGACATCTTCACAGACCGGACAATTATCTTCCGGCCAGTCATCCCAGCTATAAATCCGGCCGCAATTGCTGCATTGTCGCTCTCTAAGGTTTTTCATTAATGAATTATACCAAAAAATACCCGGTTTGGCAGCTTTTAGCCGCAATTTTAAATTAAAGGCACTTTATTGTAACACAGTTTTGAGGGGCGGGCGTAAGGCAAATTAAAAGCACCCCCATCAGGAGATGCTTTTAATTTAGTTATATTATCAAAAACTTGAATTAAGCTTTAAGACCCTGTAAATTAAGGCCGGTTGTTCATATTAGGGTCTTTGCTGTTAGGGTCAAAGGCATCCTTTACGGTGTCAGCGACATCTCCGGCGGCGTCTTTGGCCTTGCCCCACATATTCTGGGCTTTGCCTTTGGCCTGGGTTTGGGTGCCACGGGCCTGCATATCCTCGTTGCCCGTCAAATCACCGGCAGTCTTCTCGACCTTGCCGCCAAATTCTTTCATGCCACCCTTTTGAGTATCCATTTCACTATCGTGCATAGTTGCTCCTTTCGCTTTCGCCTTTTGCCGGGTTACCCCGGCCTAAACTCCATTGTTCGGGCTTTTCAGAAACAAAGTTTCTGTTTACTTTACACTAAATAATAATGCATAAGCCGTGCCACATCTTCCAGGAACTCTATTACATTAGCTAGAAACCCCTGTTTATGGCATAATATTAATTAACCGGAAGGGCTTGCAGCCTGGTTAGGTAGTAGCAGGGAGATGTGCGATGGCTGATAAACTTATTTTAGTTATTGATGACGACCGCAGCATTGTTGAACTGGTCAAATTGTACCTTACAAACGAAGGCTATACGGTTGAGGTAGCCCATACCGGGCGGGAGGGTCTGCGGCTGTTCAACCAGCACAATCCGGCCCTGGTGCTGCTGGATTTGATGTTACCCGAACTCGATGGTTATGAGGTTTGCCGCCAGATTCGCCGCGAGAGTAATATTCCTATCATTATGATGACGGCTAAAGGTGACGACATTGATACCATCGTGGGCCTTGAACTCGGCGCGGACGATTATGTCGCCAAGCCTTTTAATACCCGTGAACTGGTCGCCCGCATAAAGGCGGTCCTGCGGCGCACCGATACGGTGACGCAGCCGAATACGGCCCCGGCGGTTAAAAACCTGATTGAACTTGGTAACACCCGCATTGACCTGGCCCGCCACGAAGTGACCATCGAGGAACAGCCCATTGAACTGAGGGCTAAAGAGTTCGACCTGCTCAAAGTGCTGGCTCAGAACACGGGGATTGTGCTTGACCGGGACCGGCTGCTAAACCTGGTCTGGGGTTACGAATATTTTGGCGATACCCGGACGGTGGATGTACACGTAGCTCATTTGCGGGACAAATTGACCGGGTCCAGCGCCCAGATTCAAACGGTCCGGGGAACGGGCTATAAACTGGTGGTAACTTAAGTGGGAAATACAGCTTCTCAGGCCGGGTGGCGGCTGATTCTCTCCGGTCGAAACCGGGGCTCTTACAATATGGCGCTCGATGAAGCGCTCTGGCAGCATTTCGCCGCCCAGACCGAAGCAGGCGCACAACCCGGGCCTATCCTGCGCTTTTACGGCTGGCAACCGGCCGCTCTTTCGCTCGGATACGCTCAACGGGCCGAACGCGAGGTAAATTTCAAGGCGTGCGAGGAACTTGGGGTGGAATGGGTCCGCCGCCCGACCGGGGGCCGGGCTATTTTGCACGATTTTGCCGAACTGACCTACAGCCTGGTCGGCAGTATCGAAGACCCTCAATTCAGCGGCGGGGTGCTGGAATCTTACCGCAAAATCAGCGGCGCCCTGGTGGAAGGGCTGCGATTGTTGGGGGTAGAAGCCGAAATGGCCGAGAAAGACCGGCGCGGACACGCCGACGCGATTACCTCGGCCTGTTTCGACGCTCCGAGCGCCTACGAAATAACCTGGCAAGGCCGCAAGATAATCGGCAGCGCCCAGGCCCGCCAACACGGGGCTTTTTTACAGCAAGGGACTATTCTTTTAAGTGTGGACGTGGATAAACTTTTCCGGGTGCTGGAACTACCCGCCCGCCTGGACCGCGCTAAAACTATCGCCCAGGTCGCCAGACGCCTCACTTCCATTGAGGAAGCCCGGCGGCGAACGGTAAGTTATGAGGAAGCGCAGCAGGCTTTTAGCCAGGGTTTCGCCACGCACTTTGGGATTGCGCTGCCGCAAAATGAACTCAACTCCGCCGAGGCCGCCCTGGCCCTTGAACTCCAGGCTGCCAAGTATGACAACCTGGCCTGGAACATGGAGCGGCAGCGGCCCGTCCCGGCCTTCCGTTAGACTAAAATTCCCCGACCTGGATTTTCTCGACTTTGGGCGTTTCGTCCGGTTTATCCGGCGCAGCGGCTTCGCGTGCTTCCTCCCGGTTGAGCCGTTCGAGCGAGTAGTCAATGAGGGCGCGCCAGGCCAGCAAAAACTCGCGCTGGCTGGAAATTAGATGCTTTTTAGCTTCGGGCGGGATGATATGCATATCAAGGCCCAACCTTGTCCCGGCATTCATGCGGTCCTGCCAGCGGTTAGCCCGTTCACCAATGCGTTCCAGGAGGTCGCCAAAACCAAAGCCGCCCGCCGGTTCTTTTGGCCGCTCGTTTGAGCCGCTTTCGCCGGACGCAGGCGGAATCGTTTCCTGGTTATCTATCTCGTCAATATCAATATGAAGGTCGTTCATTAGGGGCCGCCCTTTCGCTATTCCAACTGAAACTTACAAAATTATAGCACTTGATAAAAGCCATTTTAACACTATAGCTTTATTAATTGAAAGAGCGCTAGCCTGCCGTTTCCGGCCTCCTTTCCTCTTGAGGTCTGACAAAAGTATGCTAAACAACCAAAGAGCCGTCCCTTGTCAGAATTTAAGGACGGCTCTTTGGTTTGTTCAAGCAGCTTTAGCTCGTAAAGAAACCCTTAGGCCGGGAAATGCTCGACCATCGGGTTGTCGTCACGGACGGCCATATTGGTAATGGTCTGGCCCTGGTAGCAAATCGCGCCCCGCGAGAGGCTAATAATCCAGCCATCGCTTTCGGCCCGGATTTCGCTATTTTCGGCAATGGGATTGCCGAAAATATCGGTCAGGGTCGCAATAATATCGCCTTGCGAAACCATATCACCGGGCCGGACGTGATAACGCAAAATGCCGCTGGCCTGGGCGCGCGGAGAGTTCTCCCGGCGGGTGCTGAAAGGCGGCTGCGGCACCGGGACGCTGGTAATTTTGTCCACCATGCCAGGCAACATGCCAGCCCAGCGCAGGCTATTTAACATGCCGGTCCGGGCCGCCGCCAGGGCATCGGGGTCAACGCCGCCAATCAAACCCAGTTCAACCGTGATGGCGGGGATGCGGGACTCGTTGAGGGCCGCCCCACTGGTCGAGCGGTGCAACTTCTGGTCAATATAGCGGCGCGCTTCCGCTTCGTTGACTACGCCGAGGCCAAAAGCGCCACAGAGTTCATCCATACGGCGGAAAAGTTCTTCGGCTTCCGCCCGGTCGGACTCATCGTGGTAAAGCACCCGGTCGCGGATAGTAAACGAGGCAGCCTGCAAACCGTAACAGTGCAAATCCACCAGAAAATCAGCCGACTCGCGGATACATTCAAAAAGGCGGGCCATCGCTTCATCATAAATGGACGGCGGGTGCTTCTGGCGTTCGGCTGTGGTCGGGTCGGTATCGGGATTGTTGTAGCCGGGAAAGCTGCGGTTAGGGTCCTGGGTTTCGAAATAAGGCACGCGCTGATTAGTCCGCAAACCGGCCGGGTTAAGGCTGGGAAGAGCTACAACGGTGCCGCGTAAATTTTCCAGCAGGGCCGGTCTTACGATATCGTGAACCGCCGCCATGCCGGTCAACTCGTTGCCGTGAATATTGGCGGTAAACCAGAAAGTCGGACCGGGTTCGCGACCCTGGGCGATAATAACCGGGATACGCTCGGTATGCCCGGTCGGTAGTTGGGCCAGTTCGAACCAGCCATAAACAATCTCACCGGGCCGGGACTCCGCCGAGCCTACCCGGACCGTTTTTATTTTGATCTCGTCAGATAAAATATCAACAGTTGCCGTCAAAGTCTTCCTCCTCACAACCCCTTATATTTTTATATTCAAATTTTGAGCGGGAATAAAAATTTGTTTGAATTCAAAAACTTTTGGTTTGTTATTCAGGGAACAAGTTATCGCGCTACTACCCTCTACTACGCTCTACTACAATGTAGTAATTTAATTTTACCACATTTGAACAATTTTGCACAAGGCTAAAAATTATTGGGGAAGGAGTAAAACCAGGTACAGGTAAAGACTCTATCTTTACCTGTACCTGGTTTAATTTTAGCAACCCTGACCTTACATTTAGCTTGCCCGTAAGACCGGCCTACCAGCTGTTAGAAAATTGATTTTCCCAGGGCGGAAGCGATAAGTTCGATACCCAGGGCGGTAGTCTGGCCGTTGATATCGAGTTCCGGGTTGACCTCGGCAAGGTCGAGCGAGGTTAAAAGGCCGGTTTCGGCGACCATCTCCAGAATAGTGTGGGCTTCCCGGTAAGTCAGGCCGCCCTTAACCAGGGTGCCGGTGCCAGGCGCTTCGGAGGGATCAATGGAGTCAATATCGAAACTGACATGGAAAGTCCGGCGGCCGTCGCCATTGATAGCGGTCATGGCCCGGTCCATTACCTGCCCGATACCGTAGCGGTCAATCTCGCTCATGCTATAGACATGAACTCCCGCGTCTTTTAGCAGGCGGCGCTCGCCGGCATCCAGGCTTCGAACGCCGACCAGGGCTACCCGGTCCGGCGTCAGTTTACGCAACTCCTCGTCGAGGAGCCAGTTGAAATCCGGCAGTTTGTGGGTATCATAACCCAGCACCATCGCCAACGGCATGCCGTGCATGTTGCCGCTTGGCGAGGTTTCAGGCGTATTAAAGTCGCCGTGAGCGTCCACCCAGATAAGGGCGGTATCGGGGCGGGCTGCCAGGATACCGGGAATCGAGCCGAGGGCAATCGAGTGATCGCCGCCCAGGGTGAGGCAGAAATCACCTTCTTTTGCCCGCCGGCAAACTTTTTGGGATATCAAGCGGCAGCTTTCGCCGACCTCACGCGCATTTTTCACTCGCGTGACCGAGGCTGAAAGAGTCGTGGTAGTGGTGTCGCCTTCCTCGAAAAGATTGCGGCGCGCCCCGTCGAACTCGGCTTCGGGAAGTTCAACCTCGGCTTCGTGCAACTTACCCCTGGGAAACTGCAAATCGCCCTCGTCAACAACGGTATGGCCGAGTTGGGTCAGGGCTTCCACCAATCCGCCTTTTCGCAAAGCCGAAGGCGCGAGGCCTACCCCGGCTTTGGTCTGACCAAAAGCTAAGGGCGCACCAATAATGCTTACTCGCATAAAACTTTCTCCAGCCGAGCCAGGGCTTCTTCGGCGACCGACCGGCTTAAATCAAGATGAGGCCGCAGCCGGATCGAACGATGGCCGCAGGGCAACAACAGCATTTCATTTTCCAGGGCTTTTTGCAAAACTTCCTGGCGGCGCGCGACGGTCGGCAAATCAAAGGCAATCAGCAGACCTTTGCCGCGCAGGTTATCAAATTGCAGGCCATGACCGGGTAGCGAGGCCAGACCTTCCAGCAAAAATTTACCCTGAGTGGCGGCGTTTTCGACCAGCTTTTCGTCGTGAATAATTTCAAGATAGCGAGTTGCCCGCACCATGTCAACCAGGTTACCACCCCAGGTCGAGTTAATCCGGCTCGGCTCCACAAAGACATGCCGCTCGACTTCGTTAATGCGCGGTCCGGCAATAATGCCGCAAACTTGCAGCTTTTTGCCAAAAACAATTATATCGGGTTTCACGCCGGTCTGCTCCCCGGCCCAGAAGGTGCCCGATATGCCAGCGCCGGTCTGAACTTCATCGAATATAAGAAGAGCTTCGTTTTCGTCGGCCAGGCGGCGCAATTCTTTAAAGAATTCGGGCCTGAAATGGTTCTCGCCGCCTTCGGCCTGGACCGGCTCGATAATTATCGCGGCAATCTCGTCCCGGTTTTCCCGGAAAGCCGCCTCTATCTGGGCGACCGCGCGGCGTTCGGCCTGTTCGACCTCGACCAGCGTTTCAGGCGTGAGAGGGAAGCGCAGTTTAGGGTTGTCAATGCGCGGCCAGTCAAAGCGCGGGAAATACATATACTTGCGCGGGTCGGCGGTGTTGGTCAGTGAAATAGTGTAACCCAACCGCCCGTGAAAGGCTTCCTTGAAGTGGATAACCTTGCTGCCAACCTCGCGGGTGCAGCCCTTAGCAAAGTTCTTACGCACCTTCCAATCAAAGGCGGCCTTCAGGGCGTTCTCGACAGCGGGCGCTCCCCCGGCGATAAAGAAATAGTGCCGCATATCGGCCGGGGCAGCCAACCGGGCGAAGGTATCGACAAATTCGGCCATTTCAACGGTATAAACTTCGCTGTTGGAGGGGTTTATGGTCGCAATATCGGCCATTTTCTCGCGGAAGGCCGGGTCGCGCATTGCCGGGTGGTTGTAGCCGACAGGGGCCGAGGCAAAGAAGCTAAACAAATCCAGAAAACGCTTGCCGGTTACAGCGTCCACTAACCACGAACCCTGGCTGGCCTTGTGGTCGTAGACGAACGAATAGCCATCCACCAGCATGTGTTGGCCTAAGCTTGAAAGGACAGCCTCCGGGCGAATTTTTCCCGTATTGAGGGTAAAAGAGGTAGTCATAATATAAGCTCCTTTCCTTTGTAGCGGCCAAGCGGCGGCAAATAAGCTGGTAATAAAAATTAGAATCTGAGTTTAAAATTTTCCCGGTATTATTAAGTTTACCGGGCGGCCTAGATACAGACCTGTGGTATGATAATTTCCCTTTAAAACGCTCTCTGACGAATTTTTATCTGGCTATTATTATAAGGCAAATAGTAAATGCGGTCAAATTTTATTTGGCATTTTGTACCAATGTTTGGAGTTACATTGTGAAATAGGTCACATTGCCTAATACCAGGTTCGGGTAGATAGAATACAATTTATTTGATTGTTTTTTATGAAAACAAAAATACCCGCCGTTTCCAGCAGGTGTTTTTGTTTAATTGAGTTAGTCCGGTCTAGCGATTGCGAGGCCTCCGGTGCGGGCGGGTGTGGCGGCTGAGCGGAGCGCGTCTTTCGACGGGTTGGCCCATGCTTTCGCCCTGGCCCTGGGACTGGTCGCCTTCCGGCGTGGCGATAACTCGCGGAGCGCGGCGGCGGCGCGGGCGGCGGACCGGTTTGGGAGCCTGGGTATCACCTTCGGTGTCCTCCTCAACCTCCTCGCCATCTTCCGCTTCATCACCATCCAGTTCCACGACCGGTTGCTGGAGAACCTCGGCGGGAACTTGCTTGCCATCCTGGTCGGGATCAGCCGCAACCCCCTCAGGCTGGTTGTAGCCGTCCTGGGTTTCTACCCGGTAATTCTCAGGCTGGCTCTGCGACTGGTCGTCCTGCAATTGACCCTGGGGCTGGTCACCGTAAGAAGGAACCTCGTCAAAAGAGCTTTCACCCTGGGGCTGCTGCTCACCTTCAGGTTGAAACTGCTGGCCGCTATCAGAGTGGCCTTCAGGCTGGTCAGCGCCGGCGGCAAAGTAGCCGCCTTCAGAGACAGGAGCCTCGCCCTGTGACATTTCGGCGGTATTGATGTAACCACCGGCAGGGGCGGCTTCCTCGCCCTGGGGAGCAGTTTCCGGCTCACCCTGGACATGCGCGCCCGTGTCACCCACCGCGCCCGGTTCTTCGATAACCGGGGCTTCGACGACCTGGCCGGTCAGTTCAGCGTTTTCGCCGCCCTGGCCCCGGGACCTTTCGCCTTCAGATTGTTCGGTAGGCTGCTCGGCGGCAGCGTCCCGGGGCATTTCCTCAGGGGTTACCGGGGCCGCTTCCTGGCCGAGTTCACCGGCTTCGCCACCGGCCTCAACCACAGGGGCTTCGGTCGCTTCGGCTTCTGCCGGGTGAGCCTGCTGAGTGTAATAACCGCCCCACGGCTCCGACATACCTTCACCGTGGTCTACACCGGCAGACTGGCCCCCCTCGGTGGCGGCTTCCTGACCGACCTCCTGCAACTGGGTCTGGCCTTCAACGCTGGCCGCAGACTGCTGTGGTTCGGCCTCCTTAGCCGCTTCCGGCCCGGCGGCCTGGGCTGCAGATTGCAGCTTGTGGCTTTCCAGGGCGTAGCGCACCACCGGATTTTCATCCTGCAGGTGAGCAACCTTGACCGTCATCTTGCGAGCGCCCCGCGAATGGACCTCAATCGCCATCTTGATGATACCGTCGCTGAGTAACCGGCTAAGAATGTTACCGGCCTGTATTTTGGCCTCGCTCTCCGGCATCTCGCTGCTGAGTAAGTCGCGCACGTTGGAAAGCAGCAGTTCGTAACCCAGCCAGCGATTGCGGGTTCGCAGGTGGTCAATCAAAACGATGACATCCTGGTAGAAGGGCTGGTTCAACTGGGCCGGGCGCGGTCCAAGAACGCTCTCATTCCGGTTTAGCTCGGCCCGAACCGGCGTTTCTTCCGGGGTCGCGCTGCCTGCCAGGGAAGTAGTCCGCTCTTCGGGGACAATTACCTCGGTAGCGGGTTCCGGCATAGTCGTTTCCGGCGCTTCCGCTCCCACCGGCCCGGCATAGGTTGCCTCCTGGGGCTCGATAGTCGCTGCCTCTCCGGTCGTTGCCAAAGCGTGAGGAGCCGCTACCGCCGCCTCACCGCTCGGGGCTACCAACTCGGCTTCGGCAGCCGGGTTGGTAGCCTCATCTTCACTTTCTTCCTCAAAGTCGTTATCGGCAGCCTGGGCGGTGTCTTCCGCGCCAGTCGTCCCGGCCCCGAATTGCATCTTGGGCGTACCCGGTGCGGATACCCACAAAATATGGCCGGACTGGTCAATTTGCAAAACACCGGCAGCCTCGGCTGCGTTTAACAGCGCCTTGAACTTGGAGAAACCGTAACGCCGTTCGCTAAAGTTCGGGATACGGCGCAGCAATTCTTCTTTGAGGTCGCGGGCCCGCATCTGGTTGCGCCCGCTGGTGACGCGCTGGGCCAGGATAGCCTGGATGACTTCTTTAACCTCGCTAAAGTCGCTGGTCCCGGCCTTACCGTTCTGGGTCTGGCCGGAAGTATCGCCACTGGCTGTTTCAACTGCCGGACTGGCCGCGGGAGCGACCGGCGTCACCGGGACGGTCTGGACCGGGCTGGCGGCAGGCGGTTGGTAGGCAGGTTGGGCGGCAGCCGCCAGGCTGGTGAAGACCTGGGCCGCTTGCGGGGTGGGAGTCACTATCTGCTGAGCCTGGGCTGCGACGGGGGCTTGCGCCGGTACGGGCTGGTAACCGGTAGCCTGTGGATAGGTGTAAGGGGGCTGGGCGGCTTGCGGTTGCTGGTAAAGGTCCGGATGGGGGTAACCCGGCGGAACCTGGCCGGGCTGGCCGTAATAACCATGCTGCGGCGCGGCGGTTTGAGCGTTCGGCGGCGGCGGTGTAATTCGGGCGTAAGGCTGCGGAGTCGGCGGCGTATAGCTTGCCTGGTTGCGGCGGTTGCCGGTCAGGCGGCGTCCGCGCCGGTCGGTGCCGGTCTGCGCTGGCTGGACCTGGGCCGGTTGGGCCGGTTGCGCTGGAATCTGGCCGGTCGGGTGCTGGTAGTAAGGAGCATACGGGTCGGCGACTGCCTGCACCTGGGCCAACAGGTAGCGGTACGGAGTAAATTCATCCGAGACCTGCTGTAAAACGTTTGCCACGTAGTCAGGTCCGATGATAACCACCCGGCGGCCGCGCAAACGAGCCAACCGGACCACCGGGACCATATCTTTGTCGCCGGTTACGAGGACATAAGTGCCGATTTGAGGCAGAAGGTGTAAAAAGTCAATGCAGTCGGTAACCATTACCGGGTCCGCCAGGGATTTGCCGCGGGTGGTCTGGCCGGACAAATCGCGGTCGGCGTGAAAGACCGGGGCGTAAATCGGCTCGATACCGGCCTTGTAGACTTCCAGGCGGTCGGCGGTAACGTTCCATTCGGCGTAAGCGCGAGCAATTACGATAGTGCCGTACTGTTGGGCGCGGCGGATAAGTACTTCCAGGTCAGGGCGGTTACTGCCCCGGTCGGCGTAGTTACTGATAACCAGGTTATCCCAGTCAATAAAAATTGCGACCTGGTCCTGCTCATTATTAGTGTTGCGGTTGTTTACCGGGTATGGGTTATATTGATAAGCTGCCATGTTATAAAAAATCCTTTCAAAAAGTCGCCTTGAACCGTCCTGGTAGAGCCGGGCGAGGTCCGATAATAGGGACCGGCCTCCAGGCGGCTGATGGGGCGGGCCGAAAGCCCCAGAATTGACCCATTCCCTTGAACTGGCCTATACTGCGCTGGCTCGGTACTGTAATCGTATAAATTTTCAAGCCAGGCACGAGGCGAGTAAGTCGAAACCCGGAGCCTTTAGCGGTTATCCGGTTCAAAGGGAGAAAGGTAGCAATCCAGTGGCTAACACAAATTATGGTAGTCCGAAGAATAAAGGCGGCCGCGCCGGCGAGCGATTGCCCGGCCAGATGCGTGAGGTCCGCCTGACGCCCAACTATACCGAGTGGGCGGAAGGGTCGGTGCTGGTGGAATTTGGCAAGACGCGCGTCCTTTGCACCGCCAGCGTTGACGAAAAAGTTCCATCTTTCCGGGCGGGTAAGGGTCTGGGCTGGGTAACGGCGGAGTACGGCATGCTGCCGCGCTCCACCCATACTCGTTCCGGTCGCGAAGTGTCGGCGGGTAAGATTGGCGGGCGAACTCACGAAATTCAACGGCTGATTGGCCGGAGTTTGCGAGGCATTATGGATTTCGCCCGCCTGGGCGAGCGCCAAATTATCGTTGATTGTGATGTCCTCCAGGCCGATGGTGGCACGCGCACCGCCTCGATTACCGGCGGTTACGTGGCCCTGGCGCTGGCCTGCCACAAGTTGCAGACCAAAAAGCTGGTCTTGCGTTCGCCCTTGCGGGCCCAGGTGGCGGCCATCAGTGTTGGCCTGATTGGGGGTCAGCCCTTGCTCGACCTCGACTACAGCGAGGACAGCCGGGCGGACGTTGATTTCAATGTTGTCGCGCTGGAAAACGAACAATTGATTGAGGTCCAGGGCACCGCTGAAGGCGCACCCTTTTCGCGCGAGCAGATGAACCAATTGTTGGACCTGGCGGGAATGGGGCTGGAGGAACTTTTCAGGTTGCAAAAAGCCGCCCTGGCGAGTGCGTTGGGTACGGGCAGCTAAAAGCGCCTGGCTTTCCGGGTGGGCCGCAAGCCACCCGCGCATGGCGTGCGCGGGTAGGGTGGAACCGGCACCCGGAAAGCTATTATTTTTTCGTGGGGCAAGGGTCAAAAACTAAATATCCTCCGCCATAGCGAGCAGACTCCGCATCAGCCGGTCGGTGTCTTCGGGACGACCGACCGAAATTCGCAGGTGATTGGGCAACTCGGCGCTGTTCAGGTGTTTGACAAGAATACCCGAACGCTCGAGCCGTTTTTTAACGGCAAAGGCGTTGCCCCGCACGACTTGGCAGAGAAGAAAGTTGGCCTGGGAGGGATAGGGTTGCAGAAAATTAAGTTTTCTTAGTTGCCGGTAAAGCCGCCCGCGTTCGCTTTTAAGCCAACTGAGGGCGCTTGCGTAGTGTCGCTGGTCATCCAGGGCTGCTTCCGCCGCCAGGATTTGAGCGGTATTCAGGTTGAAAATTGGCCTGACCTTCCACAGGTGCTTGTAAATCTCCTGTGGAAAGAGGCCATAGCCGATTCTAAAACCGGCCAGTCCGGCCCAATGGCTGAAACTACGCAGTACAACTAAATTATCGAACTCCGCCACCAATCCGGCGGCGGTAATTCCTGCAAATTCGTAGAAACTTTCGTCTACGATTACGATGGCGCGGCTTTTCAGGAGTTTAACCAGATCAGCCGGCGACGTGGTGTTCCCAGTAGGATTGTTAGGCGAACCGAAAAGGATAAGTTTAGTGCGTTCATTGACAGCCTGCAACACTTTATCAAGCTGCAATTGGAACGAATCAGGGTGGCGGGGCACTTCTACCACATTGGCTCCGGCGAGGCCGGCCAACATCCGGTAATAGTGAACGGTCGGCGGGCAGATAATAATTTCATCGCCCGGCCTGACAAAAACCCGCATCATCAGGTCAATTAGTTCGCTTACACCGTTAGCCAGTAAGATTCGTTCGTGCTTGACGCCGGTATAATTTTCCAACCGCATCCGCAAGCCGGTTTGAAACGAATCAGGGTTAAGGTGGTATTGGTCAAAGCTCGCTAATAATTCTTGCACCCGCACCGAACAACCATAGGGATTCTCGTTAGCATCCAGCTTGCTAATCTCATCGGGTTCTAAACCCAGTCTCCGGCTGGCTACATTTAACGGGTCTCCCGGCAGATGGCTTTCTAATCCCAGTACTTCGGGCCTTACCAGTGCTTCTATGTCCGTGTCGAAAGCCAATGTTTCGACTAACTCCTCTGCTTACTCGTGATACCTGGATAGGACTGAACCGGGTTATTTCCTCTTTTACTTTCCGTCAAAGAAAGTTCTCCCGGCCTTACAGCTATCGTGCTCTGTTTTAGCATTTTCAACTCTCAGGCCGGGACGGGAACTTGTTATCAGGAACCCTTTATGCGTATTCCCGGAGGGCATGCCTGCCTCTGGTCCGACCTGCAAATTTTTAAAAGCGGCCTGGTCTGCTCCACCTGGCCGCCTACCTTATTATACAGTAAATTAGATATGTCAACAAGGGGCCCATCGAAACGGTAAAATTAAGCGTTGAACCTTAAAAGTTGAACATAAAACGAGGAGCCAACCCCAAACCTTGTATTCACAGAAGCGAGGCGGAATCCCGGTCAATAAAAAGCTGAGCCGCCGGGTGTTCGCGCAAAATCGAGGCCGGGCAAAGCGGCGTTATAGGCCCGGTCAGGCTGTCGTAGACCGCCCGGGCTTTGGTCGGGCCTGGCACCACGCAAACAATCGTCCGGGCTGCGAGTATCGCCGGGATAGTTACGGTTAAGGCCTGTTTTGGCACGCTTTCCAAAGAGGGAAAGCAGCCGTCGTGGACCTGCTGCACGCGTGAAACTTCGTCAAGGTCTACAACCCGGACCTTTTGGGGGTCATTAAAGTCGGCGAAAGGCGGGTCATTAAAGGCGATGTGGCCGTTTTCGCCGATACCGATGCAGGCCAGGGCAAGCCCGGCCTCGGCCAGCAAATTACCGTAGCGGGCGGTTTCAGCAGCCGGGTCGGCGGTGGCGCCCTGCAAAAAATTCACCTGGCGGGGCCGCGCGCGGTCGAAAAGATGCTCCTTCAGATAGGTCTGGAAGGATTGGGGCGCATCCCCCGGCAGGCCCAGGTATTCGTCCAGGTGAAAAGCGATTACCTTTTGCCAGTCCACCGAACTGTCTTCGCTCAAACCAGCCAGGAGTTCGTTCTGGGAAGGCGCAGCCGCGAAAATTGCCCGGGCGGTTCCTTTTTCCCGGACGGCTTCTTTCAAAGCGGCGGCGGCCTGAAAAGCAGCGGCCCGGCCAAGCGCAGCCCGGTCGGCAAAGATTTTTACCTGCAAATTTCTAACAACAAAAGTTTTCTCGGGGGAAATAGCGGACCCCGGGCCGGTTTCAGACATTATATAGTCTCCTTTTCGGGCAGCTTGCTAAAAAAAGTTTTATAAAATTAAGTCTTGACAAATCCTAAATCGATTATATACTAAGTTTAGGTTCTAAACAAACTTTTGTAACTGTTCAAAAAATCAGCACTTATAACGTACCTGGCCGTAATCTCACGGTTTTCCAGGTTACTTTTTCAATTATTCAGTAATAATATTAGCTCCTTTTTTCTTTAATTTTAGCTGTAATTCGAAGGTTTATTTTCTTTACCCTGGATTAAGTTCAGGGGTTAAACAAAGGTCGCCTTGAGTAACAAACAAGTCACCACTCCAAAGATTTCCAGCACTATCCAGCGTCAGGTTAACCGGGCTAAAATCCTGCGCACGCTGCGGACTTTACAGCCGGTCGCCAGGGTAGACCTGGCCCGCGAAACCGGGTTAAGCCGGGCGACGGTTTCCAGTATCGTGGACGAACTTGTCCTGGAATCGCTGGTCGAAGAAATTGGCGTAACTGCTTCCCGGGGAGGCCGCCGCCCTATTCTTTTGCGGGTACGCCCCGGGCGGGAAGGTCGTTCGGCTATCGGCTTCGAACTTTCCCGCAACAATTTGACCGGGATTGTGGTGGACTTGCACGGCCGGGTCATTGCGACGCGCCGCGAACTACTTCCGGCGGGGCATCTTGAACCGGCCGCCCTGGTAGAACTTATCCGGCAACAGGTCGAGCGCCTGACCGCACCGCAAGACCAGACCAGTCACGGCCTTGTAGGGGTCGGACTGGGGGTGCCGGGTCTGGTCAACCCCGATACCGGGTTTGTGCAGGTGGCCGCGCAATTCGGCTGGCACGACGTACCGCTAAAAGAAATGCTGGAAACCAGCCTTAAAGTGCCGGTCAAGGTCATGAACAATGTCAAAGCCGCTGCTCTGGGCGAAGTGATTTACAGCCATCACGAGCCCGACCATTCGCCGAATCCTCGCCTGTATCTATCTTTAGGCGAAGGTATCGGCGCAGCCCTGATTATCGAAGGCAAACTGCTCAGTGGGGCTTCCTACACTGCCGGAGAATTCGGGCACATCACCGTCGCGCCGGGCGGCCCGCTGTGTACCTGCGGGAACGCGGGCTGCCTGGAAGCGGTAGCCGGTTTACCGGCCCTCGTAAGCCGTTACCTGGAACTGGCGCGACTTGAAGAACCATCCCGGCTCACGATGGCTCCCGGCGAATTCCCTTTCCTGACCTCAGCCCGCTTCCTGGAAGCGGTTAGCGCCGGGGATAGCCTGGCCGGTCGGGTCATTGGCGAGGCCGCTGAACAAATCGCCACTGCTCTGGCGGGAGTTATCAACTTTACCAACCCGGAACTGATTATCCTGGGCGGACCCCTGGGACAGGTGGGCGCAGCCTTGCTGAACCCGCTCAACCAGGCGTTACGTCGCCGCGCCTTGCCTCTACCTCTCAGCCATGTGCGCCTGATTACAGCGTCCCTGGGCGCTAATGCAGCCGGGCTTGGCCTGGGAGCAACCCTGATTAGTCAACTAAGTGAAGTGGTCCTGTCCCGGTAAAACTACCGGCCGTGGTTTGCTTGAGCGGTCCGGTTTACTGTATTAATAATTAGGAGGATTAAGATGTCTAAAGAACCACGCAAAAGGTTAAGCCGCCGCAAATTCGTCGCGCTTACCGGCGGAGCTTTGACGGCCAGCGCTATTCTGGCCGCCTGTGGCGATAACACCGCCACCACCGCGCCTGCCGCAACTACCCCTGCTTCGGCTGCGACCACCGCTGCTTCGGCGGCTACCACTGCCGCGGGCGCTGCAACGACTGCGGCGAGCGGAACAGCCACGACCGCCGCTGCTTCGGGCAGTACCGGACCGTTTAACTCCGGTTTCAAGGCGACCAGCGACAATATTACGCTCTCTATCTGGGCTGATGACGCGGGTATGGCGCCCTGGTATCAGAAAGTTACGGCGGATTACACCAAGTTGCACCCGAACATCAAGTTTGACGTGCAGGCGTTCGCCGTCCGCGACTTCGAAACCAAGATTGCCGCCGCCCTTCCTTCCGACTCCGCCGCCGATATTTTGCAGGGCAGTCCGACTACTTTACGCAAGTATATTGAGCCGGGCCTGATACCCAAAAACCCTGATTCAGTCACAAAAATCGTCTCCGATACAACGATCTTCCCTAAAGAACTGACCGATAACATGGTCTACAACAACGCCTACTACGGTATGCCGTTCTACCAGGGCCGTCACGCTATCTTCTACAACACCGATTTTTTCGCCGCGGCAGGCCTGACTCAACCTCCGGCGACCATGGACGACCTGACCACCTACGCCCAGAAACTGGTCAAAGTTGAAGGCGGCAATATGACGGTCAGCGGCCTGAGCTTGCGCCTGACCGGGGCCGGTAGCGGTATCGCCGAGAAATTCATGATGTTTCTGTACCCTAATGGCGGAAACATCCTGGAAAAGACGGCCGATGGCAAATATCACAACGCCTACAACAACGACGCCGGTCTTAAGACCCTTAAAATGTACATAGACATGGTCTACAAGTACAAGACCGACGACCCAAAGGTCAAGCACGATACCGATGCTTTCGAGAGTAGCGCGACAGCTATGTACGCCCGCGAGTCGAATACAGTGGGTGATATAGCCAAAAAAGCGCCCAATTTGAAGTACAACACCTCCCCAATGCCAAAGGGCGTGCGGTGGGGTGATTTGTCCTCGCCGATTGCCCTTTTCACTTCTCGCAGCACCAAAAACGCCGACACGGCCTGGGACTTTATCCTGTTCTCGCAGCAGGAACAGTACCTTAACCTGTTGCTGACCGATATTGGCTGGATTCCCCAGCGCCAGGATTACACTTATGCCGAGGCCTTGAAGTCACGCCCTCAATTAGCCGCCTTCACCTTCAAGGATCCGAACTACAAGCTCTTTGTAACTCCGGCAATTGCGCCTTTTGACGAGCTTGAAACCAAGCTCGCCGACCGGCTATCCAAAGCTTTCCTCGACTCCTCGCTACTCGATAACGAGGCCAAGATGAAGCAAGTGCTGGCCGATGCCGCCAAAGAGACTGACGACATTCTCAAGAAGGCGAACCTGTACGGCGCGTAGCTTTTGAGGGCACAACAACGCGAGGGTTCTGCCCGGTGGCAGAACCCTCTATCTTATTTGTAGTTTGTATTAATAATTTGTAAATTACACGAGGCAAAATGGCGCAGGACAAACAGGCAGAACCAAATGGATGGAAGGCAGGTTTTGGCGCGGTAGATATAACCCCGCCGCCAGGGTTGAGGATGAGTGGGTTCGCGGCCCGCTACCAACCGGCGACAGGTACGCACGACCCCTTGCGGGCACGGGCGGTGGCCTTTGAGGACAGCAAATCTCAAAAACCTTTGCTGCTGCTGGTCTTTGACCTGGTGAGCCTGCCGAATGCGCTGGCCGATTCTTTGCGGAAGAGCCTGGCCGGGAAATTTGGTATCGAAACCGGGAGAATAATCCTGGCCGCGACCCATACTCATCACGGGCCAATCGTGGAAGGCGTTGAGAAAGCCGGTCCGGCAGAGCAAGCTTTCCTGGACGGCCTTGCCGCGAAAGCGATTGAGGCTGCCGGGCAAGCCCTGGCAAGCCTGAAACCGGCTACCCTGCACCTGGGCCAGGCGCTGGCTGAAAATGCCGGGCGTAACCGCAGCCGTATCAATGGGCCGACCGACCCGGCTACCGGTGTCCTGGCAATCCGAGGCGGGTCGGGCGAACTTCTCGGCTGTCTTATAAATTATACCTGCCACCCGACCGTCCTGGGCCCGACCAATCTGCTCTACACCGCCGATTACCCTTTTTATACCGTCCAGGCGGTGAGCGAGGCCACCGGCCTACCGCCCGAAAAAATTCTTTTTACGAACGGAGCCTGTGGCGATATTAACGCCGGACATTCGCCCAAACTGAGTATCAACAACCCTACCGCCGGTAACCGGACCTATGAAGCGGCGGCTCAACTCGGCGGAAAGGTCGGCAAGGCTGCGATTGAAGCCTTGAACGGTCAAACCACCCGGTTAACTCCGGCCCTTGACGCGGCCACGCTGGACGTGGAGATTGAATGGGAAAGCGGGAAATGGCCCAACCGCGAAGACCTGGAAATTTACCGGCAGGAGCGGCAGACCGAACTTGACCACGCCCTCGCTCAAAACGATATTGCGGCAGCGAACAATCTTGAACAGCTCAAAGGCTGGGCCGAGGGTTTGCTGGAAAAGCCGCTGGATGCTTCCTGGCCGCTGCCGGAATTTCGGATAGATGTTGTCAAAATAGGTGAGCTGACCTGGGTTACGGTGCCGGGCGAACTGTTCGTAGAATATGGCCTGAGCATCAAAGAGCGCCTGGGCGGGCCAACCTGGATTCTAGGTTATACCAACGGCTCTCTTGGTTATATCCCGACCCCTGACGCCTACGAAAGACAGGATTATGAGGCCGACCTGGCCTATCGCTATCACGCCTATCCGGCCCCTTTTTCCTCCAAAACCGGCCAATCTATCGTAGATACCGCCACCCGTTGGCGCGAAGAAAAGTCTCAAATGGCCGGGATAGCCTAGGTCAAGGAGCTGCTAAAATGTTAGAAAAGGCAAACCTTAATGGCTAGAAATATCCTTTCTCGCAAAGAGGGGTCAAGCCGCTTAGGCTCGTCACTTCAACGCCAGAAACTCTTGTTTGTGTTTATTGGCCTGACGCCCATCATGCTTGTTTATGGCATCACCCGCATCTGGCCGATTATTCGCACCTTTACCCTGAGCCTGTACGATTCAGACCTGGTTACGCCCGAAAAAAAGTTTATCGGCCTGGAAAACTATACCTCCCTGGTAGATGACGACGCGTTCAAGCAGGCTTTCCTCAACACGACCCTTTTCGCGGTCGGGACGGTCGTTGCCAGCGTGGTTCTCGGCCTGGCCCTGGCCCTGATTCTAACCCAGTTTATCCCGCGTTCGGGCCTGTACCAGCTTATCTATTTCCTGCCGTTTGTAATGCCAATTGTGCCGGTCGCTATCGTCTGGCGCTGGATTTACGACCCTTCCTACGGCCTTCTAAACTGGTTTCTCTCCTGGTTTGGCATTCCCAAGCAAGCCTTTTTATTCTACCCGGAGACCGGGTTGTGGGCCATCGTAGTCATGAATGTCTGGAAAGTTATTGGCTACAACATGGTTATTTTAATCGTGGGTATCCGCGCCATTCCGACCCTCTATAATGAAGCCGCTGAAATTGACGGGGCGAACCGCTTCAGCGTCTTGCGCTACATCACGGTCCCGCTGCTCAAGCCGGTTATTTTGTTTGTGCTGGTGGTAACGACTATCGGAGCTTACAACGTCTTTACTTCAGTCTATGTCATGACCCAGAGCACCACCGCTTCCGGCAACAACATCCCAATCCTGGTCGGCGAAATTTACAATAACGCCTTCCGCTATTCCAAGATGGGCTATGCTTCCAGCGAGGCCGTAATACTTTTTGTAGTCGTGCTGGCCCTGACTTTGATTCAGTTCCGCTTCGTGCGCTCTGATACTTAAGACAGCGTTCAACGAAAAACAGGAGAGCTTGATGGCAACAGTTGAAATAAATGAAAAATCCGGCAATGTATTCGGCCTGACCGGGAACGCCCGGTTCCGGCGCGAATTGTGGTGGCGGATTCCCCTGCACATTATTCTTATTATCGGGGCGGGCCTGATGCTGCTGCCATTCATCTGGATGTTTGCCACATCATTCAAACCCCCGACCGAAGTTGTCGCCTGGCCACCCACTTTTATTCCGCAAAGCCCGACCCTGGAAAATTATGGCAAGGTCTTTGAACTGATGCCTTTCGCCCGGTACTTCTTCAACAGCCTGGTCGTGACGATTGTCTGTATGATAACGATTTGTATCACGTCATCGCTGGCCGGGTACATCTTTGCCATCTTCAGATTCCCGTTGCGCAATTTCTTTTTTATCATCATCCTGGCGACCGCTATCGTGCCTTTCGAGACTTATATGATTCCGCTGTATCTTTTGATGAAAGACCTCAAATCCATCAACAGCTACCAGGGCATCATGGCTCCCTACTTTATTATGAGCTTCGGCATTTTCTTCATGCGCCAGAACTATATCGCCTTCTTGCCGGAAGAACTGCTGGACGCCGCCCGGATTGACGGGGCCGGGGAGTGGAAGATTTACTGGCGAATTGTGCTGCCGCTTTCTTCGTCGGCCCTGGCAGCCCTGGCAATCTATGCTTTTATCAACGTCTGGGCCGCTTTTATCTGGCCGCTGCTGGTAGTTAATACCAGCGATTTAAAGACGATTGAACTTGCGTTGGCCGGGTTCCAGACCGCCTATACGGTCGAGTACGGGCCGCTTATGGCCGGTTCGGTAATCAGCCTGCTGCCCATCCTGCTAATTTTTATCTTGCTGCGGCGGCAGATTATCGAGAGCGTCGCCATGACTGGAATGAAATAAGGACGAGTTATGACTGGAACAAATTTTGTAGCAGGCCTCATCGGCTATGGCAACATCGGCCATACCCACGCTAAAGGCTACCTCGCCGACGAACGGGTGCGGCGGTTAGCCCTGGCCGACCCTTACAGCCCGCCGGAAGCACCCTCCGAACGGGTAGTCGGCTATACCTCAACCGCGGAAATGCTGCAGACCGAGCACCCTGTCGCGGTTAGTATCTGTGTACCGCACGATTTGCACCTGCCAGTATCCCTGGAGGTTAGCCGCTATGGGGTTGGAAATGGCGGGAGCGTGCGCTATGTGCTGCTTGAAAAACCGATGGCCTTAAACGAAATGGAAGCCGAGCGGATTGAGAAAGCTTTCGAGACGGCCGGTATCCGGCTGATGCTGGCCCATTCGGTGCGGTTTTCCAGCCCGTTTCGCCGCCTGGCCGAACTGCTTAACGATAAAGAGGCGGCCCTGGGACAGCCGCTGCTGCTGCTGGGCAACTACTTGATGTATAAAGATTACAGCGTCTATCCCGAATGGAAACGCCGGGCCAGTCAAGCCGGGGGCGGGGTCTTGCTGCGGGACGGCCTCCATGTGCTTGACGCCATCCTGAACGTCGCCGGGGCCGAACCGGTAGAAGTGTGGGGGCAGGCAGCCCTGCTGGCAAACCAGGCCGAGGTCGAGGATACCTTCCTGGGTGGGATTCGGTTCGCTAACGGCGCCCTGGCCCAGTTAAGTTTTAGCAATGTAAGCCGGGCCGAAAATCAAATTAGCTTGACGGTACACACCCCGGCAGCTACTCTTAAAGCAAGCCTGGAGCAGTTACAGGTCTGGACAGGCGCGGCAGACCAGTCCGAAGGAGTGGTCGAACCGGCCCAGGGAGATTTATGGGCTAACCAGATGGCTTACTTTATTGATTGTGTGGCCTTAGGCCGTCTCCCGGTCGTGACCGGGACAGATGGACGCCGGGCGGTTAAAGTGATTGAACGGCTTTACCAGGCAGCCAGCCAGGGCTGCCGCCTGTCTATTTAGCAAGGAGGAACTTGTGGCCGTGAAACCTATTGGATGGAACCGGGTGCTGGTATTTGGAGCGCACCCTGATGATGAAATTATTGGCTGCGGGGGCACGTTGGCCCGGCTGGCGGCGGAAGGCTCTCATACCGTCGTGGTAACTTTTACGGATGGCGCTACCGGCTACAGCAAGCTGGAAGAAGCCAACGAAATTGTGGCGATGCGGCGGGCCGAGTCGGAAGCTTCGGCCCGGGTTCTGGGCATCAAAGAACTGATAAACCTGGAATTTCCCACCCAGGCGCTTATAAACGACCGCGAAACCTACCAGAAGGTCGTTCAGATTATTCGCTCGGTCAAGCCGGACGTTATTTTCTGCCATTACGGCGAGGATAAGCACCGCGACCATCAGACCGTCGCGGCCCTGGTAGACGAAGCCCGCTGGAAGGCCACCGAGAACGCTCAACCGGACCTCGGCCAGCCCTGGTACACTCAGCAGATGTTTTTCTACGAGATTCACGAGCTTTTCACCCATCCGTCTATCCTGGTGGATACTTCGGACTTTTTTGATAAGAAAATTGCCGCCCTGGAAACCCAGACCAGTCAGCTTGAAGTGCTGCCGGGGGTAGTCGCGTACTGCCAGGGTCTGGGTTGCGCGCGCGGCTACATGGCCGGGACCAAATACGCCGAGGCTTTCCTTGCATCTAACCTGCTGCCTCAAAAATTATAGAAACTAAAGCACGGCTTTCGCTTTTAACCTGAGAAGCCTTTGAGATGCGAGGAAATCAAGCTCAAAATAATTCTTTCAAGCGAAAGTCTTATAAATAAAAGGTAGAAACGGTGACTGCTCCGTCCCGTAAACGAGACGGCTTCTACGGTTTTACACCGAAAGACTGCAATCCCAGTCTTATTAAGTCGTAGACAACCATTGTCGCATAGCAATTTAAGCTGATACGACTCTAGCGGTTGGCACTTAGTCGAGAATACGCTAATGCTTTGCCCAAAAGGGCCACTAGCTGTACTCAGGCGAACGATTTAGCCTGAAACCTGCAAACATTATTAGGTTATTCGCGTGCAAACTACACCTACATTATCTCA
>CADDZM010000006.1 GCA_902812345.1 Chloroflexota bacterium | reverse complement strand
TTGCGAGAGTTAAACATCGAGTATGGGACAGTTTGTCCTCGCTGGAATTACACCATTCGGCCACGTGGGATCGGCCCTAGAGCTGCTGCTAATTTTAGCTCAAATTAATTCTTTACAAGCACTTAGATCAACCTTTATTCTGTACGGTTGTAAAAACCGGGCAAATTATTGGCGTTGCCGGTGGATAAGAGAGGTTTTGAAATTATTATAAAACTACTTGACAACAAGGTAAAACGTTTGCTATAGTAAATTGAAACGTTTTACCAAACTGGTTTCGTTGAAGTAGACATACAATGAAAAATAGTACCGTGACCATCAGGGATGTTGCCCTTAAGGCTGGCGTTTCCGTAGGGACTGTTTCACACGTCTTAAATGGTAGTCCCCGGCATGTTGGAGCAAGCACTCGGGAACGGGTGCTGTCAGCCGCGCAAACGCTGCAATACAGGCCAAATGCTATTGCCCGGAGTATGGTTAAACGGGCTACCGCGACGATTGGGCTGGTAATTAACGAATTAAGTAATCCTCTTTTCATGCCGGTTACGGAAGGTGTCGAAGCGGTATTAAGAAAGGAGGGTTATGGTATCGTCCTGGCAAGTTCTAATGATATGCCGAGCGAAATTCAAGCTGTCGAGACCCTTCGAGGCCGCCAGGTGGATGGTTTTATCTTCATGTCACTCTCAACCATTTATTCGGTTGACCATCTCCTGAAGCTTAAAGAGCAGGGCGTTCCTTTCGTCGTAATTAACCGGAGCATTGATCATCCAGGGATTAACCGTATTTTGATGGATGATTACGGCGCGGCCTGCCGGCTTACCGGCCATTTACTTGACCAGGGCCATTCCAACGTAGCAACAATAACCGGGCCGCGCCAGTTACGCCGCAGCGCTGTTAATCGCTACGGGGGCTGGCTGGCCGGGCTGCGAGAACGCCATATAGAACCGTGTCCGGACTGGATTATAGGGGGAGACTACACCTTTGAAGGCGGCTACCAGGCGGTTAAACGCTTGCTCCAGCTTTCGCACCGTCCTACCGCTTTATTCGTGGCTAACGAATCTATGGCGGTCGGCGCTCTAAAAAGCCTGGCTGATGCCGGGGTGAAAGTTCCCCACGATATAGCAGTTGTAACTATCGGCGACCCGCCTTTCGCGGCTTATACTTCTCCGTCCCTGACTACCATGGCGTTGCCGGTCGAAGAAGCCGGGCGGGTCAGCGCTCGCTTGCTGGTGGATTGGCTCAAAGACGGGCCACCAGAACCGGCCAAGGACATTTTACTGGCCTGTACCTTAAAAGTACGAGAGTCCTGCGGCGCCTATCTCAAGAACCAGACCTGAAAACTGAATATTTCACCCTGAATACATTCAGACTCTGGCTGGCCCAAAAGCCTTAAGGAATATTATTCTTTATGGCAAGGCCAGTTGAAAAGCCATTGCGGGCTTACTTACCGGACTGTGTACGTTAAATTATTCTCTAAGAGGAGAAACAAATGAGGAAGACTACTAAGTTTGTCAGGCAATTTAGCCTGGCATTAGTGTGTTTAAGCCTGGCAGCCCTGATAGCGGCTTGCGGCGATAATACCGCGACTGCACCTGCCGCGACTACCGCCGCGGTGCCTGCTGCTACTACCGCTGCCGCCGGGGCCGCCACCACCACTGCTGCCGGAGCAGCGACTACCGCTGCTGCCGCGGGGGCGGGTAAGGCCATCCCGCCTTTCCCGGCCAAGCCGGTGAACCTGCAAATCATTGACGTGGCCGGTAACTTGCAGCTTACCAAGCCGATGATTGAGAATTACAAGAAGGCCAACCCGGATAAAGTCGGCAATATTGATTATCTGACGGCCACCGCACCCGAACTGGCCGGGAAAATCAAGGCCCAGCAGGATGCCGGTAAGCTTGATATTGCCCTTGTTTTATCCGGCACGGACGGCTTGTCCGCCGGTATCGAGCAAGGTCTGTGGATGAAGTTAATGCCCGATTACAGCGCCAAATTCCCCGGGCTGCTGGATAATTACCTTGAACCGGCTAAACGGATTAACGACCTCGGACAGGGTTACGGCATGGTGGTAAGTTACTACCCCAGCGGCCCGCTTTTCGAGTACGACCCGGCCAAGGTTAAAAGCCCGCCAAAAACGATTGACGAACTAAAGGCCTGGATCAAGGCTAACCCAAACAAGTTCATGTATGCCCGCCCCGCCAACTCCGGCCCTGGCCGGACCTTTATTATGGGTCTGCCCTACCTGTTGGGCGATAAAGACCCTAAAGACCCGATCAACGGCTGGGACAAAACCTGGGCTTTCCTCAAGGAAATTGACCCCTTCATCGAGTACTACCCGAACGGCACCACTGCTACTATGAAGGAACTGGGCGAAGGCACGCGCTGGATGTTAGCCAGCACCACCGGTTGGGATATTAACCCACGTGTGCTGGGAACCGTGCCGAAAGAAGACAAAATCTTTGCCCTCCAGAACTTCAAGTTTGTCGGGGATGCCCATTTCATGATTATTCCAAAGGGTCTGGATAATGACCGGTTGGCAGTTACCCTGGACCTGATGAACTGGATGCTTAAACCTGACCAGCAGGCTATTAATTATGACAAAGGTTATTTTTACCCCGGACCGGCTATAAAAGGGGTAGATATTTCGATGGCTCCCGCCGACAGCCAGGCTGCTATAAAAGAGTTTGGCCGTCCGGAATACGATGACCTGATTAAGAACAACCCGGTCGAAGTTCCCCTGGACGCCAAGAACCTGGTCGCCGCTTTTGACAAGTGGGACAAGGACATCGGCGGGGCCAAAGTCAAAAAGTAGCCGTCAAAAGCTCGCCGCCGGAAGGAGTTTTAGAGGTCCGGCCAGGTTAAACAGGCAAGGGTTATTCCAGCCTGTTTAATCTGGTCTCTCTCTAAGAGCCTTTCGGTTAAAGGACATTTACAGGACATTTAAGGAAGTGTTATGGAAAAAATAAAAAGCCTGGAAATGCGGGGAGTGACCAGGCGCTTTGGAAATGCCACGGCCCTGCATAGCTTTAACCTGAATATGGAAGGCGGCATGTTTGTTTCACTGCTTGGCCCTAGCGGGTGCGGCAAGTCCACCGCGCTTAACTGCCTGGCCGGGCTTTTAGACCTGAGTGAGGGTGAAATCCTGTTAAATGGGAAGCCTATCCAGCACTTACCGGCTGAAAAAAGAGGCTTTGGCATGGTCTTCCAGAGTTACGCCCTGTTCCCCCACCTGAACGTAGCCCGCAACGTGGCTTATGGTATGGAAATACGGGGGGTGCCAAAGTCCGAACGCGAGAAGCGTACCCAGAAGGCTCTCGACCTGGTCCATTTGAACGAATTTGGCAAACGCTTCCCGGCCCAGCTTTCAGGCGGGCAGCAGCAGCGCCTGGCAATTGCCCGGACTATCGTCCTGGAACCGGCCCTTTTGCTGCTGGATGAGCCGCTCTCTAACCTTGATACTAAATTGCGTAATGAAATGCGCGTTGAAATCAAACGCTTGCATGAAGAACTAAACCTGACTACGCTTTACGTTACCCACGACCAGTCTGAGGCTATGTCAATGTCCGACATTGTGCTGGTGATGCGGTTGGGCCGAGTCGAACAGCTTGGCACTCCTCAGGATATTTATAACAATCCGCGCAGCCTTTATGTGGCAGACTTTATGGGGTACGTCAACAAAATTCCCGTAGAGATAGCCGGACGCGAAGGGAATGAATGGCTGGTGCAGTTGCCGGGTCAAACCGGGCCAGCGCTGCGGGCCAGGACTACCCTTAAAGAGGCCAACTGGAAAACCGGCGATCCGGTTCTGGCCTGTTCCCGCCCCGATGAAACCCTGGTGGACCCTTTACCGCCTTACAACCATCTCCAGGGGACAATCCAACTGGTAGAGTATATGGGCAAGTCCTTTGAAGGTCTGGTCAAGTTAAACGGCAGCGACCAGCAGGTGATGACCCACAGCCAGCAACCCCTGGAAAACGGGCAGGCCGTTGAATTTGGTATTCGCCCGGACCGCTTGCTGCTCTTCCCCCAGGACGATTCGGCGGAGTTGACGCCTCCTCCTACAGATTCGCTGGCTGCCAGACCGGTCCTGAAAGTTCAGGAGGTGTAAGCTTATGCTTAAATCTATGTTGGGTAACACCCCTCGCCGCCGCTTCGATAAGGAAATCTTTTTCCTCTCGCTACCGGCGTTTATAGCGGTAATTGTTCTGTTCGTCTATCCTTTTGTCTTTGGCCTCGACCTCAGCCTGCGGACCGGCGCTAGAGGTGAGGGCGATTGGACGCTCAATAACTACAGCCAATTTTTCAATGACGCTCGCCAGGTAGATACTATCGGGACGACCTTCCAGGTAGCTTTGCCGGTTACTCTTTTCAGTGTCGCCCTCAGCGTGCCGCTGGCTTATTTCATGCGGCGGGGTATAAAGTTTGAACGGCTGATTACCATCATCCTGATTTTACCGATTACCCTGGGAACGGTAATGGTCGCCCAGGCCATGCTGAGCTATTTCGGACCGCGCGGCTGGTTCAACCTGGTTCTACAGACAGCCGGGCTGGAGAGCGACCCTATCCGGCTTACCCGTAACTGGATTGGGGTAGAAATTGCCCTGTTTATCAATGGCTTTCCCTTTGTTTTTCTGATGATTCTGGGGTATATGTCTGGCATCAGCCCTGACCTGGAACGGGCCAGCCGGATGCTGGGAGCCAGCCGCTGGCAGACTTTCTGGCGGGTGCTTTTTCCACTGACCCTACCCGGTATCGCCATTGCCTTTTGCCTCAATTTCGTGGCGAATTTTAGCGTCTTCCCCTCCGCTAACCTGGTCGGTGAGCCAAGCGCCGCCACTCGCGTTATTTCTATTGCCGCTTACCAGGCCGCCTACGACCAGAATAATCGCCCGCTGGGAATAGCTATCGCCCTGGTGATGGGGGTAATCGAGCTGGCAATTATCGCCTTTGTGTTGTGGCTGCGGGGCCGCATGGCCCGTGGCGCGACAATGGGCGGCGGAAAGGGAGCTTAAGAAAAATGGCACAAACACCTACCCTACCGGCCGATTTAGAGTTGCCGGTATTGCCACCCCGCGGTAAACCTCGGCCACCGGCCCGGGGAATATGGGGAACAGTCCTCTTTTACGTTATTATTGGCTTCTTTACGCTTAACCTTATCGGATTGGTCGGAACAGTACTGGTCGAGTCGTTCTCCAAAAGCTGGTTTGGCACCTGGCTGCCTCAAGCCTTTACCGGCGAGTGGTACACCTATCTTACTGACAATCACGATATGGGCCAGTTGCTATTTAACACCCTTATTGTAGCGATTGCCACCACTGTAATTGCCCTGGTCCTGGGCTTTCCAGCAGCTTACGTGCTGGCCCGCAAGCAGTTTCGTATGCGGGCGGTCTTGACCGGCCTGTATCTTTTGCCAATGATGGTCCCGCCCATGGCTTACGGTATTCCCCTGGCAACCGTGATAATCCGGGTCGGGTTAGGTGGGACGCTCTGGGGCGTAATTCTCATTAACCTGGTGCCGATAATTCCTTTTGTAATCCTGATTCTGGCCCCCTTTATCGAACAGGTGGATACTTCACTGGAATCGGCCAGTCGAATGCTGGGCGCCAGTCGCTGGCAGACCTTCCGCCGGGTCTTGCTGCCGTTGGTTATTCCGGGACTTTTAAGCGCCGGGATGCTGGCAATGGTCCGCACTATCGCCATGTTCGAGCTAACCTTCCTGGTGGCGGACGCCCGCACCCAGACCCTGGTAGTAGCTCTATACGCGGACGCTTTCTCCGCCGGTATCCGCCCGACCCAGGCTATCAGCGCCATGGCGGTTATTTATATGCTGACCACTATGTCCTTACTGGTGGTGGCTTTGATTTTTGTCAAACCGACCCAGTTCGTGGTCCGTATTAAAACCAAATAAGTCAATAACCAGCAGTGATTTTACACCCCTGAAGTGGAGAGGAGAAAGAGCAGTTTTATACTTTTCCTCTCCTCTCCACTTAAACGGCACCCCGGGCCCTGTTCCAGGCAATGCCTCCTAACCCAAATTGACACTCCTGAGAACAACCAAGTCGAAGCAACTTTGTAACCGGTAAGAGGTCTAACAGCCTCTTTTAACAGCAGCTATTATTGTTTGAGCCTTTACCGGTCAGTTCCAGGGTTTGCCGGTTAGTATTAGCCCCGGTAGCGCAAGCGCAGCTATTGTTCGGGCCGCTTACCATCCGGTTGGCCGAATGGACCGGAGCGTCAGCATCCAGGACCACGAAAACTTCCCAGTTATTGCCGTCGGCATCGGTCACCCAGACCTTATCCTGTACGGCATAGCAGCAGGTGACTTCGTTTTCGCTAAAAGTTGCCAGGCCGGACTGCCCAAAGCGTTCTTTAGCGTCCATTACTTCTTGGGCGCTTTTTACCTGAATACCAAAATGAGAGATGGTGCCGCCCTGCTGGAAGTTGCCGTTCTCATTCAAGGTAAAGTTGACCGGTGGCTCGGCTACTTCAAACTTGGCATAACCGGGACGTACTTTGGTTGGTTCCGTACCGAACAAAGCCTTGTAGAACGGCAGCGCTTGTGCTACGCTGGCGGTATTGATTGAGACGTGAAGGCGCATATTGGTAGCAAATTCGACGGCGCTTTTCTTCTCTTTAAGGTCAATTGTCATAGTAAGCAACTCCTTCTTTTATATGTATATACCTGTTATCAAGTACCTATCAGAATACTATTAATTATCCCTTTATGTCCCCTAAGACTTATTTATTGTCCTTTAAGCCTGGGATAACTACCTACCGCTTGCTAATACCTGCCTGTAAGACCGCTTTGATATGAAGTGAACTTTTCTTTGGCCTGGTTAAGAAAAGCTTCCGAGCGGCAGGTGGGGCCGCAAACCTCGCCGCAGTTCTCACAGAAAGAAACATCATTACCTTTGTCAGAATTTTTGGCGGCTTTTGCACCTGATACCAGACTTATAATCTGCTGGAACATTGTTATGTTTCTCCTTTACCTGGAATATCCATTGACAAACTTCGATATAATCTTACTTTTAGAAGGGTCTGTTTCTCAAGACCGTTACAGCGTTCATTCTAAATCATACATTGAAGTTTGTCAATATGTATTTTAGCCTGGCTTGCTTCGATTACCGACCCCACCCACCTGTCTGTTGTTACTATGCTGGTCGGCAACAGCGAAGCTGTCTGATTATGACCTGACCAAAATAGTATAGCTACCTGTTGTTTTCACTATTCAGGTAAAAATTATATAACAAGTTTTGAAAATACCCCCATATGGTATTGGCAATACCCCTGCAGGGTATTATAATGGTATTACAAAAGAGAGTAATTAACAGGCCGTTCTTATAAAAAAGGCGGTTCCTGGAATTCAGGAGGGAAATATTAAAATGGCTTCTTATGACGACGATAAACAGAAGCTTTTAAACCGGTTAAAACGGATTGAAGGGCAAACCCGTGGTATCCAGCGGATGGTTCAGGAAGACAAATACTGCGTCGATATTATGACGCAAATTTCCAGTATCCAGTCGGCACTGGAACAGGTTTCTTTAACCCTGATGGAAGACCACATGCGCCACTGTGTGGCGGAGGCCATTCAGCAGGGCAACGGAGATGAGAAAATCACGGAAGTAGTCAATGTCCTTAAACGATACGCCAAATCAAATTAAAAATAACAGCCACAAATTTTAGCGGTTTACCCTTTAATTATATTTTGACCTTATAAAAAGTGGTCCTATTATAGTGGTCCCATTATTAAGAAAGCGAGGTAGAGAAATGCCTGAAAGTAAAAATCAGCCGGTTTCTCAAACTCAACCCAATCAAAGCGCAAGCTTTTTTAACAATCCCGCGCCCGGCCAGGCGAGTAACCCTGGCGCTACGGTCACCCTTGACCTGGATATTGAAGGCATGACCTGCGCCAGTTGCGTGAACCGGATCGAACGCAAGGTGAAAAAGCTCGAAGGTGTCCAGGCGGCGAACGTTAACCTGGCGACCGAGCGGGGTACTATCACCTACGACCCTACCAAAGTAGAGCTTCCCGGGATACTCGGCGCAATTGAAAATGCCGGGTATAAAGCCCGTCCATATATCGAAGAAACTCAAACCAGCCAGGGACCGGTTCAGGTTCCCTCGGCGGCCAGGAGCGATTTACCACCCGTTGCTATTCCCACCCGGCCCGGTCCAGCTTTCGTTCAGGCTTTTCCAGTTGCCGATGGCGCGTCAGATATAACCTCCGGCGCCGCCATTGGAGGTCAGGATGTCCCGGTTTTACAACCGGTCCCGGCTAGCAACCCGGTAACTTCCGGTGAACCGGTGGACCGTAACACGCTCCGGCGGCAAAAAGAAATCGCCCGGCGGCGCAACCTTTTAATCCTGAGTTTCGCCCTGACCGTCCCGGTCTTTGTCATCAGCATGTTCGGCATGACCTGGCTCGATGCCCGGTGGCGGGACTGGCTTTTATTTGCCCTGACCACCCCCGTCTGGGCCGTGGTGGGCTGGGAATTTCACCGGGTAGCCCTTAAAACCGCCCGCCACTTCTCGGCCAACATGGACACCCTGATTTCAATGGGTTCAACCGTGGCCTATCTGTACAGCGTCTGGCTGTTAGTAGCCGGTAATAATTATGGAAACGGCCGGATGGGTACCGGGCCTACCGGGGGCGAAGCTATAACCTATTTCGAGACCACCGCCCTCATTATTACCCTTATTTACCTGGGGAAATTTCTGGAAGTGGTCGCCAAAGGCCGCACCGGTGAAGCTATCCGCAAGCTAATGGGCTTGCAGGCTAAAACGGCACGGGTTATCCGGGACGGGCAGGAACTTGATTTACCTCTTACCTCGGTAAATGTAGGCGACCTGGTCGTGGTGCGCCCTGGCGAAAAAGTGCCGGTAGACGGCACCATCGAAACCGGCCTCAGCAGTGTGGACGAAAGTATGGTTACGGGCGAGAGCCTGCCGGTCGAAAAGGAACCGGGCGATACAGTCATCGGCGCGACCGTCAACCAGAAGGGGTTATTGCGAGTACGGGCGAACCGGGTAGGCCGGGATACCGTGCTGGCTCAGATTGTCCGAATGGTCGAGCAGGCCCAGGGCAGCAAAGCGCCCATCCAGCGCCTGGCCGATACTATCAGCGGCATCTTTGTGCCGGTAGTAATCCTGATAGCCGTGTTAAGTTTCGTGGGCTGGCTGCTTACCGGGCATGACTTTCAGGCCGCCCTTTTACCGGCGGTGGCCGTGCTGGTGGTGGCTTGCCCCTGCGCCCTGGGCCTGGCGACCCCTACCGCTATCATGGTCGGGACCGGTGTCGGGGCTAAAAAGGGCATTCTAATCAAGGGTGGCGAAAGCCTGGAGCGGTCCCGGAAGATTCAGGCGGTCATTCTGGATAAGACCGGCACTCTCACCAAAGGCAAGCCCGAAGTAACCGACGTGGTTGGCTTTGAAGGTTTGCAGCAAAGCGCTGTCCTTAAACTGGCTGCCCTGGTGGAAAAGGGTAGCGAACACCCCCTGGGTGAAGCGATTGTCAGGGGAGGTCGGGCGCAAGGGCTAGACCTGGATTTCCCGGTCGAGCAAGCCCAGTCTTTTCAAAGCCATACCGGGGCCGGGGTAGCCGCAACCGTCCAGGGCATGGCGGTGCTGGTGGGGACGCGCAAGCTGATGGCCCAACATAGCATAGAAATCGGGCCGGAAGCCGAGGCTCAGATGAGCCGCCTGGAAAGCCAGGGTAAAACCGTCATGCTGGTGGCTCGCCAGCTTTCCGGGTCCGGTTATGAACTGGCCGGTCTGGTCGCTGTCGCCGACACAATCAAGGAAGGCAGCCGCGAAGCCGTAGCGGAACTTAAAAAGCTTGGCATCGAGCCGGTAATGATGACCGGGGATAACCGGCGCACCGCCCAGACTATCGCCGGGCAGGCTGGAATCGAGCGGGTTTTTGCCGAGGTCCAGCCGGGCGACAAGGCGGCTATGGTCCGGCAGTTGCAGGCGGAAGGTAAGGTTGTAGCGATGGTTGGGGACGGCATTAACGATGCCCCGGCCCTGGCCCAGGCCGATGTTGGAATGGCAATTGGGACCGGCACCGACATCGCCATGGAAGCGGCCGATATAACCCTGATGCACGGCGATGTCAGGACGATTGCGACTGCCATCAAGCTTTCCAAAGCGACCATGCGTAAAATCAAGCAGAACCTGTTCTGGGCCTTCTTTTACAATGTTTTGCTTATACCGCTGGCTATCTTCGGCATTATCAACCCGATGCTGGCGGCCGGGGCGATGGCTATCAGCAGCGTCTCGGTAATTTCCAACTCGCTCCTGCTGAACCGTTTCGGCGGGAGGCCAACCGGACCCTTAACCCCTGCCGAGAAGAAGGCCGGGCGCATAGCGCTGGCCTGGCAAACCGGGCTGCTGTTAGCCCTGGTAGCCCTGGTAGCGGTGATTGGCTGGCAGGCATATAGTAGTTTTACCCGTCCTGCCGATGCGGGACACACCGGTACAGCCCGGAGTGGCCCGGTTACGAGTGCGACCGCTGACCCGGATATAATCCCCGCCGCCAATGTGGTGGCTTTCCCGGCGCTCTACCAGGTGGGGGATGCCAGGATCGAAGTCAGCACTTTCCCGGCCCAACTTCAGCCGAACCAACCGGCCCTGCTAATTTTCCGGTTGACCGATGTGCGGACCGGCCAGCCGATAACGCCGGAAGGCTTGAAGTTAAAGCATACCAAATTGATGCATCTGATTGTGGTGAACAGTGACGATACTTTCTTCCGGCACCTGCACCCGGAGGGAACTAGCCAGGGCTTATATACCTTTACGGTAACTTTGCCCGCGACCGGCCAGTACCGGCTTTACAACGAGTTTGAGCTGGCAAACGGCCAGGAAATTCTCTACCGGTATGACTTTACAGCCGGTGGGGGAGGTTCTCCCTCCGCCTCAACCGGGGCTAATCTGGCGGCTGGCGGGTCGATTGTCCAACAACTCGCTAATTTACAGGTGACGCTGGAAAAGCCGGCCGAGCTAAAGGCCGGCCAGACTGCCGAGATTAAATTCAAGTTTGAAAAGAACGGCCAACCGTTCCAGGGGCTTGAACCTTACCTGGGCGAACCCGGCCACTTGATTATAATAAGCGAGAACGGCAACTCCTTCCGCCACCTGCACGGGCACGTTCCCGGCGCTGCTCCAATGTCGATGGACGAGAATCAGGCGCAGAGCGGCGGTAGTGGTGCAACCACTTCAATGGGCGTGGGTGATTCCAACGGACCTGATGAAGCGAACACCAGCGTGCGGTACGGCCCGGAAGTCGGGTATGACCTTATGTTCGAGCAGGCCGGTAAGTACAAAATCTGGGCTGAATTCCAGTACCAGGGTCAGATTATAACTTTCAGTTATGTACTGGACGTGGTTTAGTAGTATAAAATCAAATTGATAGAAAGGAACCAAAATGCAAGAATTAACTTTTGACGTGCCGGGTGTGAGCTGCCAGCATTGTGTCAACTCGATTACCAGGGCTACCAAAGATTTAGGGGTTAGCGAGGTAAAGGTTGATTTGCCCAGCAAGAAGGTGTATGTAGCTTTCGACCCGGCGGCAGTTACCGAACCGGACATTAAGAACGCTATCGAGGAGGAAGGTTACGACATAACCGGCGAGGAAAGCGGCAACACTATTCCGGTATCCGGCGAGGGGAAGAAAACCTTCAACTTAAAACCGCTCTAAATCAATATCTATTTGTTTCTCAAGCAAGAGCCATCCCTTTTCAGACAGGGGGTGGCTCATTGTTTTTCAGGATAATTTGCGGGCCGGAAAATGCTAATAAGAAAGCATATTAATCGGGAGCATATTAATCGGGAAGGAAAAGTTGTAGGGTGGGTTGCCGCTTTTGGTGGCTGGTATTTTAATATTTGGGGCTACTTGTGGAATTGGCTGTAAAGTAAGATCGTTTCCCGGGTTAAGGCCGGGTATTTCAGGTTATTATTTATTCAAAATCCTGCTTGAAACTGATTTTACGAATAAAATAATAAATTTAATGAGCTGGTTAAGGTAGAAATATATGAATAACTTTGATTTCAGGTCCGAAAGCGGCAATTTGAAGGGCGATGATGGGAGTGACAACCAGGCAGCTCTACAAAAACAGGCTGTAACGAGGTCATTCTGGCAAACCTTAAACCAGATGGCCTCCTTTGCGCTGGTCGGATTTGTTGTGGCGCTTTTGCTGGTTATTTTGTTTGCGGTGCTGGCCGGTGTTGTTTTTAGCCATTTAACAACAGGCATGGATGACAGCTTCAGTTTATGGATACATAGTTTTGCCAACCCTGGCCTGGACTTTATCTTCAACTTTTTTACCACCATCGGGAGCATCGGGACGGTAATTGGGCTGGCAGTTGTTATTTTTGGCCTGTTGATCTGGCGCAAACACCATCATGCTGCCTGGTTGGTCCTGTTAGCCGTCGGGGGTGGGGCGGGATTAGACCAGGTACTCAAGTTTATTTTCCACCGGGCCAGGCCCGATTTGTGGCAATCCGCCGCCCCCCATTTAACTACCTACAGCTTTCCAAGCGGTCACTCTACGGTCACGCTGTGCCTGTGCGGATTTTTAAGCTGGTTAGGCTATAAGTTTCTAAAACTTTATTATTTAAAGGTACTTTTAACAATCGTGATGGTTTTATGTATCTTAATGGTGGGGCTTAGCCGGGTTTATTTAGGCGAGCATTTTCTGACCGATGTGATAGGAGGCTTTTTGGCGGGTGGGATCTGGCTGGCAATCCTTTTTACGGGTGTTTCAGCTTACGACCGCTTTTACCAGAGGCCAGCCGGTATTTCAAAAACGCCTGACGCTTAAAGCAATAAAAAAAAAGGAGATAGGCTAAAGGCTGGAATTTGACTCCGGGCTTAAGAAAACCCAATAATGACTATTAATATAAAGGTTTTCGAATTTCTGAAACGAGCCCTGCGAAATTAATTGCCCGGTCGATAGTTTTATTAGCCTGGACCACGCCTGATAAGGAGGTAAGTTCAAATCCATGTTTAAACACAACTGCTCAGTGACTTCTCTAAGGTTACCCGTTGAAAAAGCCGCCGTCTTACCTTTTATCTGGAACATCCAGAATATCGAGTATTGCGAGGTTAAAGCTGATAAGGTAAATTTTATTAAAGAGACCGAAAAGACCGGCACCTATACCGTCAAAGGTCATTTTATGCACTTTATACCCTGGACGCGCCGGTTTGTGTACGAACTCCACGACCGGGGCTTTCACAGTAAAGAGGCGGCAAATCCACCCTCCAGCCTTAATATTCAGGGCGGTTTCTTTGTAGAGGCTACCGGGGACAGGGAATGTGAGATTATCCATTATGAGCAGTATACTTTGCCGGTGCAGTTAGTAATTCTTAAACCGATTATTTTCTTTTACCTGAAATGGTCCCAAAAACGAGAAATGAAGAACCTGAAGAAACTTATTGTGGCCCAGCATAAAGGGCAACTGGAGGTGGCGGTTTAATAAACCCGCTAAACCGGGGTTTGTGGAATACCCGGGTTGGAAGGAGGTTTCCCCAGGCGGAATTAACCCTTGCGGGCGGCAATCACCTGGCGGAAAAAGCTTATTAATTCGTTAGCGTGATAATCAAAGGTAAAGAAATCGCGGCGCTGCCTTATAGTAGTCCGTAGTTGCTCCAACCGGGCTTCGTCCCGGAGTTGGTTTCCTAATTCTGCCATAGTGGAGAAAAAAAGGCCGATATCCAACTGCCGGACAAGACTTTGAGTGGCTACGATAGCGCCGGTATTATCCCTTTGCAGGACAGGCACCCCGGCAACGGCCAGGGTCGCCAACCGGGCCGGTATATTTAAATCATCCCAGTTAGACCTTCGCAGTTCGCCCTGGTTTTCGCTCTGAAAAAAATGCAGCCAGCCCGCATCGTATTTAGAAAATTCTTCCACCCAGTTTTCCTGGTCAACCTGCTGGTGCAAATGCAAAAAACCGGGAGCCAGGCGCTCCGCCCTGATAATCCATTCCTGCCACTGCCCCTGGGTGTAATCGCCATAAAAATGAAGGTGTACCCCCGCCTGGGCCAGTTCTCCTACAAGGTGAGCATGCAGCCCGATTGGCCGGCCCGGCACAACCGTATGCGGTTGCCCATCGTCCTCCGAAAGACGGCGAGATAGGCCGCGGTTTTTAAACCAGGCCTGCCTGGGCAGGTCGCCATCCAGCACCAGGCAGGGACTTTTCCCGGCTAATTCCGGCGCGACCGTATAAAACCAGTCTCGCATTTCCGGGCTGCAATATATCTGCCCGTCACACTCCCTGTACAGTCCTAAGAGTTGGGGCCAGGTTCCCCTTTCCAGGCAAATAAACGGCCCTTCTTTGAAATGCCAGACAAAGGGTATATCCGGGAAGGCTTGCCTTACCGCATACGCGAAAGGGACGGCTTGCCAGTTTAAAAGTCCATAAATAATGTCCGGTTGAAGTGACCGCACCGCCTCCTGCCAGTTTTCAGGCGGTAAATCCTCGACGTGTCCGAAAGGTAGCGGTCCGACATAGTTATACCAGTGCGGATTGGGCAGCCAGAGGCCATAAAGCCGGTGGCCTCGCTCTTCAAGGGCCAGCACCCGGTCGGCATTGTAAGCCAGTTCCCCTACCAGCAGAATTTTTAACCCGTCTTTAGCAAAAGGGGTATCAGGGCGTTCCCGGTAGGCCTGGTAACGGCTAACTTCATCTATGAAATTACCTGCTGAACTATGAAAGCGTAAAGGCTGGCTGACCCGGTAGCGCCGCCGGTAGGGATTAATCCCGCCTTCCGGTTCCTGGATTACCTTGTGGCGCTGGGCCGGGTGGTTAACCCACTCACAGCTTACCTGGCCGGTCCCCACGAACTCGCCCCGGGCGGTTAATTTATCCCAGTACATTTTAGCCAGGTCGTCCGTAACCAGGTCAGCCCGTTCCAGCCACCGGTCGTCTGAGCGGCGGTGCAGCGCCTGGACCAACTGTAACGGGGAACCTGGAATTACTCCCGGAGCAGTTTTATTATAGTGATGCCGCACGCCGCTCAAAGCCGCTATAGCTTCGGGGTTTGACTCTAAAGAGGCGACCAGGCTGGCAAGGTGGTCCCGGTAAATAACATCATCCGAGGGCAGATAGGCAATATACAACCCCCCGGCCAGGGACAACCCAAGATTTAGAGCGGCCCCCAGACCCCTGTTTTCCTCACCCCGGTAAAATTTTATCCGGTGGTCGGTTAGAAAGGGGGCTATTATTGCCTCCGTCTGGTCGCGCGAACCGTCATCAATAATAAGCAATTCCCAGTCAGTGAATGTTTGGGCCAGCAGGCTTTCCAGGGCGCGGCAAATAAACGCGCTCTGCTCAAAAGTAGGCATTAAAACTGTAACCAGGGGAGAGTTGTGGGGTGAACTTTCGCTGTAAATAGATATTGGCATCAGGAGTTTTTTTCTTCTTTTCGGCTTATAGCTTTTCTAAAAAACGCCACGAGGTCGGCGACGTGGGTGTCAAAAGCAAATTCACCTCGCACTCTCCGCATATTAGCTGTCATCTGGTCCAGGCGGGAGCGGTCCCGTAATTTTGCGGCCAGGTCAGTAAAGTCGGAATAAAAGACTCCGATGTCGTGCTTTACTGCCAGGCTCTGGACTGCCACGCACGAATGACGGTTGTCTTTTAGAATCCAGGGCAGTCCGGCCGCGGCGTAAGTGCCCAGGCGGGCGGCCAGGTTTAAATCGTCCCAGTGAGCTTTACGCAAATCACCCTCGTTATAACTATCAAAGACGTGAAACCAGGCGGCATCATAGCGCGAAAGCTCGCTGACCCAGTCGGCGGGTTCTACAGTAGGATGCAAATGCATGTAACCGGTTGCTAATCCTTTGCGGGTCCAGTTGGGGAAAGTTGAGTGGAAGAAATTGCCGTAAAAATGGACGTTAACTTTATTGGCGGCCAGTTCCTCGAACGGCTCCATCCCGAGGGGCCGCCCGGAACAGAGGGTATGAACCTGGCCGTCCTGCTCTGAAAGTTTGGGCTGCCAGTCTGACGTCTGCCAGTCCAGTTTAGGCAGGTCGCCGTCCAGGATAAAAGCTCTGTCAGGGTCAATCAGGTTACCGGTTGTGAGCTGAAACCACTCGTAGTTTTCTTCGCTGATAAAGACTAATCCCTCGCACTCTTTGAAAAGATTTAATACACCCGGCCAGGTGCCGTGTTCCAGGGTAATAAAAGGCCCCTCTTTAAAATGAAAGACGAAGGGAATATCAAGTTGGGCCTGCTTAACCTCGAAAATCAATTCCAGGGCTTGCCAGTTTAACAGGGCATAAATAACATCGGGCTTAATTTCCTTTACCCGTTCAATCCAGTTCCGGTCGTAAGGGATATCTTCGACATTGCCAAAAGGCAACGGGCCAATGGTATCCCAAATCTCAGGGTGGGAAATCCATAAGCCGTAAAGCTTGTGTCCCTGTTCCTCAAAAGCGATAATGCGTTCCGGGTTAAAGCCAAGCTCACCTACGAGTAAAATTTTAAGACCGCCCGGCGCGGGTAAGTCCCGTTCGGCATCAAACCGGCCAAACCGGGACCGCTCGTTTAGGTGCCAGCCTTTAGAAGGCTGCCAGTCCAGCCATTCGCCCCGGCCAACCCCATAGAAGTTGCGGTAAAAGGCCAGCCCGCCAAATTTCCCGACAATATTTTTGTGATGCTGCAAAGGGTGGTCTACCCATTCACAGGTAATTTTCCCGGCGTAGGCAAACCGGGCGCCTTCCCCCAGCAGGTCGCGCCAGAAATCGGGTTCGAGTTTATCCGAAACGAGGACAGTGCGAGGGGTCCAACTAACTTTTTCTTCCAGGCCGCGGCGGTGCATCACCTGCACCAGGGCCAGAATATTGCCGCTGCTTAGCTTGGCGTCAGGAGGTGCGATTGGTTGGGCCAGGGCTTCGGCTTCTCTGCCCACCGCTTCCTCACCCTGGAGGGTGGGACCGTATTTCTCGTAGTCCCAGCGCACTCCGCCATAAGCCAGGTAAATTTCTGGCCGGTTGTCCAGTGTTTGCACCAACCTTGCCAGGTGGTCAGGGTAGTAAATATCGTCGGAAGGTAAATAAGCAAGGTAGTTTCCCCGGGCGAGACTGGTTGCAGTGTTTAAAGCCGCTCCCAGACCCTGGTTTTTTGGCAGCCTGTGATAATGAATCCGGTTATCACTCAGATAACTTTCAATTATTTGCCCGGTCTCATCGGGGGAACCATCATCAACCACAATTAATTCCCAGTCCTGAAAAGTCTGAGACCTCAGGCTTTCCAGGGCGCGGCGAATAAAGGCAGCTTGTTTGAAAGTAGGCATTAAAACTGAAACGGCGGGAATTAAATTGTTATTTAGCATTAAAGCAACCTTACAATTATTGGACTTTCGCTTGAAACAATTACTTTGAGTTTGATTTCCTGGACTCCCGAAGGCTTTTCAGCTTCAAGCGAAAGTCACGAGTTATTTGTTATGACATCGGCAACTGTATCCAGAATATTAACGGTGCACCTTAATTACCCAAGAACCACCCCTGCCACACTACCTCAAAAGCCTTTTTTATAAAAATAAAGCACCATCAAAAAAAGGTTGCAGAAAGAGGGCCAAAAAGGTTATTTTCCCTAAGTACAACAGCTATATATTCCGTTTAACCAGCAGAAGGGCTTGCTCCCTCCCCGTTGTTCTGGTATTTTTAGAATTTCTTTACAACTCGGTTGCCTGGAAAACTTGTTATTGATTTTGGGATATTTGTATGCTAAAGTATTCGTTGAATGGATTATATAAGGTTCTTTCCGTTACTTCTTAACTCCTGAAAGAAAAATTTAGAAAAAGTTTCAGCAAGAAATTTTAGAAACCGGGCATTTTATTTAATCGAATCAATAATTCCTGAAAAAGCTGGGTAGTGTGAAGGGTATCTGCCATTAACACATATTGCCACCGGGGCTAGAACCCTATGGTACAGGTTAACCCGATTTCACAGGGGGATATCATACGCCAGGTAGAGCCAGGCTTTTACCGGCAAGTTGACCCAGATTCAGCCGCTATACAATAAGAAGTACCAGGATGTTATTTACAAAAATACTCCGGCCATAGATGCTTTGAAAGAGTTCGTGACCAACGGTAACAAAATTCTGGCCGGTCAGTAAAAAGATTTACCAGTCCGGGAGGCGGGTATTCATGAAGGTTGTCGTGTCGAAAGACAATAGCGGTGCGGTAAGAAGGGTGCCGATGGGCCTGGCAAGCCGCCAGGCAATCATAGCCTATATCTTTCTCATACCGGCATTCATTTATTTCACGTTGTTTTTCTTTATCCCAATCGTTATTGAATTGTGGTCCAGCCTGCATAGCGATGATGTTGGGAATGCGTTTGTCGGCTTCGAAAATTATATTAAGGCTTTCGAGGACCAGCGTTCGCTAAACTCATTCGTCCTGACGTTGGTTTTCTCGGTCAGCGTGACCATTTTCAGCATGATTTTTGGCCTTTTCCTGGCGCTGCTGCTTAATCAGTCTTTCCGGGGCCGGACCTTTCTAAGAACCATCCTGCTCATTCCTTACATGACCAGCGCCGTCATCGTGGGTCTGATGTGGCGCAACATCCTGGACCCGCTGATTGGTATTCTTAACAAAGTTCTAATGACGCTTAACTTGCCGACCCAGGATTGGTTGAGTAACTACCAGGCGGCCATCTGGGCGCTGGTCGGTATCACGGTCTGGCAGGCGATGGGCTACAATATGGTGCTGTTCCTGGCCGGGTTGCAGGGCATTCCGGCGCTTTACCAGGAAGCAGCCAAAATTGATGGGGCCGGCACCTTGGCCCGCTTCCGCCTTATCACCATTCCTTTACTTGCCCCGACCACTCTTTTTGTTTCAATCATCAGCGTAATTAGCAGCTTGCAGGCTTTCACCCAGGCATTTATCATAACTAATGGCGGCCCTGCCGAGTCTACCCGCTTATACGTCTTCCACGTCTTTAATGTCGCTTTCAGCGAGAGCAAATTTGCTTATGCTTCAGCCTTAACCTTTTTAATGTTCCTGGCAATCCTGCTGCTGACTTTTGTCCAGTTGCGGATAAACAGAAATGGAGTGGAATATTAAATGTTTAAGGAAAGTGAAAATCTTTTCCCTGGCGCAAAGCCGCTAACCTATTTTATCCTGGCTATCCTGGCCTTGCTGGCAGTCATGCCGTTCATTTACATGCTTTGTCTATCGCTGCAGACCGAGGCCCAGACCTTTGCCGGGGAACCGGTTATTATCCCGACCGACCCCCAGTTCACCAATTACCTGGACATCTGGCAGAAAGCGCCCTTTGCCCGCTTTTTCGTGAATAGCGCCATCGTGGCCGGGGTCATAACATTGTCGCACCTGTTCTTCGACCCGCTGGCCGGGTATGTCTTTGCCAAGTTCCAGTTCCGCTTCAAAAACGTCCTTTTCCTGCTAATGTTAGGAACTTTAATGATTCCTTTCTTCGTCAGGATGATTCCGCTCTATACCATGATGGCCGGGATTGGCTGGTTAAATACTTACCAGGGTTTGATAACACCTTTTCTGATGAGCGCGTACGGCATTTTCCTGATGCGCCAGTTTATTCAGCCGCTACCTTTCGAGCTGATTGACGCGGCCCGCATTGACGGCAGTTCGGAGTTCGGCATTTATGCCCGCATTATCCTGCCGCAGATTAAACCGGCCCTGGCAACGCTCGGCCTTTTCACTTTCGTGACCCATTGGGATGAATTTCTGTGGCCCCTGATTGTGGTAAATACCACCGAAATGCGGACCATGACCACCGGCCTCACCCTGTTCAACCAGGAGTATTACAACCAGTGGCAATATATGGCCGCCGGTTCGACGGTCCTTTTCATTCCGATACTGCTTTTGTTCCTGTTTACGCAGCGCTACTTTGTAGAGGGTATCGCTCTAACCGGGTTAAAATAGAGCGGAAAGGCCGGGCAAAAGGGAATATTAACTCGCCCGGCCTGCCACAAATTTTAAATCAACCTTTCAAACGGAAAGCAAAGTAAATTGGCAGACTTAAATACAAATCAGGGCCAACCTAATGTCATAGTGTTTTTCACCGACCAGCAGCGCTGGGATACCAGCGGGCTGCACGGTAACCCGCTCGATTTAATGCCCAACTTCGACCGCATGGCCCAGCGCGGCACTCACCTGAACTATATGTTTACCAACCAACCGGTCTGCGGCCCGGCCCGCGCGGCTATTCAGACCGGCCTTTACCCGACCGCCAATGGGGTCTGGAAAAATGCGATTGCCCTGCCTCAAAACCAGAAGACCCTCGCCCATTTCTTTAAAGAAGGCGGCTACCAGACCGCTTATATCGGCAAATGGCACCTGGCCGACGATATGATTGACGGGGAAGGGCCGGTGCCGGCACACCAGCGGGGCGGCTACGAATACTGGCTGGCTTCCAACGTCCTGGAATTTACTTCCCAGCCCTATCATACCGTAATGTTCGACAACGAAGGCCAACCCGTAAGCTTGCCCGGCTACCGGGTGGACGCCGTGACTGATGCCGCCATTCGCTATATTGGCGGCCACCGGCAGGGGCCATTTTACCTTTATTTATCCTTTTTAGAGCCGCACCACCAGAATAACCAGGATGATTACCCGGCCCCGGAAGGTTACCGCGAGCGGTACGAAGGGCGGTGGGTTCCAGGGGATTTGGCGGCCCTGGGCGGCGCGAGCGTTTACGGTAATATCGGCGGGTATTTTGGCATGGTTAAACGGCTGGACGAAGCCCTGGGCCGGATGCTTGACGCGCTCAAAAGCCTGGGTATCCTGGATAACACGATTGTCCTTTTTACCTCCGACCACGGCAACCACTTCAAAACCCGCAACTCGGAATATAAACGCTCCGGCCATGAAGCCTCCATCCGTATCCCGGCTGCTTTAAGCGGCCCTGGTTTTATGGGGGGTGGGCAGGTCCAGCAGATGGTGAGTCATGTAGATATTTTACCGACCTTACTCACGGCGGCAGGGCTGCCGGTACCGGCTGAAATGCCGGGCCGGGCGGTTACTCCGCTGGACCGCGACCTGATGGAAGACTGGCCGGAAGAAGTGTTTGTGCAGGTCAGCGAGTCCCAGGTGGGCCGGACTATTCGGACGAAACGCTGGAAATATATTGTTTCCGCGCCGGGCCTGGATGGTAATAAGGTGCCGAGTTCAGATTTCTACCGGGAAGAAATGCTTTACGACATAATGGCGGACCCGCACGAACTGACCAATCTGGCCGGGATGGAATCTTACCGGGAAGTGTCGGACGACTTGAAAGAGCGGCTTATTCGAAAGATGGTGGAGGCCGGGGAAACGGCGCCTACCATTGAAAACGCCGCGCCGCGACAGGCCGGGCAGCGCAAAATAGTTAACCTGGAAAAATACTTCAAGGCCTAGCCGGCGCAAACCCGGCCTGATATTCTCCTGGCTTGCACCGGCCAGCAACGCCGGGGTCCGTATAGGGGTCTTAATGACCCCTTAAGAACTGTAGTTTGAATTGCCAGGAATAAATAGCGGCCCGGGCCTCTTTTTTTACCAGCTACTCTGGCCGGTCGGGAAAAGCTTGCCGGGGTTAAGGATGCCGTTCGGGTCGAAATACTCGCGCATTCGCCGCATAAAAGCAAGTTGTTCCGCCCCAAGAGCTTCTTCCACAAACTCTTTTTTAAGCAGCCCGATACCGTGTTCGCCTGATAGAGTGCCGCCCAACCGGACTGCCATCCGAAAGATTTTGGCGGCGGCCCCGCGCACCCGCTCCATTTCAGCAGGGTCGCTCCGGTCGCATAAAATATTTGGGTGCAAGTTGCCGTCCCCGGCGTGGCCGAAGGCCGGGATTGGCAGGTTGTAACGCCGGGATATTTCACCGATTTCCCGTACAACCTGGGGCAGGGCGCTGCGCGGCACCGAAATATCTTCACCCAACTTGTCAGGCCGCAAGCGGGCCAGCGAGGGCGAAACGGCCCGGCGAGCTTCCCACAGCTTTTCGTTTTCCTCGGCGCTCTTACCAATACGATTGTAAACTCCGCCCCGCTTTTTTCAAAGGCGGCTATATTTTGCCGGGCCAGCCGTTTAGCCCCTTCTTCGTCGCCGGAATGAATATGCAGGGCGCCGCAGCACCACTGCCCCGCCGGAGTATCCACCGTTATCCCGTTACGGGCCAGCACCCGCCCGGTAGCCCGGTCAACCTCGGCAAAAGCCGTGCTCATTATGCACCCGGCAAAGAGGTTTACCCGGTGGCGCTCTTTCCCGGCCGCCTGCCAGCGTTCTTGCCCGGTTTTCACAAAAGGCCACTCGACCGGCGGCAGCATTGACTCCATTTCCGAGAGCCTTAACAGCTTTAACAGGCCGCTGTGGCGGGCCAGCCATTGCAAACCGCTGCGCTGGTAAGCAACCAGCAGGGCCGCGAAAGCATAAAAAAGGGGTTTGTGGGCGAAAAGTCCCTGCAAAGTCACCAGCCGCACCAGCCGTTTAACCAGGGCGTAGTCCGGTTCGCGGGCGGTTTCAATCTGGCTTCGGGCCGCCTCCACCAGTTTGCCGTACTCGACCCCGCTCGGACAGACCGCTTCGCAGGCCCGGCAGTCCAGGCATTCATACACCTGGTCCACCACACCCTGGTCGAGCCGCTTTAACTTGCCCTTGTTGACGGCGTTCAAGAGGGCAATCCGCCCCCTTGGGGAACTGGTTTCAATCCCTTTGATGACATAGGTCGGGCAGGAAGCCAGGCAAAGCCCGCACCGCACGCAATCATCTATTATTCGTTGCTCAATTTCCATTTATTGCTGTATTTACCGCTTCTGGCCGGTCTGGGCGCTATAGGTGCTTTCAAAAATTTTATCGGCGTTGGCCGCTTCAAAACCGTCCCGGAGTTGGTCGCGGCTGTACGAGCCAGGGACAAGCGCCGCTCCCTCCACAATCGGCCTGCGCTCGGCAAACTCGACATAAGAACCGGCTATCTTATGGCGGTCGCCCCCGGCAAATTCCGCCCTTACCATTTCGGCCACGGTTGAACTTTGCAACAGTTTACCGTCCCCGCTAACCTTGATTTTGCCACCGGCCGTGTTCAGGGTAAAACCGTGCTTTTCCAAAAACTCGTTGAAGGAGGCCACCGTATTATAGCCCTGGGGCAGGTTGTGGACCGAAATTGTGAAATGGTTGAGGTAATAGCGGTTGTAAATCACCCAGGCCGCGTACTCGCTCTCGGCTGCCAGTGCCTGATAATCTTCCCAACCGGGCATCCGCCACAAAGCTTTGTGCAGGAAAATGTCCACCTGCCGGGCGTCATCCAGGTCAAGAGCGTCTACCGGGTCCGAGGTTACTTCATTGGTATAGGAAAGCAGAATTTGCCGGGAGCGTTCGGAAAGGTCGCCCACCCGCAGTTCGCTGATGAAAATGCGGGGCAGGGTTGGCCGGGGCGGGTGATACCAGTGCGCTTCCAGTTTTTTTTCCAGGAAAGTATAGTGGTCGCGCCGTTCGTAGCCGTAATGCAAAAATATTTTTTCAAGCGAAGCAATCCCCAGGCGTTTAACGCCCAGAGTCCGAAAGGCAATATGGTCGTTTTCGATATCGTGCCGGTCGCATATAATACCCTGGGTCTGCATGGCCTTAACGATGTTGCCCACGTCTGGCACCCGTTCCAGGTAGCGGCCCATCAGGCCATCCAGCACGGCGTCGAGGGTAGCCTGCCGTTCACTTGAAAGTTTAGTGAAAGTCATGTTGGTCTATAGCCGTCCTTTCAGGCCATTTTATTTGTTAGCGGGAGCGCATCCCGGGCTGTCCTAAAATTCTATTGCAGCAGGTTTAGTCGCCGCAGAAGTGAACGTGAGTAGTTTTAGCCAGGCTGCTTGGCGGCGGCGTCTGCTCGCTCCGGTCTTTAATCACGACCTGTCCATCCACCACAACCGTTGAAATACCGGGCAGGTCTCCTACGCTGATGGATTCGAGAGCGGTGCGGGCCACCGAGCCGCGAATAGCGCCCATCAGAATTAAGTCGGCGGGGCGGTCTACCGCGATAATTCCTTGCGGCAGGTTGTGCGCCCTGGCGGTGTTGCCGGTTGCGATAGCGATAGCCTGTTCCGGGGCGATTTTGCCAAGGGCTGATATTAAACACATGTTCCGTAGCATCCCGCGCGGCTGAATCCCGGTGCCGCCTGGGGTATCGGTGCCCATCACCACCCGGTCAAGCGCGTTATAACGCTTCGCCATCTCGATTAACTCAACCGTCCGCAGGTAATTACCGGAAGTACAGATTTCCATGAAAGACTTGCTATTGGCCACAATTTGTTCCATTTCCTCTTTAGGCATGGGAATCGGGCCGCCGGAAATGTGCGCTACCACGTCGGGCTTGAGCCGCAAAACTACTTCCGAACCGGCCGGGCGGCTGGAACCGGAGCGCGAAACCCCGCCGGAGTGCAGTTTCACGGTCAGGCCGTACTTGTGCGCCCACTCGACATACTGGAGGGCTTCATCCCAGGGCGCCATCAGGGGATAGAAAATGAATTTGACACATCTGGACCCTTCGGCGGCCACTTCGGCAAAGTCGGCTTCCTTCAAACCGGGAGCCAGCAGCAGCGTGCCGGTAGTCATTTTAGGGCCGTAGACCTGCGCTTTTGAATTGCAGCGCAGTGAAAGGACCGCCAAATACTTAAAGGTCTTAGGGTCGGGCGGGTCTAGCGGCAGGCCCGGCACGTGCAGTTCCCCGGCTGAAATCATGCTGGTAGTGCCGCCGTGCATGTAAAAACGCTGCCAGCCGACCGAGTTCTGGGTCGGGGTAAATTCGCCAAAGACCGGGTGGACGTGACCGTCAATCAGGCCGGGCGTCAGGGTCAGACCCTGCGCATCAATAACGGTGTCGGCTGTTTCTCGCGAGGTGCCGATTTCTTTAATCAGGCCGTCTTCAACGTAGAGGGTTGTTTCGTTCCGCAAAGGCTCGGCCAGGTCTCCGGTAGCGATGGCTCCAATGTTATGAATCAATAGAGAGGGCATACTTGATTACTTCTCCTTTGTACTAAGGCTGGTTTGAAGCCGGTTAAAGACCAGGTGGGGCGTTATCGGAATTTCGTTGAAGTCCAGCCCGAAGGGTGATAAAGCGTCCGTAACAGCGTTGGCAATGGCCGCGCCCGGCGAAATGGTGCCGCCTTCGCCCATACCCTTCATGCCGCCCCTGGTCCAGGGTGAAGGCGTTTCAAGGTGGGCTATGCGGATATTTGGGATATCATTTGAGGTCGGAATGCCGTAATCCATAAAGGTGCCGGTTATAAGCTGGCCGTGTTTATCGTATTCGAGGGCTTCCGTCAAAGCCTCGCCGATGCCCTGGGCCACCCCGCCCTCAATTTGCCCGTCCACTACCATCGGGTTAATCATCTTGCCGCAGTCCTCGACCACCACATAATCCAGGATTTTGACGTCACCGGAAGCAGGGTCTACCTCGACCTTGGCGATATGAGTCGCGTTTGAGAAGGTCGCCGGGGGAGAGGCGAAATAGCCGGTCGCTTCCAGGCCGGGGTCCATATCGGGCGGCAGTTTGTAAGCGGCCAGGTGCGCGGTGCGAGAAATATCGCGCAAGGTCAGGTAAGGCGCGGAAACCCCCTTTACGTGAAAGTGGTTGTTTTCGTCAAGGATAATGTCCTCGGCGGTGGCTTCCAGGAGGTGCCCGGCAATCTTTTTAGCCTTCTCGCGGATTTTAGTGGCGGCTTCGATACAGGCGCCGCCCGCGATTACCGCGCTGCGGCTGCTAAAAGTGCCCATGCCGTAAGGCGAAATGCTCGTATCGCTGTGGGCCACTTTTACATCGCTCAAGGGCAGTTTCAGTTCGTGGGCGACCACCTGGGCGAAAGTGGTTTCGTGACTCTGGCCGTGCGGCGATACTCCGACCATGACGATGACTTTGCCGGAAGGGTCTACCCGGACCGTGGACGGTTCGTACCCGCTCATGGCTTCCATACCCCGGCTGCGGTAGCTTTCGTTACCCTGGGCGGTCATTTCGTTATAGCAGGAGATGCCCAGGCCAATGTAGCGGCCCTGCTGGCGAGCCTCGGCCTGTTTTTGCTTGAAACATTCGAAGCCGGCCATTGCCAGGGCTTTTTCCAGCGATTCGATATAACTGCCGGGGTCAAATTTCAGCCCAACCACGTTTTTATAAGGAAACTCCTCATTTTTAACCAGGTTGCGGCGGCGGATTTCAGCCTGGTCGAGACCCAGGTGGGCGGCGGCAATATTCAGGGCGCGTTCCATCGCCAGGTTACAGGACGGGCGAGAAACTCCCCGGTACGGCCCGGTCGGGCATTTGTTAGTGGCAACCCCGTAAGCTTTGTAGGCATACTGCTCGATTTTATAAGGACCGGTCAAAAGGCGGGCGGTCTGGGCCGGTTCGAGGGCCGCGCTCCAGGGGTAGACCGAGTAGGCTCCCACGTCCACCACGATTTGGGCTTTTAAACCCCGGATAGTTCCGTCGGCGTTAAAGGCCATTTCAATATCGAGGGCTTGCCCGCGCGAGTGGGTCGAAGCCGATAGATTTTCGCTGCGGGTTTCAATCCATTTCACCGGTCGCTTTAGCTGCATGGCAAGCAGGCAGACCACCGCTTCCTCCGGGAAAAGATGGGCTTTAAGGCCAAAGCCGCCGCCCACGTCCGGGGCGATAACCCGAATTTTATTTTCAGGGTAGTGCAGAATATCAGCCAGGCCGGTGCGGACCAGGTGGGGTATCTGGGTCGAAGTGTACAGGGTTAAATCCTCGGTGCCAGGGTCGAAGACGGCTATACAGCCCCGGTTTTCGATGGGCGCGCCTGTAACCCGGCCCGTCTTGAAGCGGTCTTTTAAGACGTAGTGAGCTTCATTAAAAGCTTCATCAATTTCAGGAGTCTGCATGGCAGCCTCGAATAAAATATTATTGTCTAAACCCTGGTGCAAAATGGCCTGTTTATTGCGGGGAGAAAGGGCTTGCACAGCGTCCGTGACCGGCTCAAGTGATTCGTAATCTATTTGGATAAGACCGGCCGCATCGGTGGCCTGATAACGGGTTTCGGTTACAACCACCGCCACCGGTTCACCTACGAAACGCACTTTATCATGGGCCAGCAGCGGGTAGTCGGTTGGTTTGAACCCTCCTTTGATGCTGGATTGGATAGGCGTAGCTTTGGCGGAGACATCCTGGCCGGTCCAGGCCAGTTTGACTCCTTCGGCCTCGCGGGCTTGCTCGGTTGAAACGCCGGTAATCGTGGCATGCGGATACATGCTTCGAACGAAAGAAGCGTAAAGCTGGCCGGGGAAGTTTAAATCGTCAATGTAGTGAGCCAGACCTTTAATGTAACGCGGGTCTTCCACCCGTTTAACCCTGGCCCCTAACAGCCCGGGATTGCTGTTTCCATTCTGCATTCTAAACCTCGTAGCTCCTGAAATCAGGCTTTATTTAATGAAATCAGGAAAACTAATAGACTTTAGCCCCCGGTTTGACGGGCTAAATTAAAACCGGTATGATAACTGCACCCGTAAGGGTGGGTAACGGCAACAAAAAGGAGCGTTAATTGATGAATTATCAAATCATCGGTAAAGTTAGTTCGAGCAGATTATCTTGAGAATTTTTCCCATTTTTCTTTATCGTTAAGTCCGGCTTGCCCGGCTCGTTTACCATTTCTTTTTGACTTGATAGGATCGAATTCACCAGCGACCTCACCTTAATCAATGCCGCGCGCATAACTTCCGCCGCCGCCGAGCCATCCTTTAAAAGGCATAATTCCAGGATTTGCCGTTGGACTTCGAGATGCCGTTTGGCTTCGGTCGGCACTTTGAAAGAAGCCCGCACATAGCGGTCTGCCGCTTCCCGCAAAAGGACGACCTGGGTTGCCAGGCGCTTATTGTGCGAAGCCTGGTAAAAGGTCACGTAGAAGTCGTGGGATAATTTTAAGAAAATCTCGCGCTCTTCCAGGTTATTCAGGTCCAGGCCGGTTTGCCGGTGGTAGATAGCTTCGAGCCGGGCCAGGGTAGCCTCTTCCATGCGTTCAACGCTCAGGCGAACCGCTTCCGGTTGAATGAGCAGCCGGAACTGGTATATCTCGTTAAAGTCTTGCAGGGATAACGGCGCGACAACCGCGCCCTGGTTATTTTTTATCTGGACCCAGCCTTCAGCCTCCAACTGGCGCAGGGCTTCCCGCACCGGAGTCCAGCTAATGCCAAAACGCTTGGCTATCTCGTCCTGGGTAAGGCGCTGCCCCGGTTTTAAAATGCCTTGCAAAATTTCCTGACGCAGATTGGAAACGACTATTTCTTGTTTTGATTGGTTACTGGCGTTATCGCTGCTCATTGTTGTGTGACCTGTTCTTTTTGGAGATTATATATACCGGGCGAGTAGATTATATATAATCTGGCTCTAAAACGGATTATATAGGCATTATTTAACCTTGTCAATATCCAGGTAAATATAACCTCTTGACAGGTTATGAGTGATTATATATAATGACTGGCAAGTTACGTTTTTACAGGAGACGATTTATTAACCGGATAATTCAAACCCGAAGGGAATAGCCGCAACTGCTCACCAGGAGTTAATTGAGTATAACTCTTAACTCCTGGCCCGGCTTTCCCGGATCGGGCTTATAAAACCACCGCGATTATTTCGCTAAGCTTGCGAATAAAGAAACTTACAAAAAAACTTAAAACTGAGACAATTTACCCTGGTCGGCGAGTTATTTTCTATAACACATAAGGATTGAGGATGGAACCAAACATTCAGTTAAAGGACATCAGCCTGGTTTATATGACCCGCAACGGAGAGCGGGTGGACGCCATTACGAATCTCTCGGCCGATATTTACCCGGGCGAATTTGTTTCTATTGTAGGTCCGAGCGGTTGTGGGAAATCAACTCTTATCCAGCTTATTGACGGCCTGCTTAAACCGACTACCGGCACGGTAACCGTTAATAACCGGCGCGTGACCGGGCCTTCCCCTGACCGGGCGGTCGTATTTCAGGACTTTGCCCTGATGCCCTGGCGCGATGTTAACCGTAACGTCTTGCTCGGCCCCGAACTGCGCGGCAAGACCGGCGCATTCCGCCAGAAAGCCCTTGATACTCTTCGGATGGTTGGTCTGCGCGGTTTCGAGCGCAAATTCCCCTACCAGTTGTCGGGCGGAATGAAGCAGCGCGCCGCCATCGCCCGCGCGCTGACCAATGAACCGGAAATCCTGCTAATGGACGAGCCTTTCGCGGCCGTAGATGCCCAGATGCGTGAGATTATGCAGGAAGAACTTATTCGCATCTGGCAGGCCACCGGCAAGACCGTCTTATTTATTACCCACTCGATTGATGAAGCGATTTATATGTCTACCAGGGTGCTTTTGATGAGCGCCCGGCCCGGCCGGATTATTGAAGAGCTTAAAATAGACTTACCGTACCCACGCACACTTGAAGTAAAGAATTCGCCGCGCTACTTTGAGTACCGCTCCCATGTCTGGGACCATCTTAAAAATGAAGTGCACAAAGTTTACGATACCCAGGCAAGTTAATTGAGGGCAAGCTTTCTTTTGATTGCAGGAGGATTTCTTTGGCGAATCAGCAAACGGACTCCCTGGCCGAGTCCAGCACAACACCACCCATCATTACTACTAAACCGGTTGTAACGGCCTCGGCCCGGCCCAGGACTTTCCTGGGTCGCAACCTGCAGGAGTGGTTGCCGACCATTGTTGGGATTGCTTCTATATTAGTGGTGGGCGGCCTGTGGGAACTGGCCGGTCAGCTTAAGATGATTGACTCCTTCGTGCTTAGCTGGCCTTCCAAGTTTATCCCGGAACTATTTAAGATTATCGGGTCAGGCCAGCTAGCAACGGACCTGGCCGTGAGCGGCCTGGAATTCCTGGGGGGCTTTGCCCTCTCGCTGCTGGGTATTCCGCTTGGCCTCGCGATTGGTAAATGGCGAGTGCTAGAATGGATTTTAGACCCCTATATCGCGGTCATGAACGCTCTACCGCTGGTAGCCCTGGTGCCGCTGCTGGTCGTTATGTTCGGCCTCGGTATCGCTTCCAAGATTGCGATTATTTTCTTGCTCGCTTTCTTCACGATTGTAATCAGCACCGCCGCCGGAGTTAAGACGACCGACCCTTCCCTTATAAAAGCGGCTCGTTCCTTTGGCGGGTCCGAGTTCCAGATTTTCCAGAAAGTAATTATACCTTCGTCGGTGCCTTTTATTATCGCCGGGTTGCGCCTGGCTGTCGGTAAAGCCCTGATTGGTGTGGTAATCGGGGAGTTGTTGGCCTCAACCCAGGGGATTGGCTACTCGTTACGTTCGGCTGCCGAACTGTTCCGGACGGCCAACTTCTTTGCCAACTTGCTGGTGCTGGCCATCTTCGCGGTATTTTTTAACTGGGTTTTGACCGTCCTTGAAAAACGCCTGGCTCCCTGGAAAGATTAGGTTTCAGGCCAGCTAGAGAAGGGACGACCCCTTTGATCTGTGCTATGAGAACTAATAATTTATGAACACATTCACAACCTGCTTTTCAAACCATAATTTGGAGGAGATAAATGAGCAAAGATCTTTCACGCCGCCGCTTTATTAAAGTGGGCGGCACCGCGGCAGTAGTCGTGGGTGGCGCAGCGCTACTGGCTGCCTGTGGTGATAACCCAACCCCTGCGCCCGCCGCCACCACTGCCGCCGCCAGTGCAACCACCGCCGCTGCCAGTGCGACTACCGCTGCCGCCGCTGCCGGGGCAACTACTGCCGCCGCATCTGCTACGACGGTGGCGTCAACCGGCGCCCTCATCCCGGTCAAAACCGCCTTTGCTTCCACGACCATGAACTTCCTGCCCTGGTTCGTGGCGATTGACAAAGACATTTTCAAAAAGAACGGTATGGACGTTTCGACCCAGTTCGTCGCGGCCGGTTCGACCATCGTACGCTCCCTCGCCAGCGGCGACTCTATGTTTATCGCTACCGCCATGGAAGAAGTGGTAATCGCTAACTCCCAGGGCGCGGATGTGGTGCTGGTTTCGGCCATTAACGACCAGACTCCTTATACCCTGTGGTCCCTGCCGGAAATTAAGACTATTAAGGACCTGGGCGGCGGCAAGAAAGTGGGTATTTATGCCAACGCTTCCAGCGCCGAAATCCAGATGCGTTACGCGTTGGAACAAAATGGCCTCAAACCCATGACCGACACTATTATTTTACCGACCGGCGGTAACGCCGAACGCCTGGCCTCGGTTGTGAGCAAGCAGACCGTAGCAACCTTGCTTAGCCCGCCGACCGACCTTAAAGCTGAAGCGCAGGGTCTTAACCGGTTGGCTTATATGAAGGACATTATTAAGAAGTACAACCACGAAGTGGTGGCGACCCAGGGCAAACTGGTCCGCGACAACCCGAACCTGGTCAAGAGCTTCCTGAAAGCCCAGTCCGAAGCGATTCTCTGGCTTAAAGACAAGGCCAACCGGGACGAAGCTATTAAAATCGGGATGAAATGGACTAAAGCTACCCAGGACGAGGCCGCCAAGTCCTACGACTTCCTGCTGCCGATGTTCCCCGACACCGGCGCCCTGGACGTAGACGCGTTTAATTTCGCCCTTGACGCATTAGTCAAGAATAATTACGTGGACAAAACCTACAAGAAGGAACAGGTCTTGAAGCTGGATCTGGTCCCGGGAGCCAAGTAGCATGAAGAAAATCAGGTTTGGAATAGGGCTTTTTCCAACCCAATCTCCAAAAGAAATGGTGGGGCTTGCCAGATTAGCCGAAGACCTGGGCTTTGATAACGTCTGGATCGGTGACTCGCAGATGATCTGGCGGGAAGCTTATATTAACTTCGGGGCGATAGGCGCTTCAACCCGGCGGGTAAGGCTGGGCAGCGGCGTCACCAACCCGATTACCCGAAATGTGGCTGTAACTGCCAGCGCCATGGCGACCCTTTCCGAGTTGACCGATGGCCGGGCAGTGCTTGGCATCGGCACGGGCGATAGCTCGCTGGAAACCCTGGGCCTCAAACCGGCCAAACTGGCCGAGTTGGAAACGAAGGTCCAGCAATTCCGGGGTCTGGTAGCCGGGGAAGAAGTCGAGCTTGAAAGCGGCTTCAAGAGCCATATCACCTGGGCTACCAAAGGCCAGCATATACCGGTTTACGTGGCGGCCAGCGGTCCTAAAATCCTCAAGCTTTCGGGCAAAATCGCCGACGGCACCATTGTCCTGACCGGGGTAGACCCAAACTACCTGGGCGCGGCCCTGGATACGATTGCCCAGGGCGCCGAGGAAGCGGGCCGGTCCTTGAACTGGAACGCCCCCACCTCTCAGGGCGGTTTTGAAGCGGTCTGCTGGACGCCTTGCTCCCTCAACGAGGACGGCAAAGCAGCCCGCAACGCTGTCAAAGCGCATGTGTCGCGGGTGCTTAAGCGGCCCTTGCCTTTCGAGTTGACCGAGGAAGACAAAGCCGTCCAGAAGGAAATCTACGCTCACTACGACTACTTCGAGCATATGGTGGCCGGGACGGGCCACGGCTCGCTGGTGCCGGACGAAATGGTTGAGAAATTTGCTATCGCCGGGACACCTGAAGAAGCCCGGGAGCAGGTTAAACGCCTGATGCAGACTGACCGCCTGGGTCAGATTGCGATCATTCCTCATACCATTAACCCGACCGACCGGGCGCAGGTCATCAAGACTTTCGCGGAAGAAGTAATCCACAAAGTTCAATAATGTCCTGTATTTTATTTCTGTAGGGGTATAACCTGTGCAGGAATAGGTTCAGAGGGTAAAGCTGGTGGCTATGTCACCAGCTTTGCTATTATTGCTTTGCCTGAAGTAGCCGCCAGAAAGTAGAAAGCACTCAGCGGCTTAGCACCTGGCCCGGTAATCCAAAACCGCTTATTCTCAGGGAATTTAAAATATGGCTTATTTTAAATACAGCCGCTTGTTGACCTTTGGGGTGGCAGTACTCCTGCTGGCAGGTTTGCTGGCGGCCTGTGGCGATAGCGCCGCGCCTGCTACCTCCCAGGCCACTACCAACCCGGTTGGAACATCCGCTAATGCCGGCAACGCTAACTCGAAACAAGAAGTAATTCTGGCCCTGGGTTACATTCCTAATGTGCAGTTCGCTCATATTTATGTAGCCCAGGAAAAGGGTTATTTTGCCGCCGAAGGGCTCGATGTAAAAATCCGGTATGGAACCATCAACGACCTTATGACAGTGGTCGGGCAGGGCAAAATCCAGTTCGCCCAGGCCAGCGGCGACGAAGTTTTGCAGGCGCGCGCCCAGGGTATCCCGGTTACTACTATCGCTTCTATTTATCAGAAATACCCGGTGGCCCTGGCTTCCCGCAAGGAGAGTAATATTACCAAACCGGCCGACCTGAAAGGCAAAACCATCGCCATTCCCGGCCCCTACGGTTCCAATTACCTCGGCCTTAAAGTTCTATTGGCAGCCGGTAATCTCAGCGAAGCTGATGTTAAGGTCCAGTCGGTCGGCTTCACCCAGCGGGAGGTATTGGAACAGGGTAAAGCGGACGCGGCGGTGGTCTTTTCAATGAACGAGCCCGTTCAATTGCGTAGAGCCGGAATGAACATCAATACAATTGAGGTTTCCCAACTGGCAAGCCTGGCTTCGATTGGCCTCATAACCAGCGATAGTTTAATTGCCTCTAACCCGGCATTGGTCAAGAAAATGGTCCGGGCTGTTACCAGGGGTCTTAAAGATACCCTCGCCAACCCCGAGGAGGCCTTTGAAAGAACTATCAAGGTAGCCCCGGACGCTAAAGGAGCCGACCCTGAGTTACAGAAGCAAGTTTTGGAGGCTACAGCCGGATTTATGGTGGCCGATAATGTGAAGGATCAACCTTTTGGCTACAGCGACCCGCAAGTATGGGAGGCTTCCGTGAAGTTTTTAACCGGACAAAAATTGCTGGCAGGTAAACTCGACCCGGTCACCGCCTTTACCAATAAGTTTATAAGCAGTGAAGTGGGAAAGTATAGTTAAAATTTAGGAGAAAAAATGGCAGGTGTAATTGGAATATTGGGCGGCACTGGCCAGCTTGGTTCAGGCCTGGCCCTCCGGCTTACCCAGGCCGGTTACAAAGTAATCATCGGCTCTCGCTCAAAGGATAACGCGGTTCAGGCGGTCGAAAAGCTTAAAAGCGCCCATCCCGGCCTAAATTTTGACCTTTCCGGCTCCGATAACAAATCAGCCGCCGCTGAAGCGGATATGGTCATTTTAACGGTCCATTACGAACACCTGACGGGTATCCTGGAGCAGCTTAAAGCCGAAACCAGCGGCAAAATAGTTATCAGTACGATTAACCCGCTGACCTTTGCAGGAGGTAAAGCCGGGTTGCGGCCGGTCGCGGCCGATTCAGTGGGCGAACTGGTCCAGGAGAAATTGCCCGAGGCGAAAGTCACCGCCGCCTTTCACACGGTTAGCGCGGCCCTGCTCAGCAACCTGGACAAACCCCTGGATGAAGATATTCTGGTAGCAGGTGACGACAAAGCAGCCCGGTCTGAGGTTGCAAACCTGGCAAGCGCTATTCCCGGCTTGAAGGGTGTGGAAGCCGGTCCATTACGGATTGCTAAATACCTGGAAGAAATGATTGTGTTAATCATCAGCCTGAACCGGGTCCATAAAGCCCAAACGGGCTTCCGGGTAACGGGTATTAACGAGGCGTAGGACGTTAAACGTATAAGAGGAATCCGGGGAAATGGCAGGCGAAAAAGTGTGGGTGATTGTGCCGGTAAAAACGCTGGTAGAGGCCAAGTCGCGCCTCTCACCGGTCCTGACGACTGCCCAGCGCCGCCAACTGGCTTTCCAGATGGCCGACCACACTCTTTGCACTTTAAACCTTCTGCTCAAAAAGGGTCTTATCGCCGGTTTCGTGACAATCAGCCGTGACCCGGTGGTGTCGAGCCTGACCCAGAAGTACGGCGGGGTCTTTTTGCCGGAAGAACCAGCCGTCAATCCTCAGACTTCGGCTCTGAATGCCGCACTTACCCGGGCGGCCCGCTGGTGCAACGAAACCTATTCGCCTACCACCCTTTTGATTTTGCATTCCGATTTACCGTTCTTGCGCTGGGAAGACCTGGCGAATTTGCTGCGCCAGGCTCAAAAGCAACCGGAACTGGCCTTAGCTATTCTAAGTCCGGACCGGCGAGGTCGCGGCGCCAATTGCCTGCTGCTGCGCCCACCGGGCCTTTTAAATTACGAGTTTGTATTTGGGGAGAATAGTTTTTTCAAGTACCGGAATATATTCCTGAATAACCGTGGACTGCACTCCATCATTTACCCTCTGCCCAACCTCGGTTTTGACCTGGACTACCCAGAAGACCTGGTCGCTTTGCTTTCGTGCTCGGAAACCTTGCAAAATCCGGGCACGTTTACCCTCGAGCCTGGTTACCTTCCGGTCCAATTTTAACCAAAGCACTCCAAAAGAATTGTGGTAGCGTGGAAGCAGACCGAGGAGGCTAAAACAGCCCTGAATATTGCCGTGTAGAGGTTAATTAAAACCAGATTTGAACTCAAAACCTACCTGAACACCTATTATAAAAGGCTCTCGATAAGCGAGAAAGGTGTAAATCAGGGTAAAAGGAATCAAATATTTAGCAAAATAATTAACACTATTTTTTAATAAATGAAAAATAACTACTGGTAGTTATTGAGGATTTTGAGGTAATAGGCTCTCTCGAAAGCAGCCGGTTCCGCCACATTCTTCTGGCTCATGATCCCTTTTATTTCTGCCAGGGAGTTATAATTATGCTGGTCTAACCAGTCCTCTAACTCATCCTTGATGCGACCAAGCCGGTCTATGCCATTTTGCAAGAGTTCGGAAGTGAGCATGGTCGCACTGGCTCCTGCCATAACGGCTTTTATGACATCATGGCCGGAGTGTATCCCACTCGAAAGGGCGAAATCGGCGGGAATGCGCCCAAATAGAATAGCAATCCAGCGCAGGGGTAGTCGCAAATCCTGGGAAGAACTAAGATCGAGACTTGGCACCACTTTTAACTTTTCCAGGTCAAAGTCAGGCTGGTAGAAACGGTTGAAAAAGACTAACCCCCTCGCCCCGGCCTCTACAATTTTTTTGGAAAAGTTTGGTAGCGAGCTAAAGCTGGGATGCAGCTTTACGGCAAAGGGAATAGTTAGCCGGACCTTTACATTTTTTACCAGCCGGATATAGGTTTCTTCCAGGTCGGCGCCGGTAAAATCGGTATTAGTTGGGAGGTAATAGAGGTTGATTTCCACAGCGTCAGCCCCGGCCTGTTCCATATGCTGGGCATAATCCAGCCAGCCGCCGGAGGAAACGCCGTTAATACTGCCAATTACCGGGATAGAAACGGATTTCTTGAGTAGATAAAGGTGCTGGATATATTCGTCAGGATTCAGGTTGTAATAGGCCAGATGAGGATAATAGCTGATAGCCTGGTCATAATTTAGAGGGTCATTAGAAAGGTGAGGATTAAGTTCACAGGTTTCATAGGAAACTTGCTCCTCAAAAAGGGAGTACATTACGACCGCTGCCGCTCCGTTTTGTTCCAGCTTACGAACCCTGTCAATCCGCTTGGAGAAGGGCGAGGCCGAGACTACGAGGGGATTTTTTAAAGCTAAACCCAGGTACTCTGTAGTTAAATCAACCATTTTCTTACCCCTGGCGTCAATCAAAGACCGCCTGGGGTTACGTTGTCTTTGAGCGACTTGCCCATTTATAAAATTTAGAAGCTTGTTCAAGTCCACCTTAACATCGCCTGATAAACATCAGGGTAAAAACAGGTGAATATTTAGTAAAAGCTCTTGTTAGCCAAAACAATTCTCTTTTTTAAAGAAAACGGTAATAACTTAATAAAGCATAAAAATCAGAACCTGGGCCAGCAATATTTTAGTAATAATCGCCGCCGGGTAGACAGTGGCATAGCCGAGGTTTGGTAAATCGTTGCGGGACTGCTCCAGGGAAAAACTCAGTACGGCGGGTTGGGTCTGCATCCCGGCGACAATCCCGGTCAGGACACCCATCGGGATTTTGAAGAGCTTATAACCTACCCACAACCCCAGCAGGACCGTTATACCGGTTATGAGGGTACCGGCAATAAAAAGGTAAAGACCGCTGCCCTGAGTGATGGTAGTTATAAATGGATAACCGGCTCGCGTGCCGACCCCGGCCAGGAATAAAATCAGGCCGAGCTGGCGCAAGGTCAGGTTGGCGTTGTAGGGCAGGTTCCAGACCAGTTTTCCACTTCGTTCCACGATACCCAGCGCCAGGGCCACTACCAGCGGTCCTCCCGCTATGCCCATTTTGAGGGTAAGTCCGCCCGGTAAAGGTATCGGAATTAAGCCAACGAGTATGCCCAGAGATATACCCAGGCTGAAAGTGAAAATATTTATTTCGGCCAGGTGCTGGTAGGAGTCGCCAAAGAAGGCGCTGATTGAGCCTATCCGGGAACGATGAGTTACTACCCGCACCCGGTCTCCCAGTTGAAGTTGGGTATTGCCGTGAGGTAAAAACTCTTGGTCGCCCCGGCGCACCCGGGTAACAAGGGCGCCGTAGCGCCGGGCCAGATTTAGCTCCTTGAGAGAGCGGCCGGCCAGGTTGGGATTGGACACGAAAACCCGGCGGTAGTCCAGTTCACTCCGGTCCTGCTCCAGGCCCGTTTCACTTAGCTCACCCAAACTTTGGACCACCTGGGCCACTTCCGGTTCGGTGCCGATTACGCTTATCAAATCACCCGGCGCAAGCTGGCTGTCACCTTCCGCCAGTTCGGTTTGCCCTTTGCGGCGGATGCGTCCGAAGATTACATCCCAGCCGGATACCTTAAGTAAATCCCGCAACTGCTTACCGCATACTTCCGGCCGGGTAACGTGGATAGTCCGGTTAAGCAAGGTCTGATTGGTCGCCCCCAGTTCGGGGTGGGCCAGGGCTTCCTTGTCATAGTCTATCTTCCAGAAGCGCTGCAAGGAGAAAATCGCCAGGAGCGTGCCGATAACCCCCATTGGATAGCTGACCGAATAGCCGATTACCGGTTCGGCCAGCAACTGGTCCAGGGCCGGTTTTCCCATGGAAGGATTGCTATTTTTTAGCCGTTCCAGGACTGCCGCCAGGGCCGGGGTGTTGGTTAAACTTCCCGCGAACACCCCGGCCGCCATGGTTGGTTTTAGCTGGAAAAGGCTCTGGGCCGCTAAAGTAAGCGCCGAGGCCAGACTGATAAGCCCGGCCACCAGGAGGTTATCGCGCCACCCTTTGTCCTTGAAAGCGGCCAGAAAACTGGGACCGCTGCTCAGGCCAATGGTATAGACGAACAGGACCAGGCCAAACTGATAGACTATTTCCGGTAACTTGAGGTCCGGGCTTAGAGCGCCCATCCCCAGGCCGGCAAACAGGACCGCCGCCACCCCCAGGCCGGTGTTACCGACCTTTATTTGCCCAACGGCATAGCCTATGGCCGCTACCACAAACAACAGCAGGAGTGGATTTTCCGCCAACAACTGAACCATAAAATCAGCCGCCTTGTTCTTAAAAGAAAAGCCCATCCGGGGCTACCTGGGAAGGCTTTTCTTTATTTACCAGGAAAGAATTAAAGGGCTTTCGGCCCGGCCGCTTTAATATTGGCGGTAACCTGGTCCTCGAACTCCTTGAAATTGTCGATAAACATCCTGGCTAGTTTATTGGCCTGGGCATCGTAGGCCACCGGGTCGGCCCAGGTGCTGCGCGGGGTAAGCGTTTCGGCCGGCACACCGGGGCAAGAGGTGGGCACTTTCAGCCCGAAGACCGGGTCGGTCCGGTACTCCACGTTATCCATATCCAATTCGCCTTCCAGGGCGGCGTTAATCATAGCACGGGTGAAGGCGATTTTCATTCTCGAACCGGTGCCGTAAGGGCCGCCGCTCCAGCCGGTATTGACGAGCCAGCAGCGCACGTTGTCGCGGGCGATCTTCTGGCCCAGGAGCCCGGCGTAAACGCTGGGATGGCGCGACATGAAGGGCGCTCCGAAACAGGCGCTGAAGGTGGCTTTTGGCTCGGTGATGCCGCGCTCGGTCCCGGCTATTTTAGCGGTATAGCCCGAAATGAAGTGGTACATGGACTGGGCCGGGGTCAGGCGCGAGATGGGTGGCAGCACTCCGAAAGCGTCAGCGGTGAGGAAAATAACGTTTTTAGGAAGGCCGCCCATACCGTCCCTGGAAGCGTTTGAAATATGGGTAATCGGGTAGGCGGCGCGGGTATTCTCGGTCAGGCTCTCGTCATCGAGGTCAAGGCGCCGGTTTTGTGACTCAATCCCTACGTTTTCCAGGACGGTACCGAAACGCCGGGTAGTCTCGTAGATTTCCGGCTCGGCGCTCGGGTTTAATTTGATAACCTTGGCATAGCAGCCGCCTTCAAAGTTGAAAACGCCCCTATCACTCCAGCCGTGTTCATCATCCCCGATCAGCTTGCGGGTAGGGTCGGCTGAAAGAGTAGTTTTGCCGGTACCGGAGAGGCCAAAGAAAATCGTGGTATCGCCTTTAGGACCGATGTTAGCCGAACAATGCATTGGCAGCACATCCTTAAAGGTCAGGTAGTAGTTCATCGCGGTAAAGACCGACTTCTTGATTTCACCGGCGTACTCGGTACCGCCGATTAAAATCAGCTTCTGCTCAAAATTAACCAGGATGAAGACATCCGAGTTGGTGCCGTCCACTTCGGGATAAGCGTGGAAGCCGGGGCAATCCATTACGACTATTTCAGGTGTAAAATTGACCAGTTCTTCGGGTTTGGCCTGGATGAACATGTTGCGGGCGAAAAGGCTGTGCCAGGCGTACTGGGTGATTACTCGGACCGGGACGCGGTAGGCCGGGTCGGCCCCGGCAAAGCAATCCTGCACAAATACGTCTTTAGACTGTAAGTAGGAAGCCATGCGGTGGTGCAATTCATCAAAATGGCGCGGGTCAAAGGGTCGGTTGACCTTGCCCCACCAGACGTTATCGTGCGAGCCGGGTTGATCCACGATAAATTTATCGTTGGGAGAGCGCCCGGTGTACTGGCCGGTGCGGACCACTAATGGCCCCAGGTGGCTTAAAATGCCCTCGCCCCTTTTAATAGCCTCTTCATAGAGGGCCGGGGTCGAAAGGTTATAGTAAATATTTTTCAGGTTGGACAACCCCTGGGCTTCCAGGTTGGCGGTGCCGGTAGAGATAGTGGCTACTTGTGTCATTTGTCCCCTCTCCTTTTCATATGTTGTTTGAAAGGTTCATTTAACGGGGTTAAGCTCCTTGCTTTTACTTTTGTAATCATCTTTGATCCAATAATACTATAAGTTAGCGGGGTAAATGTAAAGATTGATTGGGGTAAAAGATTAGTTAATCTTACCGGGCATTTTATTTCTCACCTGGAACTTTTCGTCTCCATTAAAAACCAAAAAGTTAAAATTTTCACCTTTTGTTTACCTGCTT